>NZ_POTY01000288.1 GCF_003236315.1 Micromonospora craterilacus
GCACCGCACCGACCACCCGGGTCGCGGCGAAGAGCCGGGACCAGCGGACGGTCGAGATCTTCACCACATCGCCGGTGGTCGGGGCGTGGATCATCTTGCCGCCGCCGATGTACATCCCCATGTGGTGGATGCTCTGCCAGCTGCTGCCGGAGGCGAAGAAGACCAGGTCGCCGGGGAGCAATGCGTTGCGCGGCACGGTCCGCGACCTGGTCGCGTAGTACTGATCGCGAGAGACCCGGGGCAGCCCGTAGTAGCCCGCCGACCGGTACGCCGACCAGATCAGGCCCGAGCAGTCGAAGGAGTTCGGTCCCGTGGCGCCCCACACGTACGGGTCGCCGAGCTGCTTGCGGGCGTACGCGACCGCGGCCAGTGCCGTGGGATGCGCGACCTGCCCGTTGGCCGACTGGTCGACGTAGTCGGCACCGAGTTGCTGCTCGGCGCGTTCCTGCTGGCGGGCCAGCTCGATCAGCTGCGCGGCGTTGTCCTCGCGCAGCTTGATGAGTTTCGCCTCTTCGTCGCGCAGCGCCTTCTGCGTGGCGGCGTACTGCTCCTGGACGCCCCGCATTCGGGACTCGGCCGCCGCGTACGCCTGCGTGGCCACCTCTTCGTCGGCGCGCGCTCGGGCCATCTCGCCGGCCGCCGCGCCGGTGGCGTGCTCGGACTTCTCGCCGAGGTGGGCCCGCCGGAGCAGGTCCAGGTCGCGCAGGTCGGCCGCGAAGTCGCCGGGCGGTAGCGCGGCGGCGGCCTTGATCGCCTCGGCGGCGGCCTGATCGGCGCGCTGCTGGGCCTCGGTGGTCCTGGCCCGGGCGAACTCCAGCTCACGCTCGGCGACGAGCAGCTGGGCCTCGGCCTCGTTGCGCTGCTGCTCCAGTTCGAGCAGCTGGGTGCCGAGCTCGCCGACCCGGACCTCGACGGCGTTGATCTGGTTTTCGAGGGCGCTGGCGCCGGGGTTGGTGACTGGCGGGGTCACCACGCCGGGGGTGCCGCCGGCCGGGGCGCCGCCAGGCAGCTGGAACTGGCCGGTGACCACCGGCCGGGAACCGGTGTCGGGCACCGTGACGGGCACGGTCGGGTCGGCGTAGGCCGGAGCGGCGAGGACCGCGCTGGCGACGGCGCTGATCAGAGCGGACCAGAGCATCGGTCGCAGCACCGGTGAGATCACCGGGCTCCGTCGCCGCTGCCGTCGCCCGTTCGCGCTGTCGACCATTCCGCTCCTCTTCCGGCGTGCTGCGCCGCGCCGGGGGGACGCGGCGGCGGGGGAACGCCATCAGGGTGTCGTGCCCCATCCTGTCTACCGCACCCGGTATCGCGGTGTCGATGTCTGGGCGGGTAACAGGAGCCTGAGAGTCTGGTGACGCCCACACTGCCAACGGACCACGGTGTGAGCTGCGTCTGCGGCCGACGTAGGCTCTGGTTGCGACCGGGCTCCGGTTGCGACCGCAGGTGGAAGGGACGGGGCTTTCGATGGACGCCGGACTCAAGCGCGAGCTCGAAGCGAAGGTGTACGCGGGAGAGCGGCTGACCCGTGAGGACGGGATCGCCCTCTACGAGAGCGACGATTTGACCTGGCTGGGTCGGCTGGCGCACCACAAGCGCACCGAGGACAACGGCGACCGGGTCATGTTCAACGTCAACCGGCACCTCAACCTGACCAACGTCTGCTCCGCCTCCTGCGCGTACTGCTCGTTCCAGCGCAAGCCGGGCGAGAAGGATGCGTACACGATGCGCGTCGACGAGGCGGTCCGTAAGGCCAAGGAGATGGAGGACGAGCAGCTCACCGAGCTGCACATCGTCAACGGCCTGCACCCGACGCTGCCCTGGCGTTACTACCCGAAGGTGCTGCGCGAACTGAAGGCGGCGCTGCCGAAGGTCAAGCTCAAGGCGTTCACCGCGACCGAGGTGCAGTGGTTCGAGAAGATCAGCGGACTGAGCGCCGACGAGATCCTCGACGAGCTGATGGATGCCGGGCTGGAGTCGTTGACCGGCGGCGGCGCGGAGATCTTCGACTGGGAGGTCCGCCAGCACATCGTCGACCACGCCTGCCACTGGGAGGACTGGTCGCGGATCCACCGGCTGGCGCACAGCAAGGGCATGAAGACGCCGTCGACCATGCTCTACGGCCACATCGAGGAGCCCCGGCACCGGGTCGACCACGTGTTGCGCCTGCGTGAGCTGCAGGACGAGACCGGCGGCTTCCTGGTCTTCATCCCGCTGCGTTACCAGCACGACTTCGTGGATTCGGCGGACGGCAAGGTCCGCAACCGGATCCAGGCCCGGACGACGATGGCCTCGCCGGCCGAGTCGTTGAAGACCTTCGCGGTGTCCCGGCTGTTGTTCGACAACGTGCCGCACGTCAAGTGCTTCTGGGTGATGCACGGGCTCTCGGTGGCCCAGCTATCGCTCAACTTCGGGGTGGACGACCTGGACGGTTCGGTCGTGGAATACAAGATCACTCACGACGCCGACTCGTACGGGACGCCGAACACCATGCACCGGGACGACCTGCTGCACCTGATCTGGGACGCCGGCTTCCGGCCGGTCGAGCGCAACACCCGCTACGAGGTGGTCCGCGAGTACGACGCCGCGCCGACGCTGGCCGAGCGCCGCGCCGAGCCGCAGCAGGTCTGGGCCTGACCTCGGGCTGACCTTGGCCTGACCTTGGAGTCGGGCCGGGCCCGGTCGCCCGCGCCGCGCTACGTCGCCCTGGGCGGTTCGACCTCCGCTCCGAGCCGGGTTGTGCCATGCCCGCCACCGTCCGCGCCGTCGCGGCGGCCGGGCGGCCCGGTGACTCAGCTGACCGCCGCTACCGTGGATGGCGGCGGCCCGGCCTGCGCATGCCACCGGCATCGACGGTCGGGAATGGTTTCCCGATCCGTCACCCGGGCTGAATCCCGGAGTGCATAAGGGCACAAACCCTCATCAATCGCTGCCCGCTCCCCCCGTTGGAAGTGCTTTGTATCCGAACGGTGGATGAGCATGAACCCGCTGTTCACGTTCCGGATGTCCGGCGTGAGCGATCGGCTGCTGACTGAGTCATTGTCCGTGTCGAGCCTGTTTCCAGCAGTCAAATCTGCGGCCAGGTCAGGTGCGGTTTCGGTCCGCGGTTGAGGGAGGGATCAAGGTGCAGCGTCCACGTTACGTGTTCCTTGCCGCGCCGGTGCCGCAGGCGCAGGGCGTACCCGTGCGCGAAGGCATCCTTTGGATGCTCGTATCGCCCAATAATCGGCAACTTGGCCGAAGTGCCATCTATCACGACGTCTATGCCGACTGCCGGCAGTCGGTACTCGATCTACAGAAAAATGTGGATCAGGTGGTGCCGCTCGAAGGCACGGTCGAAATGACCGGGCAGTGGATCTGGCGGCTCGAACTCAACGGCCGCATCGTCGCCGTCTCCAGCCGGTCCTACCTGCGGGCGCGGGAGTGCACGTACAACCTGGAACGCTTTCTGGAGGCGGTGCCGCAGGCGGAGATCGTGGTCGGCATCCGGAGCGCCCGAAGGGGGCGCCACCGGCCGGCGGAAACGGAAGACACCGGGATCCGCTCGCCCCGCACTCTGGGCGCCGGCCTGGCGCAATCGTCGCTCGGTCAGGCGTACCGGCCCCGACTCCGGATGCCGGGCGAGCTGTGAAAGATCCGTTGTCGGTAGTCGGGATTGTCGGGTCGATGGACAACAGACCGGACGGACGCACCGAATTGGACGGACGCGTCGAATTGCGCACCTCCGCCGAGTCGGCAACTCGATCGGAAGCGCGGACATCCGGAATTCATCGGTCACATGTCTGGCGTACGTGTTCGCCTGCCCGCGGCGTCACCGCTCCCACCGAGCGTGAGCCCTGCGACGAACGGGGCGGCGGCACCGGTCGAGCCGGTTCGGGAAAGGTGGCGTTCCAGGTGTGCAGCACGGTCAGGCGTTCTCGCCTGCCAGTCAACCGTCTCGCCGTGGTGGGCCGCTGATGGTCACGACCACCATCCCCGGCGTGGCCGCCGAGGAGTCCACTGAGGCACCTCGCCAGATAACGACCCGGGTCGGCCCCTCCGACCACGTCTTCCGCCTGATCGCCCGGGCCGGTGGCGCCGCGGTGCTGCTCATCATGCTGCTGGTCGGCTGCTTCCTGCTCTACCGCGGTTCGACGGCGTTGCAGGTGGCCGGCTGGTCGTTCTTCACGACCGAGGCGTGGGACCCGGACTCCAACAACTTTGGAGTGGCGGCTCTGCTGGTCGGCACGGTGCTGGTGGCGATGGTCGCCCTGAGCTTCGCCGTACCGCTGGCCATCGGGACGGCGCTCTACATCTCCGAGTACGCGCCCGGCCGGCTCCAGCGCACGCTCGTCTCGCTGGTGGACCTGATGGCGGCGGTGCCGAGCGTGGTGTACGGCCTCCTCGGCGCGTACCTGCTGGAGGGCAAGGTGATCTACCTGGCCCGGTGGCTCTCCACCTGGTTGGGGTGGATTCCGATCTTCCGGGTCGACGGTGTCGACCCGCGCGACCCGCTCGCCACGATGTCCGTCTACACCTCGTCGACGTTCATCGCCGGGATGGTGGTGGCGATGATGGTCACGCCGATCATCTCGTCGGTGATGCGGGAGGTCTTCTCGCAGGCGCCGGTGGGCGAGCGGGAGGGCGCGTACGCCCTCGGCGCCACCAAGTGGGGCATGATCCGGGCCGTCGTGCTCCCGTTCGGCCGGGGCGGCATGATCGGCGGCACCATGCTCGGACTGGGCCGGGCCCTCGGCGAGACGATCGCCGTCTACATGATCATCACGCCGGTTTTCGAGATCAAGTGGCAGGTCCTCCAGAACGGCGGCATCTCCGTCTCGGCCCTGATCGCCCAGCAGTACGGCGAGGCGAGCGACTTCGGGCTCTCCGCACTGATGGCCGCGGGCCTCGCCCTGTTCCTCATGACGCTGGTCGTCAACTTCATCGCGTCGACGATCATCGTGCGGAGTCGATCCGGTGCCGAGAGTGAGGCATGACCCGATGACCGGGTTGACCAAGACCGAAACCAGGACCACCGTTCCCACCCCGCCCGAGCGGCCGGCGGCGGAGTGGCGGCGCGTGGTTCGTGGCAGCGGCGAGCGCGAGTTCTTCCCGGTCCTCGCCGCAGCCGCCGCGGCCGTGGGCTTCACGGTGCTGCTCTTCAACCAGCTGGCACCGCTCAGCGGCATCCTGGGCATGATCGTCGTCGGGTACCTGAGCTTCGTCGCCTTCTACACGGTGCTGGTCGCGTACGAGAACCCCGGCCCGGCGGTGCGGGCCCGGGTGGTCTCGGTCATCGTGCACAGCCTCGCGTTCGTGCTGGTCAGCGCGCTCGTTCTGGTGGTCGCCTACGTCCTGTTCCGGGGCTGGGACGCGCTGCACCACCTGAACTTCATCACCCAGGACATGTCCTCGGCGGGGCCGCTGGATCCGGTCACCGTGGGCGGCATCCTGCACGCCGCGGTCGGCACCCTGGAGCAGATCGCCATCTGCCTGGCGATCACGGTGCCCGCCGGGGTCATCTGCGCCGTCTTCCTCAGCGAGTTCCCGGGACCGTTCAGCCGCTTCGTTCGGACGATCGTCGAGGCGATGACCGCGCTTCCGTCGATCGTGGCCGGGCTCTTCATCTACCTGTCGGTCATTCTCATCTTTGGCCGCTGGGCCCAGGAGAACCTGCCCGAGCGGTGGCAGTGGCTCGCCATCGGAAAGTCCGGCTTCGCCGCCTCCCTGGCCCTGAGCATCATGACGCTGCCGATCATCGTGCGCGCCGCGGACGTGGTGTTGCGGCTGGTTCCGGGGCATCTGCGCGAGGCGTCGCTGGCCCTGGGCGCGTCGCACTGGCAGACGGTGTGGCGGGTGGTGCTGCCGACGGCGCGGTCCGGACTGACCACCGCGGTCATCCTCGGCACCGCGCGAGGGATCGGCGAGACCTCGCCGGTGCTGCTCACCGCCGGGTTCGCGACCAACTTCAACGCCAACCCCTTCTCCGGCTGGCAGGTGTCCCTGCCGCTGTTCACCTTCGACGCGGTCAAGTCGCCGGAACCGTTGATGGTCGCCCGGGGCTTCGGCAGCGGTGCCGCCCTGATGCTGCTCGTCCTGTTCCTCTTCGCGCTCGCCCGGTTCGTGGGCGGTCGGGGAGCCGGCAACCTCAGCAAGCGGCAACTGCGGCGACGAATGGTCGCCTCCTACCGGGACGCCCGACGGTTCGCCGATCGCGAACGTTCGCGCGCCACAACTGTCGTACCCGACTCCCCACCCGTTCCCAGGAGCGACAGCGAGGATGGTCATGTTTAGGAACAGGATGCGCGGCAGCCGGGGCCGGATCGGCCGGCTGCTCCGCGCCGTCGTCGCGGTGGCGACCGTCGGAGCGGTCGTGCTTCCCGCCACCGTCGCCCAGGCCGCGCCGGGCTACATCCCGATCAGCGGCGCGGGCTCGACGTGGAGTGCGAACGCGTTGCGGCAGTGGGGCGCCAACGTCAAGCAGTTCAACATGACGGTCAACTACAGCGCCAGCGGCTCGACGGACGGGCGTACCCAGTTCGCCAACGGCACCGTCGACTTCGGCGTCTCGGAGATCCAGTACGGGCTCTACGACTCGAACTTCGGCCGCGCGGCCGACCAGCCGCCGGCGCGGGAGTTCGCATACATGCCGATCGTGGCCGGTGGTACGGCCTTCATGTACAACCTCAACATCGGCGGACGCCGGGTCACCAACCTGCGCCTCTCCGGCGAGAACGTGGCGAAGATCTTCACCGGCGTCATCAAGTTCTGGAACGACCCGGCGATCAAGGCCGACAACCCGTCGCTGACCCTGCCGGCGCGGCGGATCGTCCCGGTCGTCCGGGCGGACGGCTCCGGCACCAGCGCGCAGTTCACGCTCTGGCTGAGCAAGCAGTACCCGGAGATCTGGAACGACTACTGCGCCAAGAACGGCAAGCGCACCCCCTGCGGGCTGACCTCGTACTTCCCGTACAAGACCAGTGAGGGGTTCGTCGCCAAGAACGGCTCGGAGAACGTCTCCGGGTACGTCCGGCAGCCGCAGGGCGAGGGCGCGATCACGTACGTCGAGTACTCGTACCCGAAGAAGGCCGGCTTCCCGGTGGCGAAGGTGCTCAACAAGTCCGGCTACTACATCGAGCCGACCGCCCGCAACGTCGCCGTCGCGCTCACCTTCGCGGACATCGAGACGGCCAACAAGGACCGGAGCGTCTACCTCACCCAGAAGCTGGACGGCGTCTACGCCAGCCCCGACAAACGCGCCTACCCGCTCTCCTCGTACTCCTACATGATCCTGCCGACGAAGGAGGAGTACGGCCTCAACAAGGACCGGGGCCGCACCCTCGCCGCCTTCGGCTACTACCTGCTCTGCGAGGGGCAGCAGCAGGCGGACTCCCTCGGCTACTCGCCGCTGCCGAAGAACCTGGTCGAGGCGGGTCTGGAGCAGGTGGAGAAGATCCCGGGCGTCGAGGTGCAGCCCAACAAGATCAAGAGTTGCAACAACCCCACCTTTTCCAACGACGGCACCAACACGCTGGCCAAGAACACCCCGAACCCGCCCGAGTGCGACCGCAAGGGTGCCACCGTCCAGTGCGACACCGGCACCGGCGGCGCCCCCCAGAAGACGCCGCAGAACAACGGCGGCTCGAACGGTGGCAACCAGCCAGGCGGGTCGAACGGCCAGCCGGGCACGCCGGGTGGACCGAGCGGCGGCCCGAGCGCGGGCCCGAGTTCCGGCGGCCCGAGCGCCGGGCCGGGTGGCGGGCCGTCCGCCGGCTCGGGCAACGGTGCGGTGGACCCGATCACCGGGGACCCGATCTCCGACGATCCCGGCAACGGCGCGGGCGGCGGGGAGTACGTCGCGGGCGTACCGGTCTCTCTTGAGGCCGAGGGCGGCTGGCGGCTGTCACACACCCTGATGCTGCTCGCCGGGCTGCTGCTCGCCGGGCTCGTGATGGGCCCGCCGCTGCTCGCCCGGTCGCTGCGGCAGCGCGGCGGCGAACCGTGGAGCGGATCGTGAACC
>NZ_POTY01000289.1 GCF_003236315.1 Micromonospora craterilacus
CCGAGATACTCCCGTGCCGTGCGTACGGCCGGGTGGTCGGCACCCAGCACGGCGGGGCCGGCGGCGGCGACGCGGGTGTAGTTGCGGCGGGCCTCGTGGCGGTTACCCAGCTCGTCGGCGACCGAGCCGAGCTCGAAGGACAACGCCAGCATCAGCGGGTCCCCGTGGGGCCACCGGCGCTCCCCGGCGGCGAACGCCTCCTCCAGCACCCGACGGGCAGCGCTCGGGTCATCCGCCTCCCGGTGCAGCCGGGCCAGCAGATGCGCGGTGCTCAGCACGTCCGGATGATCCCTGCCGAACGGCGGCCGGGTGGACTCGACCGCGTCGGTCAGCAGGTCACGGGCGGCGGCGAGGTTACCCGCCCCGCGCAGCGCGAGAGCCCGCTGCTGGGCGACGGCCAGGGGAGAGGCATGGGGCACGTGGCTCATGCTGCCGGGTACGGGCACCCCGACGCCACCCGACCCACGAGCCGTCACGGGCCGTCCCGAAGCCCCGGTCGAGCCGGTCCGGACGTGCCCCGAATGCCGATGTGCATGATCCACCTGCGGCGTGTACAGTAACTCCCCGTGCGGCCCACCGGGCGGCCTGCAGGTGGTGGACCACCCAGGCCGGCGCGGTAGGCTGGACAGAGCAAGTCCGGGTGGCGGAATGGCAGACGCGCTAGCTTGAGGTGCTAGTGCCCGTATAGGGCGTGGGGGTTCAAGTCCCCCCTCGGACACAATCTAGTACATGATCCACTTGGGGTCGCCTGAGCGGATACCGTGCGGGCGGTCGGCCGGTAGGTCAGGGCCAGCCCCAGTTCGCGGTAGATCAACGCCTTGTCTGCGGGGTCCGCGTCACGGAGCACTGCGGCCATGTCTCCCAGCGCTTTGACTGTGTGGCGGATCTCGTCCGGTGTCATCGTCCGGCGTCCGGTGAGTCCAGCTAGACGCCCCTGCGGATCCAAGTCCATGATGCTCGGTAGTGTCGGATTCTCGCCGCAACCCGTACGTCACGGTCGAGGCTGCCGCGCGGTACACGTCCGCGATCGCCCACACGGCTGACACTGGGCGCCCTTGTCCTGAGGTTGATGGGCATAAAGTGCCTCAGCTAGGGCGTCGCTGTCGTGTGGTGGCGGATCGGCGATGACGGCCGCTAGTTGCCCCGCCGCGAGTTCCCAGCTCGGTGCCGGGTACGGGAGTGCGGATACCGGTCAGGCGGCACAAGGCGGCGAATCCGTCCTCGGTACCTGGCCAGTGCCGGCGGACCGCCTCGATCCCGGACCGGCGGACCACCGAGCGCAGCACCGCGGCCACGATGATCGCATCGTCGGCATAGCCCAGAATGGGGATGAAGTCGGGGATCAGGTCGATGGGGATCGCCAGGTAGGCCACCAGTAGACCGAGCCGGACCCGCGCTCCTCGCGGGAGGCTGCGGTCACCGGCCAGACGGCGCAGCAGCCGCAGCAGGTCCGGCAGAATCCGGATCGTCTCGGTGAGCAGCGGACCTTTCGGTCGCGCGATCAGCAACCCGACCAGCAGCGCCAGCCACGAGACCAAGACCGCGACACCGAGGCCGATCAGAACGTTCCACCACATCAGACTGTCAGTTCCTCCAGGTAGCACGCCTCGGCGCAGTCGGGCCCGCCCCTGCACTCGATGGGCCTGGTGTTGGGCAGGGCGCAATCGTCTACGCGCATTTGGCGAGCGGGCTGGTTCGTGGTTGGTGCTTGACACGCGTCCGACTCCCATGCACTCTCATTTCACTAGCAATCTAGTGGAACAGGATTATGGGTGATCGACTTCCACGTCGACGCGCGCTCGGGGATCGCCCCGTATCTGCAGATCGTCAGGCAGGTACGCCAGGCGCTGCTGCTGGGGCTGCTCGCCGAGGGCGACAAGCTGCCCACGGTCAAGGAGGTGGTCGCCAAGGTGGCGATCAATCCGAACACCGTGAGCAAGGCGTACCGCGAACTCGAGCACCTGGGTCTGGCCGCGGGAAAGCCGGGGGTGGGCACTTTCATCACCCGGTCGCTCGGCCACGCATCGCTCATCGAGCACGGTCCGTTGCAGCAGGAGCTGCGTGCCTGGATGGACAAGGCCCGCGCTGCGGGCCTGACCGAGCCGGGCATCGAGGCGATGTTCCAGAACACCCTGCGCGAGAGCGCCGAAGAGGAGAAATGAACGCGATACTGCAAGCCCATGCGCTGGGCAAGAGATACGGCCAGCGCCAGGCGCTGGCTGACTGCACCCTTGATTTCCCGCTGGGGCGCGTCGTCGGCTTGGTCGGGCCCAACGGCGCGGGCAAGACCACGCTGCTGAAGATCGCCTGCGGCATGCTCGCGCCGACCACGGGGCGGATCGAGGTGCTGGGCGAACAGCCCAACGGCGCAACCGCGCAACTGGCCCGAGTCGGGTACGTTGCCCAAGACACTCCCACCTACGCGAGCCTGTCCGTCGCCGACCACCTGAAGTTCGGCGCCAAAATGAACCCGGCCTGGGACGCGAAGCTCGCACAGGCCCGCGTCGAGCAGCTGGGCCTGAACCCGAAGCAGAAGGCGGGCAAACTCTCCGGCGGGCAGCGCGCCCAGCTCGCCCTGACCATGGCGGTCGCCAAGCGACCCGAACTGCTCATCCTCGATGAACCGGTCGCCAGCCTCGACCCGCTGGCCCGCCGCGACTTCCTGCGCCACCTGATGGAGTCGGTCGCCGAGCACGACACCAGCGTCATCCTCTCCTCACACCTGGTCTCCGACCTCGAACGCGTCTGCGACTACCTGGTCGTGCTGGTCTCCTCCCGCGTACAGCTCGCCGGCGAAACCGATGACCTGCTCGCGCAGCACCACCGGATCGTGTGCACGCGGCGCCAGGAGTCCGACCTGCCCGCGGGGCTGGAGGTCATCTCGGCGGAGCACACCGACCGGCAGTCCACGTTCGTGGTGCGAAGTGACAGCGAACTACCCGCCGGGGACTGGTCCGCCGAACACCTCGAACTGGAGGACCTCGTGCTGACCTACCTGGAGCGGCCCGTCGAACACGGCGGCGATACCGCGATGCAACCGACGGGAGCAGCGCGATGATCTGGGTGACCTGGCGGCAGTTCCGTGCCCAGGCCCTCACCGTCCTGGCCCTGCTCGCCGCCGCCGCGATCGGCTTCCTGATCACCGGGTTGCGGATGCACCACAATTACAGTGCGGCCCTGGCCGCGTGCGCCCCGCTGCACGCCTGCGACGGCGCGACCCCCGCGGCGCGGGCGTTGGGTGCCCAGCTCAGCCAGTTGCAGCGAAGCTACGAGCCCGTGTTGATGCTCCTGCAACTCCTCGTGATCGCCGTACCGGCGCTGATCGGCATCTTCTGGGGCGCGCCGCTGATCGGCCGTGAACTGGAAACCGGCACGCACCAACTCGCCTGGAACCAGACCGTGACGCGCACCCGATGGCTCGCGGTCAAACTCACCGTCGTCGGCGTCGCCGCGATCGCCACCGCAGCGATCCTCAGTTGGCTGCTGACCTGGTGGGCCGGGCCGCTGGACCAGCTCAGCGGTGACCGGTGGGCGGCGATGACCTTCGCCTCACGCGACATCGTCCCGCTCGGCTACGCCGCGTTCACCTTCGCCCTGGGTACCACGCTGGGACTGCTGCTGCGCCGCACCCTGCCGGCCATGGCCGTCACCCTCGCCGTGTTCATCGCCATCCAGATTCTCGTGCCCACCCTCATCCGACCCCACCTGCTGCCGTCGACCACGACCACCTTCCCGATCAACCAGGCCAGCACCAGCCAGTTCCACGGCTTCTCGGGCACGCAGACGGACTTCCACTTCGACCTGCCGACACCGCAGGGCGCGTGGCTGACATCCCAGCCGCCCGTGAAGAACTCGTCCGGCCAGGTCGTCCGCATCGACAGTTACCCCGAATGCTTCCCAGATAGCCAAGGCGACGCCCCAGACCTGAGTCAGATCGGCGCCTGCCTCGCCAAGGACAACCTCCACCAGACAGTCACCTACCACCCCGCGAGCCACTACTGGCCCCTGCAGTGGATGGAAACCGGGATCTTCCTCGTGCTTGCCGGGGCGCTGGCCGGTACCTGCCTCTGGTGGATCCGGCGCCGACAGAACTAACCGTTGCCCCGCCCCGATACTCGAAGACTGCCGCGAGTAGCGTCGATCCGCTAAGGCTCAGGATGTTCTCGACCCGGTGCGGCATCCGGATTACCCGCCCGTCCACCGCTGTTCCTCCTTGACGACGGCCTTGCGGATCGCGTCGCGGGATTCGGTCACCTGCCGGCGCAGCTCGTCCATGTCCGCGCCGACAAGCTGCCCGTTCCGCTTGCGCACCTGGCCGGCCACCACGACGGTCTCGATGTTGCGGGCGTCGGCCCCGAGCACCAGCGTGCCGACCGCGTCGTTGAGCGGCATCGTGTTGATGTCGTCGGCGGCGACGACCAGCAGGTCCGCCTGCTTGCCGGGGGTGAGGGAACCGGTGACGTCACCGAGTCCATTGGTCCGGGCGCCCTGTGCCGTGGCGAAGTCCAGCACGTCGCGTGAGGTGATCCGGTCCGGCGTGGTGTCCGTGCCGTACGCGGCGTTCACCGCACGCATCCGCTGGATCGCGTGCAGGGTACGCATCTGCGTGAACATGTCGCTGGCCAGCGCCACCTCCACGTCGATGCTGAGTCCGGGCCGGATACCGACGGCCAGCGCCTCGTCGATCGCGGGTACCGCCGTCTCCAGGCCGATCTGCGCCTCGGAGGTCGGTGCCAGCGACACGGTGACCCCCGCGTCGCCCATCGCCTGCCACGCCTGCGAGGTGAGGCCCGTGGCGTGGATCAGGGTCAGGTTCGGGCCGAGCAGCCCGTCGGCGGCCCAGCGCAGGATCGCCGCCGACGACGGCATACCGAACACCGCGTCCACGCTGACACCGAGGTCGAGATCGCGCGCGACGGCCGCCAGCTCCGGCCCGTAGGCCAGGGCCGGGCCGGCGATCTCGTCGGTGGCCAACGCCGCCAGGCGCAGGGTCACCAGCCCGCCGTTCGTCCCCTGGTACGCCCCGCACAACCGGGCCAGGTCGCCGGGCCACTGGCGGTCCCACTCACCGAAGTGCGGTCCCATCGACGCGTGTACGCCCCGGATGCCGGTGTCGACCAGCGCCTGGATCGCCGCGTCCGAGTGCGCTGCCGTACGGGAGTTGTGCGAGAAGTCGAGCATCGTGGTGATGCCGGCGTCGAGGGCGGTGAGCGCGGCGAGCCGGGTGCCGACGTACATGTCGTGCGGCGTGTACGCGGGCGCGATCCCGGCCAGCGTCGACATCACGTACGCCCCCAGGTCGGTCACGTCCGGGATGCTGCGGCGCAGCTGCGCCTGCCAGGCGTGCCGATGCGTGTCGACGAATCCGGGGCTGACGATCCGGCCGGTCGTGTCGATCACGGTCGTGCCCGCCGCCTCCGGATGCGACCGCAGGTCCGGGCCGACCGCGACGATCCGGTCCTCGCGGACCAGCACGTCACCCCGTTCCAGGTCGCCGATGGCCGGGTCCATGGTGACGACCGTGCCGCCGCTGAACAACATCATCGGGCTCTCCCTTCGCTGTCTGCGCTCATCGGCGGCGCAGGACGTAGCCGGCGTGGTGCAGCACCCCGTCGACGAACCGGCCGTACGCCCAGAAGCCCAGGTCGTCGCGGTAGACGATCCGGTCGCCGTCGATCCAGAACGCCCCCTGGTACGCGTGCGGCCGACCGCCCCGCGTCTCGTCGTACCGGCCGTCGGCGGTGAGTTCCTGGTGCAGGAAACCGGTCTCGTCGATCCACATGCCCAGGTAGGGGCTCTCGACCGACCGCGGTCCCGGCTGGGGCGCGATCGGGGCGGGCGTGAGCCGACGGCCGTTGGCGAGCACGATCTCGCCGTCGACGACGATCGCGGCGGCCTGCTCCGGACGCCAGACGATCATCTCCAGCACGGACCGGCCGGAGGTCGGGCCGGCGACCAGGGCGAAGGTGGCTGGGTTTCCGGGGGTGAGCGCGCCGACCCGGTCGGCGGGACGAACGCGCAGGCCGGCGACGGCGACACCGTCGACAATCGCGGGCACGATGGTCAGGCCGGTGCAGTCGACCACGATCGCGCCGTCGTCCTCGGCTGCGGTGTGCAGGCCGGTCCCGACCGCGACGATCTCGTTCGTACCGACCAACAGGTCGGCGGCGGGGAAGTCACCGATCACCGGGTCGAGCGTGTGGATGGCGGCGTTGACGAACATCAGTGGCCGGTGCCGGTCGCCGGTGTTCCCGGCGATCTCCGCCAGTACCGCCTCGTCGAGCATCGGGCTGCTCATGGCGTACCTCCTGGGTTTGGGTTCGTGCTCCCACCGTCACCGGTGGCGGAATCGGCAGCCAGGCCGGACCGAACCAGGGTGTGACGCACCCTGCCTGGCCGGAACCCGCACGGTTACCGTTGGTGGCATGCCGACGACCGCGCTCGGGGCGTTCCTCACCGCCCGACGCGCCCGGTTGACCCCGGGCGACGTCGGCCTCGTCTCCAGTGGCACCCGGCGCGTCGCCGGGCTGCGGCGTGAAGAAATCGCGGTGCTGGCCGGGGTGAGCGTCGACTACTACACCCGGCTCGAACAGGGCCGCGAGCGCAACCCGTCATCGTCGGTGCTGGCCGCCGTGGCCCGGGCGCTCGACCTCGGGCCGGACGCCCACGACCACCTCTTCCGGCTGGCCGGGCTCTCGCCCGGCAGCGCGCCGACCCCCGCTCGACCACAGGTCGGGCAGAGCCTGCGCGAACTGCTCGACGCCTGGCCGGACACCCCGGCCGTGGTCATCGACCGGCGACTCGACCTGCTGGCCGGCAACGCGCTGGCCGACGCGTTCTACGTGGACTTCACCGAAGCGGACAACCTCGTCCGGATGACCTTCCTCGACCCGGCCGGTATGACCTTCTTCGCCGACTGGCGTCGCGCCGCCGAGGCGTGCGTGGCGAACCTGCGCCTGGCCCTCGGCCATGACCCGCACGACCGGCGGGCGCGGGAACTGGTCGAGGAGATGGGCGCCGCGAGCGCGGAGTTCCGCAGGCTGTGGGGGCGGCATGACGTGCAGGGCAAGACGCACGAGGCGAAGACGTTCCGGCACGGCGCGGTGGGCGAACTGACGCTGTCGTACCACGCGTTCGACGTACGGGACGCGCCCGGCCAGCAGTTGATCGTGTACCGGGCGGAGCCGCACAGCCGCAGCGCCGAGGCACTGCGGCTGCTGGGCACCCTGGCCGTCAGTCGCTGGCTCCGCTGACCCCGGCTCGTACCGCCGATTCAGGTCAGCTCGACGCGTTCGATGAGTTCCCGCACCGCGATCATGTCCAGGAAGGCGTGGCAACGCACCACCTTGCCGCCTCGCATCTGCCAGATCCAGCAGTACTCGTTGTGGTAGTGGACGCCGTCGGTGGCCGTCGCGTCACCCTCGAACCGGATGATCACGGTGTCACCGTCGGTCCACATGTCCTTGATCGTCATCCTGAGGATCGACGCCAGCCGGTCCAGGATCGGTGCCGACCCCTCCGCCAGGAACTCGGCCTTGGAGGTGTAGGTGCGACCGTTGACGATCGTCCATCGGATGTCGTCGTGGAGGATCTCGTAGATGTCGCCACCCGCGTTCTGCCGCGCGAAGGCACGCAACACCGCCGCCCGGTTGCGGCCCTCCTCGCCCGGTTTCCCGGGGCCGTGCCCGCCGGGCCGCTCGGCAGGGGCCGCCGAGGCCGCGCCAGCCCCGGCCAGGGTCGTCAGTCCACCGGCGACTCCTGCGGTCAGGAGCACCCGCCGGCTGTGCTGCGTGGCACTGTCCTTCATCATCGTTCCTCCCTAGTGGGCCGTCCATGAACGTTCACCGGGTCTGATCGGTCAGGCGGCTCGGGTGTGAGGCCGGCCCCAGCGGTGTTGGCGTTCGCTGCGGACTCGGGCGCGTTCGCGGCGTTGAGCGGCGAGGACG
>NZ_POTY01000028.1 GCF_003236315.1 Micromonospora craterilacus
GCGCAGGGGCGCAGGGGCGCCGGGTGGTGCCGGGTGGTGCCGGTGGTGCTTTCGGCCGCCACCTGCGGGTTGTCGGGTGCCCGGTTTGGGAGGCGGGTTGCCGAGGGTGTAGTGTTGTCGAGTCGACCAGGCTGTCCGCACCAGCGGGCGGCCATGAAAGTGGAGCGCCTGCTCCCACCCGCGTCGCCGACTGTGGCGGCCGGGTCCGGTCCCCGGTTCCGGGCACGTCCCGGTTCCGGATGCGCGATCCTGTGATCGTGCCGACCGGTCGAGCGGGCCCTGGCATGCGCCGGGGCCTTCTGCTTTCCGGGTTGGTTCCCACCGGGAGCCGCGGGGTCGGCCAAGCATGAAGATCCGACTCGAGGAGGCCCCATCAGCGTCGAACCACGCGTGAACGAGCAGATCCGGGCACGTGAGGTCCGACTGGTCGGCCCCGAGGGTGAGCAGGTGGGCATCGTCCCGCTGGAGCGCGCCCTTCAGCTGGCCGCGGACGTCGATCTGGACCTGGTCGAGGTTGCGCCGATGGCGCGCCCGCCGGTGTGCAAGCTCATGGACTTCGGCAAGTTCAAGTACGAGAGCGCACTGAAGGCGCGCGAAGCGCGGCGTAACCAGCAGCAGACCGTCATCAAGGAGATGAAGCTCCGGCCGAAGATTGACCCGCACGACTACGAGACCAAAAAGGGTCACGTGGTGCGGTTCCTCAAGGCCGGCGACAAGGTCAAGGTGACGATCATGTTCCGCGGTCGCGAGCAGAGCCGCCCGGAGCTGGGCTACCGGCTCCTGCGCCGGCTCGAGTCCGAGATCACGGAACTGGGATACGTCGAGTCCGCTCCGAAGCAGGACGGCCGAAACATGATCATGGTTCTCGCTCCGCACCGGGCTGTGAAGGCCTCCGCGGTCGCCGCCACGGCATCTCGTGGTGGACCCCGGGAGCGAACCGCGGAGGAGCCCGCCACCGCGGTGGCCGCCGAGTCCACGGCGGCCAGTGAGAGCGCAGCAGCCGGTGAGACCGGCACGACCGCTGACACCAGCGGCCAGTAACAGGGGAGAAGACGTTCCACATGCCGAAGATGAAGAGCCACACGGGGACGGGCAAGCGGGTCCGCGTGACCGGCAAGGGCAAGATCATGAAGCAGCAGGCCGGTCTGCGCCACAACCTGGAGAAGAAGCCCTCCACCCGTACCCGCCGGCTGACGGGCCTGGTCGAGGCCGCCAAGTCCGACGTTAAGCGCCTCAAGAAGCTGCTCGGCCGCTGACGCGCGCCACCTGAAGTCTAAGAAGGAGTTGAGATGGCACGCGTCAAGCGGGCTGTGAACGCCCAGAAGAAGCGCCGTACCCTGCTGGAGACCGCGAGCGGCTACCGCGGTCAGCGCTCCCGGCTGTACCGCAAGGCCAAGGAGCAGGTGCTGCACTCGATGCAGTACGCCTACCGGGACCGTCGCGACCGTAAGGGCGACTTCCGGCAGCTGTGGATCCAGCGGATCAATGCGGGCGCCCGCGCCAACGGGATGACCTACAACCGGCTGATCCAGGGCCTGCGCCTGGCCGGCATCGAGGTCGACCGCAAGATCCTGGCCGACATGGCCGTCAACGACGCTCCCGCGTTCGCGGCGATCGTCGAGCTGGCCCGGGCCGCGGTGCAGGCCGAGGGCACCGGCGGCGCGGCGGCCCAGGCCGCCTGATCTCCGCACAGCGCAGCGAGGCGTCCCTCGACGACGGGGGGCGCCTCGCGCGTGTGTGGTGAGGACATCATGCCCTTCACGCCGCGTACGCCCAGGGTGGTCGCCGCCCGCCGGCTCCAGCGTCGCCGGGAGCGCGAGGCCACCGGCCGGTTCCTGGCCGAGGGGCCGCAGGCGGTCCGGGAGGCGCTGGGCCGTCCCCGCACCGTGGTGGAGCTGTTCGGCACCCCGGCCGCGCTCGACCGGTACGCCGACCTCGCGGCGGCCGCCGCCGGTGCCGACGTACCGGTCTCCGAGGTGACCGACGAGGCCGTCGAGGCCCTCACCGAGACCGTCGCCCCGCAGGGCCTGGTCGCCGTCTGCCAGCACCTCGACGTGCCGCTGGCGGCGGCGTTGGCCCGCGGCCCCCGGCTGGTCGCCGTGCTCGCCGGAATCCGTGACCCGGGCAACGCCGGCACCGTGCTGCGCACCGCCGACGCGGCCGGCGCCGCCATGGTGGTCTTCGCCGGTGAGGCGGTCGATCCGTACAACGGCAAGTGCGTACGGGCCTCGGCCGGCAGCCTGTTCCACGTCGACGTGGTCCGCGAGCGCGACCCCGCGGCGGTGCTCGCCTCGGCGCGGGCCGCGGGGCTGGCGGTGCTCGCCGCGACCGGGTACGGCGCGGAGGATCTCGACGATCTGGCCGATGCCGGCCGGCTCGCGGCGCCCACCGCGTGGCTGTTCGGTTCCGAGGCCCACGGCCTGCCCGGTGAGCTGGCCGAGGCCGCCGACGCCCGGGTGCGGGTGCCGCTGCACGGGCGCGCCGAGAGCCTCAACCTGGCTGCGGCCGCTGCGGTCTGCCTGTACGCTTCAGCGAGAGCACAGCGCTGACCACGGTCACGCGCCGCACAGGCAAGACAGCACAAGGAGAGCGGCCCCTCATGGAGAACGCGCCACGGCGTTCGTTTAGCCAGCCCGCCGGTGTCGGCGGGCGGCGGGTCTGACCTGCTTTCCACGCGACTCCCACCGGCGGGCTGCGGCACAGCCGCGCGTCCGTAGACTCGCTTCGCCGCCCGTGAGGGCCGGCGCCGCCGTGAGGGAGTGCCCGTACGCCATGAGCTATCGCAACGATCCGTACGACCCGAAGCAGGTCGCCCTGCTCGACCCGGCCGCCCTGGCCGGGGCCGTGACCGAGGCCGAGAAGGCGTTCGCCGCCGCCGGTGACCCCGACGCGCTGACCGCGGCGCGTCCGGCGCACCTCGGCGACCGGGCCCCGGTTTCGCTGGCCCGCCGGGAGATCGGCGCGCTGCCGCCGGCCGCGAAGGCCGACGCCGGCAAGCGGGTCAACGAGGCCCGCCGCGCCATCGAGCAGGCGTACGCCGACCGCGCCGAGGTGCTGGAGCGGGAGCAGGCCGAGCGGGTGCTGGTCGAGGAGCGCGTCGATGTGACGCTGCCCTACGACCGCCGGCCGCGTGGTTCCCGGCACCCGATCACCGTGCAGATGGAGCAGATCAGCGACCTGTTCATCGGCATGGGCTACGAGGTGGCCGAGGGGCCCGAGGTCGAGCTGGAGTGGACCAACTTCGACGCGCTCAACATCCCCGCCGACCATCCCGCCCGTGGCCTGATGGACACCTTCCACATCGCACCGGCCGAGGAGTCGGGCCTCGTGCTGCGTACCCACACCTCGCCGGTGCAGGCGCGCACCATGCTCACCCGGCAGCCACCCATCTACGTGGTGGTGCCGGGGCGGGTCTACCGCACCGACGAGCTGGACGCCACCCACTCCCCGGTCTTCTACCAGGTCGAGGGCCTGGTGGTGGACAAGGGCATCACCATGGCGCATCTGCGTGGCACGCTCGACCACTTCGCCCGGGCGATGTTCGGCGAGGGCGCGAAGACCCGCTTCCGGCCGCACTACTTCCCGTTCACCGAGCCGTCGGCGGAGTTCGACGTGTGGTTCCCGGAGCACCGCAAGGGCCCGCAGTGGGTCGAGTGGGGTGGTTGCGGCATGGTCAACCCGCGGGTGCTGCGGGCCTGTGGCATCGACCCGGAGGTCTACTCCGGGTTCGCCTTCGGCATGGGCATCGACCGCACCGTCATGTTCCGGCACGGTGTGGGCGACATGCGGGATCTGGTCGAGGGCGACGTCCGGTTCACCCGGGCGTTCGGGCACGGGTCGTAGTGCGGGCGCGAGTTACGGAGACGGTGGTCTGAGTCATGCGAGTTTCTGTCAGTTGGCTGCGGGAGTACGTCGATCTCCCGGCCGACCTGCCCGTCGGTGAGCTGGAGCGGGCCTTGGTCGACCTCGGCATCGAGGTCGAGTCCATCGTGGACATGTCCGCCACGATCACCGGGCAGCTGGTGGTCGGCGAGGTCCTCGAGATCGAGGAGCTGACCGGCTTCAAGAAGCCGATCCGGTTCTGCCGGGTGGACGTCGGTGCCGCCAACGGCACCGGCGAGCCGCAGGAGATCGTCTGCGGGGCGCGCAACTTCGCCCCGGGCGACCGGGTCGTGGTCATCCTGCCCGGCGGCGTGCTGCCGGGAGGCTTCGCCATCGGCGCGCGCAAGACGTACGGGCGCAACTCCAACGGCATGATCTGCTCCGCGAAGGAGCTGGGCCTGGGTGACGACCACGCGGGCATCATCGTGCTGCCCCCGGACACCCCGGCGAAGCCCGGCGACGACGCCCGGCCCGTCGTCGGTCTCGACGACATCGTGGTCGACGCGGAGATCACCCCCGACCGGGGGTACGCGATGAGCGTCCGCGGTCTGGCCCGGGAGCTGTCGCACGCCCTGGCGGTGCCGTTCCGCGACCCGGGCCGGGTACCCGCGCCGGCCGGCACGGCCGCCCCGGCGTACCCGGTCGAGGTGCGCGACACCCTCGGCTGCGACCGGTTCGCCGCCCGGATGGTGCGCGGCATCGACCCGGCGGCACCGACGCCGAGCTGGATGCAGCAGCGGCTGACCGTCGCCGGCATCCGCAGCATCTCGCTGCCCGTCGACATCACCAACTACGTGATGCTCGAACTCGGCCAGCCGATGCACGCCTTCGACGCGGACCGGATCGCCGGGCCGCTGGTGGTCCGGCGGGCCGAACCGGGCGAGAAGCTGACCACCCTGGACGGGGTGACCCGGGCGCTCGCACCGGAGGACATGGTCATCTGCGACGCCGGGCTGACGAACCCGCTCGCCGGCGGCGGCGACGGCGTGCCGATCTCGCTCGCCGCCGTGATGGGCGGCGAGACCAGCGAGGTCCTGCCGGGCACCGTCAACGTGCTCTTCGAGGCCGCGCACTGGGACCCGGCGATGGTCGGGCGCACCGCACGCCGGCACAAGCTGTTCAGCGAGGCGGCGAAGCGCTGGGAGCGGGGCGTCGACCCGGCCCTGCCGCTGGTCGCGCTGGAGCGGGCGGTGCGGCTGCTGACCGAGCACGCCGGCGGCGCCGCCGGCGACGAGGTGCTGGACATCGACCACGTCCGGCCGGGTACGCCGGTGACGATGCCGGTCGACCTGCCCAGCCGGCGGGTCGGGGTGGACTACCCGCCCGCGCGGGTGGTCGCCCTGCTGGAGCAGATCGGCTGCACCGTGGCCCGGGGCGCCGACCGGCTGGCCGAGGACCCGGGCGAGGTGGGTGTCGCCGCCGCCGTCGGCGAGGCGCTCACCGTCACCCCGCCGACCTGGCGGCCCGACCTCACCGACCCGGCCGACCTGGTCGAGGAGGTGGTCCGCCTCGACGGGTACGAGAAGGTGCCGTCGCTGCTGCCGACCGCGCCGCCCGGCCGGGGGCTGACCTGGCAGCAGCGGCGCGCCCGGGCGGTGTCCCGCTCGCTGGCCGAGCGGGGATACGTCGAGGTCCTGGCGCACCCGTTCGTGGCCGCCGACCTGGCCGACCAACTCGGCCTGCCCGCCGACGACTCGCGCCGCCAGGCGGTGCGGCTGGCCAACCCGCTGTCGGAGGAGGAGCCGCTGCTGCGTACCACGCTGCTCGGCCCGCTGCTCGGCATCGTGAAGCGCAACCTTGGCCGCGGTCTGCGCGACCTGGCCCTCTACGAGATCGGCACGGTCTTCCAGCCGCGTCCGGGAGCGGGTCGTCCGCCGGCGATGGGTGTCGACCGGCGACCCACCGACGCGGAGTTCGCCGCCGCCGACGCGGTGGTTCCGCACCAGCCCCGGCACGTCGCCGTCGTGCTGACCGGCGACGTCGAGCCGGCCGGTTGGTGGGGTGCCGGGCGGCCGGCCGGTTGGGCCGACGCCATCGAGGCGGGCCGTGCGGTCCTCGCCGCCGCCGGGGTGCCCGACGGGCGGATCGAGGTGCGGGCCACCGGGTACGCCCCCTGGCACCCCGGCCGCTGCGCCGAATTGCTGGTCGACGGGTCGGTGGTCGGCCACGCCGGCGAGCTGCACCCGGCCGTCGTCGCGGCGCTGGAGCTGCCGAGGCGTACCAGCGCCATGGAGCTGGACCTGGACGCGCTGCCGGCGGCGCCGGTGGCGCCCGCGCCCATGGTGTCCGGTTTCCCGCCGGCGCTGATCGACGTGGCGCTGGTGGTGGACGACTCGGTTCCCGCCCAGGAGGTGCGGCAGGCGCTCACCGACGGTGCCGGTGAGCTGCTGGAGTCGGTGCGCCTGTTCGACGTGTACGCCTCGGAGCAGCTGGGCGCCGGGCGTAAGTCGCTGGCGTACAAGCTCACCTTCCGCGCGCCGGACCGGACGCTGACCGTCGAGGAGGCGGTGGCCGCCCGTGACGCCGCCGTGGCCCGGGCCGCGGAGCGTTTCGGCGCCACCCTCCGCGGCGCCTGAGATGTAAGGAAGGGTCCCTTCTTAACGCCTCGCGTATAGGAAGGGGCCCTTCTTTACACCCTCGGCGAGCGCCGTTGGTGATGGTTGGGGTGCGCTGCGTGACGGGTCGGCCGAAAGGTCGACACCGATGGCTGTTTGGTTACCCGCGGGTCATGTCCGAGCGGTTAGCCTGCTTGGATTCCGAGTGACACCGGGATCACACCCCCGCCACCCCCACGGGAGTCCACTCATGTCCGACGATCCACCCTCCACGGTCGACGTCTGCATCGTCGGTGGTTGTGGCCGGGTGGGCCTGCCACTGGGCATCGCCTTCGCCGCCCGCGGCCTCTCCGTCGTGCTGTACGACCTCAACGCCGACGCGGTTGCCACCGTCAATGCCGCCACGTTGCCCTTCGCCGAACCCGGCGCGGCCGAGCCGCTGGCCGAGGCGGTCGCCTCGGGCCGGCTGCGGGCCACCACCGACCCGGCCGCGGTCGGGGTGTCGGAGCATCTGGTGGTCGTGGTGGGCACGCCGGTCGACGAGCACCTCAACCCGGATCTCGGTGCGGTGCCGAGGGCCCTGGAGCGCTGTGCCGAGCACCTGCACGACGGGCAACTGATCGTGCTGCGCAGCACCGTCTATCCGGGAGTGACCGCGCTGACCGAGAAGCTGCTGGCCGGCCGGGGACTGCGCACCGACGTCGCCTTCTGCCCGGAACGCATCGCCGAGGGCCACGCGATGACCGAGCTGTTCACCCTGCCGCAGATCGTCGCCGCCCGTACGCCGGAGGCGCAGGCCCGGGCGGAGAAGCTGTTCCGGCATCTGACCGACGGGATCGTCCCGCTCCAGCCCGAGGAGGCGGAGCTGGCGAAGTTGTTCACCAACACCTGGCGCTACATCAAGTTCGCCACCGCCAACCAGTTCTGGATGATGGCCAACGACTTCGGGCTGGACTTCGCCCGGATCCGGCACGCGGTGGCCTACGACTACCCGCGCGCCGCGGACCTGCCGATGCCCGGGTTCGCCGCCGGGCCGTGCCTGTTCAAGGACACCATGCAGCTGGCCGCGTTCAACCGGAACAACTTCGTCCTCGGCCACTCGGCGATGCTGATCAACGAGGGGCTGCCGCTGTACCTGGTGTCCCGCCTGGAGGACCGGTTCGACCTGGCCGCCTCGACGGTGGGCATCCTCGGCATGGCCTTCAAGGGCGGCAGCGACGACCCGCGGGAGAGCCTGGCGTACAAGCTGCGCAAGATCCTGGCGTTGAAGACCCGGGAGACGCTGTGCACCGACCCGTACGTGACCGACGAGCGCTTCGTCGATCTCGACGAGGTGCTGCGCCGGGCCGACCTGCTGGTCATCGCCGCCCCGCACGAGCAGTACGCCCGCCTGGACACCGACAAACCGGTGATCGACATGTGGGGCCTGACCGGGCAGGGGGTTCGCGTGTGAACCCCCGGGTCTCGGTGATCGTGCCGGTGTACGACGAGGGCGAGGCGATCGTCCGCTGTCTGGAGCGGATGCTGCGGGAGTTGCTGCTTCCCGCCGAGGTGCTCATCGTGCACGACATGCCGGAGGACACCACGGTCCCGTACGTCGAGCAGATCGCGCGCACCGACCCGCGGGTGCGGGCGGTGCTCAACACCTACGGCCGGGGGCCGGCCAACGCGATCCGGTTCGGGATCGACGCGGCGCTGGCGCCGGTCGTGGTGGTGACGATGGCCGACGGTTGCGACGATCCCCGGCAGATCGACGAGCTGGCCCGGCTGGTGGATCGGGGCGTGGTGGTGGCCGCCGCCTCCCGGTACATGCCGGGCGGCCAGCAGGTCGGTGGGCCGAGGCTGAAGCGGCTGCTGTCGCGCTGGGCGGGCCGTAGCCTCTACACGCTGGCCCGGGTGGGCACCCGGGACGCCACCAACAGCTTCAAGGCGTACGACACGGCGTTCGTCCGCGAGGTGGGCATCGAGTCGCGGACCGGCTTCGAGATCGGGCTGGAGTTGACCGCGAAGGCCACCCGGCTGCGGCTGCCGGTGGCCGAGATCCCGACCATCTGGTTGGATCGGCCGCTCGGCGAGTCCCATTTCGACCTGGGTCGCTTCCTCCCCGGCTACCTGCGTTGGTACCTGTTCGCCTACGGTCGACGGCTGAGCCCGGCGAAGCTGGCCGCGCGGACGAGGCCGGCGGCCGTGCCGACTCCGCGGGGCAGCACCGAGTACGAGAAGAAGACGGCATAGGAGCGCAGGTGGCGAAGGTCCTGGTAACTGGTTCGGCCGGTTTCATCGGCGGCTACCTCGTCTCGGAGCTGCTGGACCGCGGCCACGAGGTGGTCGGCGTCGACAACTTCTCCAAGTACGGCCCGGTGACCCACAGCTACGACGACCATCCCCGGTTCCGGTTCGTCGAGGGTGACGCCCGCGACGGCGACCTGCTCACCGAGTTGCTCGACGGTTGCGATCACCTGGTCGCCGGGGCGGCGATGATCGGCGGGATCTCCTACTTCCACGCGTACGCCTACGACCTGCTCGCCACCAACGAGCGGATCATGGCCGCCACCTGCGACGCGGCGATCCAGGCGCACCGGGACGGCCGGCTGGCCAAGGTGACCTACCTGTCCTCCTCGATGGTGTACGAGTCCACCGAGCACTGGCCGAGCCGGGAGGGTGACGAGCGGCGCATCCCGCCGCCGCTGTCGTCGTACGGCTTCCAGAAGCTGGCCGTGGAGTACTACGCCCGGGCCGCCTGGGAGCAGTACCAGTTGCCGTACACGATCGTGCGGCCGTTCAACTGTGTGGGCGTGGGGGAGGGACGCGCGCTGGGCCAGGCCGAGGTGCTCTCCGGCAACGTGAAGCTGGCCATGTCGCACGTGGTGCCCGACCTGGTGCAGAAGATCGTCAAGGGGCAGGACCCGCTGCACATCCTCGGCGAGGGCAACCAGGTGCGGCACTACACCTACGGCGGTGACCTGGCCCGGGGGATCGCGCTGGCGATCGAGCATCCGGCGGCGCGCAACGACGACTTCAACCTCTCCACCGCCCAGTCGACCACCGTCCTGGAGCTGGCCGAACTGATCTGGCACAAGATCAAGGGTGCTGACGTGCCGTTCCGGTACGTCAGCGACGAGCCGTTCCAGTACGACGTGCAGAAGCGGGTACCGGACACCACGAAGGCCGGTGAGGTGCTCGGCTTCACCGCCACCACCTCGCTGGACGAGATGCTCGACGAGGTCATCCCCTGGGTCGCCCGGGCGGTGGCGGAGGGCCGCCTCTGACCGGGCCCGCCCCGAGTGTCACCCGGCCGGCCCCGCCGGCAGCAGCAGCGGCCCGTGTCGTCACCGCGACGCGGGCCGCTTGCCGTGGGGGCGGGTGGGCCACCGAGCAGCGATGTTATTGCCATGCAGTCGATTGCATGAACTTGCGAAAGGATCTCCCCGCTGCTAGCCTCGTTGCATAGTCATACGGAGGTGAGCATGGGAATTCGGGTCGCGGTTGCCGGGGCGAGCGGCTACGCCGGCGGTGAGCTGCTGCGCCTGCTGGCCGGGCACCCCGAGTTCGAGCTGGTGGCCGCCACCGCGCACCGCCAGGCCGGGCAACCCCTGGACGCGGTCCACCCCCAGCTCACCGGGCTGGACCTGGTGCTCGCCGAGACCGACCCGGGCCGGCTGGCCGAGGCCGACCTGGTCTTCCTGGCCCTGCCGCACGGCGAGTCCGCCGCAATCGCGGCACAGTTGCCCGCCGCGGTCCGGGTCGTCGACCTCGGCGCGGACCACCGGCTCGTCGACGGCGACGCCTGGGCCAGCTACTACGGCGGCCCGCACGCCGGCGCCTGGACCTACGGTCTGCCTGAGCTGCCGGGCCAGCGGGAGCGGATCGCCGCCGCGACCCGGGTCGCCAACACCGGCTGCTACGCCGCGACGATCATCCTCGCGCTCGCGCCGCTGATCGCCGCCGGTGCCGCCCAACCGGCCGACGTGGTGGTCGTCGCCGCGTCCGGCACCTCGGGCGCCGGCCGGGCCGCCAAGCCCCACCTGCTCGCCAGCGAGGTGATGGGCGACCTGTCGCCGTACCGGGTCGGCGCCCACCAGCACGTCCCGGAGATCAAGCAGGCGACCGGGGCGACCGGGCTGTCGTTCACCCCGGTGCTCGCGCCGATGCCGCGCGGCATCCTGGCCACGGTGACGGCGTTGCCGGCCCGCGAGGTCGACCCGCGAACGGTGCTGGCCGAGGCGTACGCGGACGACCCGTTCGTGCACCTGCTGCCCGAGGGCCGGTGGCCGCACACCGCCGCCACCCTCGGCGGCAACTCCTGCCACCTGCAGGCCACCGTCGACACCGACTCCGGTCGGCTGATCGTGGTCGCCGCCCTCGACAACCTCGGCAAGGGCGCCGCCGGCCAGGCGGTGCAGAACGCCAACCTGATGTTCGGCCTGCCCGAGACCACGGGCCTGTCCAGCTGGGGAGTGACCCGATGACCGTCACCACGCCCCGGGGCTTCCGGGCGGCCGGGGTGGCCGCCGGCCTCAAGACCAGCGGCGCGCCCGACGTGGCCCTCGTCGTCAACGACGGCCCCGACGCCGCGGTCGCCGGGGTCTTCACCAGCAACCGGGTCAAGGCGGCGCCGGTGCTCTGGACCCAGCAGGTCGTCCATGGCGGCGTGGTCCGGGCGGTGGTGCTCAACTCCGGCGGGGCGAACGCCTGCACCGGTCCGGGCGGCTTCCAGGACACCCACGCCACCGCCGAGCACGCCGCCGCCACGCTGGCCTCGACCGACCCGGACCAGGTCAGCGCGGGCGAGGTGGCGGTCTGCTCCACCGGCCTGATCGGCGAGCGGCTGCCGATGCCCGAGTTGCTCTCCGGCGTGGACGCCGCCGTGCGCGCCCTCTCGCCGGACGGCGGGGCCGCCGCCGCCGAGGCGATCATGACCACGGACACCCGGCCGAAGAACACCGTGGCGCACGGCGACGGCTGGACCGTCGGCGGTATGGCCAAGGGCGCCGGCATGCTGGCCCCGGCCATGGCCACCATGCTCTGCGTGCTCACCACCGACGCGGTGGCCGGCCCGGAGGCGCTCTACGCCGCGTTGCGGGCCGCCACCCGGGTCACCTTCGACCGGGTCGACTCCGACGGCTGCATGTCCACCAACGACACCGTGCTGCTGCTGGCCAGCGGCGCCTCCGGCGTCGCACCGAGCGAGGCCGAACTGACCGAGGCGGTCACCGCCGCCTGCCACGACCTGGCCCAGCAGTTGATCGCCGACGCCGAGGGCGCCACCAAGCAGATCAGCATCGAGGTGGTCGGCGCGGCCGGCGAGGACGACGCGGTCGAGGTGGGCCGGGCGGTGGCCCGCAACAACCTGGTGAAGACCGCGCTGTTCGGCAACGACCCGAACTGGGGGCGGATCCTGGCCGCCGTCGGCACCACCGCCGCCGCGTTCGAGCCGGACGAGGTCGACGTGGCCGTCAACGGCATCTGGGTCTGCCGGTCCGGCGCCGCCGCCGAGGACCGGTCGAAGGTCGACCTCACCGGCCGGGACGTCACCATCCGCATCGACCTGCACGCCGGCGCCGCCGAGGCGACGGTGTGGACCAACGACCTGTCCCACGCCTACGTACACGAGAACTCGGCCTACTCGACATGAGTCTGACCTCGGATCTCACCCACGCCCAGGCCAAGGCCGCCACGCTGATCGAGGCGCTGCCCTGGTTGGCCCGCTTCTCCGGCGCCACCGTCGTGGTCAAGTACGGCGGCAACGCCATGGTCGACCCCGAGCTGCAACGGGCCTTCGCCGCCGACATGGTGTTCCTGCGCTACGCCGGGCTCAAGCCGGTCGTGGTGCACGGCGGCGGCCCGCAGATCTCGGCCATGCTCGGCCGGCTCGGCATCGACAGCGAGTTCCGGGGCGGCCTGCGGGTGACCACCCCGGAAGCGATGGACGTGGTCCGGATGGTGCTGGTCGGCCAGGTCGGCCGGGAACTGGTCGGGCTGATCAACGCCCACGGCCCGTTCGCGGTGGGTCTCTCCGGCGAGGACGCCGGGCTGTTCACCGCGGTGCGGCGGCCCGCGTACGTCGACGGCAAGCCGGTCGACATCGGGCAGGTCGGCGACGTCGAGTCGGTGGACGTCTCGGCGGTGGCCGACCTGATCGCGGCCGGCCGGATCCCGGTGATCTCCACCGTGGCGCCGGACGTCGACGGGGTGCTGCACAACCTCAACGCCGACACCGCCGCCGCCGCGCTCGCGGTCGCCCTGGGGGCGCGCAAGCTGGTCGTGCTCACCGACGTGCCCGGCCTGTACGCCAACTGGCCGGACACCACCAGCCTGGTCAGTGAAATCACCACGGACGACCTGGCGAAGCTGTTGCCGTCGCTGCAGTCGGGCATGGTGCCCAAGATGGAGGCCTGCCTGCGGGCGGTCAACGGGGGAGTGCCCGCCGCGCACGTCGTCGACGGCCGGGTCGCCCACTCCACGCTGCTGGAAGTGTTCACCTCGGAAGGCTTCGGAACCATGGTGATTCCCTCGTGAGTGCACTGGTGCAGCGGTGGCGGCAGTCGATGATGGACAACTACGGCACGCCGCCGCTGGCGCTGGTGTCCGGCTCCGGCGCCGTCGTGGTCGACGAGGCCGGCCGGGAGTACGTCGACCTGCTCGGCGGCATCGCGGTCAACGCCCTCGGCCACGCCCACCCGGCCGTGGTGGCCGCCGTGTCGAAGCAGGTCGCCACCCTCGGGCACGTGTCCAACCTGTACGTCGCCGAGCCGCCGGTGGCCCTCGCCGAGCTGCTGCTGGCCCTCGCCGGCCGGCCCGGGCGGGTCTTCTTCGCCAACTCCGGCGCGGAGGCCAACGAGGCGGCGTTCAAGCTGTCCCGGCGTACCGGGCGTACCCACGTGGTCGCCGCCACCGGCGGCTTCCACGGCCGCACCATGGGCGCGCTCGCGTTGACCGGCCAGCCGGCCAAAGCCGACCCGTTCCGCCCGCTGCCGGGCGAGGTCAGCCACGTCCCGTACGGCGACGTGGCCGCCCTGGAGGCGGCGGTCACCGAGGCCACCGCGATGGTGATCCTGGAACCCATCCAGGGTGAGAACGGCGTGGTCGTTCCGCCGGCCGGCTACCTCGCCGCGGCCCGGCGGATCACCGCCCGGCACGGCGCGCTGCTCGTGCTCGACGAGGTGCAGACCGGGATCGGCCGCACCGGGCACTGGTTCGCCCACCAGGCCGACGGCGTCGAACCGGACGTGGTGACCCTGGCCAAGGGCCTGGGGGGTGGGCTGCCCATCGGTGCCACCCTCGCCTTCGGTCCGGCCGCCGACCTGCTCGGTCCCGGCTCGCACGGCAGCACCTTCGGCGGCAACCCGGTCAGCTGCGCCGCCGCCCTCGCGGTGATCTCCACCATCGCCCACGAGGGGCTGCTCGACCATGTCAAGCGGGTCGGTGAGCGGCTGCGCCGGGGGATCGAGGGGCTCGGTCACCCGCTGGTCGACGGTGTCCGGGGTGCCGGGCTGCTGCTCGGCGTGACGCTGACCGCACCGGTGGCGCCCGCCGCCGCCGAGGCGCTGCGCGAGGCCGGCTTCCTGGTCAACCCGATCCAGCCGGACGTGCTCCGGCTGGCCCCGCCGCTGATCCTCACCGCCCACCAGGCCGACGCCTTCCTGACGGCCCTGCCCACCGCCCTCGCCGCCGCAGATCCTGGTGCGGAAGGGCAGCTCACCACCAGGATCCTGACCGCCGAGGCGCCGACCGGCCCGACGACGACGGAGGCCAACGCATGACCCGGCACTTCCTGCGTGACGACGACCTGTCGCCCACCGAACAGGCGACCGTGCTCGACCTGGCCGCCCGGATGAAAGCCGACCGGTTCGGGTACGCCTCACTGGCCGGCCCCCGCTCGGTGGCCGTGCTGTTCGACAAGCAGAGCCTGCGTACCCGGATCTCCTTCGACGCCGGCATCGCCGAACTCGGCGGCCATCCCCTCGTGGTGGACACCCAGGTCACCCACTTCGGTCGGGGCGAGACCCTCGGCGACGCCGGTCGGGTGCTGTCCCGCTACGTGGCGGCGATCGTGCTGCGCACCCACGGCGACGACCGGATCGCCGAGGTGGCCGCCGGGGCCACCGTGCCGGTGGTCAACGCGCTGACCGACGGGTTCCACCCCTGCCAGCTGCTGGCCGACCTGCTTACCGTCCGGGAACGCTTCGGTGGCACCGCCGGGCGGACCCTGGCGTACGTCGGCGACGCGGCGAACAACATGTCCCACTCGTACCTGCTGGCCGGCGCGACCGCCGGGATGCACGTCCGGGTGGCCGGCCCGGCCGGTTTCCAGCCCGCCGCCGAGGTGGTGGCCCGCGCCGAGGCGATCGCCGCCGGCACCGGCGGCTCGGTCCGGGTGCTCACCGACCCGGTCGCCGCGGTCCGGGCCGCGGACGTGGTCGCCACCGACACCTGGACCTCGATGGGCCAGGAGAGCGACGGGCTGGACCGCACCACCCCGTTCCTGCCGTACCAGGTCAACAAGGCGCTGCTCGGGCACGCCGCGCCGGAGGCGATCGTGCTGCACTGCCTGCCCGCGCACCGCGGCGAGGAGATCACCGACGAGGTGCTCGACGGCCCGCAGAGCGCCGTCTTCGACCAGGCGGAGAATCGGCTGCACGCCCAGAAGGCGCTGCTGACGTTTCTCGTGGAGGAAACAACACCATGACCGCACCGTTGACCCGTGCCGCCCGGCACGCCCGCATCGTCGAGCTGATCCGCGAGCAGGCGATCCGGTCGCAGAGCGAGCTGGCCGAACGGCTCGGCGACGAGGGCGTCCAGGTCACCCAGGCCACCCTCTCCCGGGACCTGAAGGAACTCGGCGCGGTCACCGCCCGTGGCGGGGACGGCCGGGCCGTCTACGTCATCCCGGAGGACGGCCACCGCCCGCTGCGTGACGCCGAGGCGGCCCCGGCCCGTCTCGTGCGGCTGCTGCGCGAGCTGCTCAACGAGGTCGACTCCAGCGGCAACATCGCGGTACTGCGTACCCCGCCCGGCGCAGCCCACTACCTGGCCAGCGCGTTGGACCGAGCGGGCCTGTCGGAGGTCGTCGGCACCATCGCCGGCGACGACACCATCCTCGTCGTGGCCCGCGAGGCCGACGGTGGGGCCGCGCTCGGCGAACGGCTCGCCGCCTGGGCCCGCCGCGAAGAGAACGTCGAAGGGAGCAGCACGCCGTGACAGAGCGGGTCGTTCTGGCGTACTCCGGGGGGCTGGACACCTCCGTCGCCATTCCGTACCTGGCCGAACAGACCGGCGCCGAGGTGATCGCGGTGGCGGTCGACGTCGGGCAGGGCGGCGAGGATCTGGACGTCATCCGCCAGCGCGCCGTGGACTGCGGCGCGGTGGAGGCCGAGGTGGTCGACGCCCGCGACGAGTTCGCCGCCGGGTACTGCCTGCCGGCGATCCGGGCCAACGCCCTCTACATGGACCGCTACCCGCTGGTCTCCGCGCTGAGCCGGCCGCTGATCGTCAAGCACCTGGTGGCCGCGGCCCGGGCGCACGGCGGCACCATCGTCTCGCACGGCTGCACCGGCAAGGGCAACGACCAGGTGCGTTTCGAGGTGGGCCTGGGTGCGCTCGCCCCCGACCTGAAGATCGTCGCGCCGGCCCGGGACTTCGCCTGGACGCGGGACAAGGCCATCGCCTTCGCCGAGGAGAAGGGGCTGCCGATCGACGTGTCGGCCCGCTCGCCGTACTCCATCGACCAGAACCTGTGGGGCCGGGCGGTGGAGACCGGCTTCCTGGAGGACATCTGGAATGGCCCGCTGGAGGAGCTGTACTCCTACACCGGCGACCCGGCCGAGCCGCGCGACGCCGACGAGGTGGTGATCACCTTCGACGCCGGTGTCCCGGTCGCGATCGACGGCGAGACGGTCACCCCGTACCAGGCGATCCTGGAGCTGAACCGGCGCGCGGGCGAGCAGGGCGTCGGCCGGCTCGACATGGTCGAGGACCGTCTCGTGGGCATCAAGAGCCGCGAGGTGTACGAGGCACCCGGCGCGATCACGCTGATCACCGCCCACCAGGAGTTGGAGGCGGTCACCGTCGAGCGGGACCTGGCCCGGTTCAAGCGGAGCGTGGACCAGCGCTGGGCTGAGCTGGTCTACGACGGCCTGTGGTTCTCCCCGCTGAAGGATTCCCTGGACGCGTTCATCGACGACGCCCAGCGACACGTCAGCGGCGAGGTGCGGCTGAGCCTGCACGGCGGCCGGGCCACGGTCACCGGGCGGCGCTCCGAGGCCAGCCTCTACGACTTCGGTCTGGCCACCTACGACACCGGCGACACCTTCGACCAGTCCCTCGCCAAGGGCTTCGTGCAGCTGTGGGGCCTACCCAGCAGGATGGCGGCCGCCCGGGACGCCCGGTTGGGTGGTGCCTGATCATGGGCAGCACAATGGGTGGGGTGGACGACAAGAGCCTGACCGAGAACAGCGCAACGGCCAACCGGACGAGCCTGTGGGGAGGTCGGTTCGCCGGCGGTCCCGCCGAGGCGCTCGCCCGACTGTCGGTGAGCGTGCAGTTCGACTGGCGACTGGCCCCGTACGACATCGCCGGCTCCCGGGCGCACGCCCGGGTGCTGGCCGGCGCGGGCCTGCTCGACCCGGAGGAACTGGGCCGCATCCTCGCCGCCCTCGACGACCTGGAGGCCGCCTGCGCCTCCGGGGCGTTCCGCCCGACCGTCGACGACGAGGACGTGCACACCGCGCTGGAGCGCGGGCTGCTGGAGCGGCTCGGCAGCCTCGGCGGCAAGCTGCGCGCCGGCCGGTCCCGCAACGACCAGGTCGCCACGGATCTGCGGCTCTACCTGCGCGACCACGCCCGCGGGGTGGCCGCCCGGCTGGTCGAGCTGGCCGAGGCGCTGGTCGAGCAGGCCGAGCGGCACGTGGAGACCGCCGCACCGGGCATGACCCACCTCCAGCACGCCCAGCCGGTCACCTTCGGCCACTGGCTGCTCGCCCACGTCCAGCCGCTGCTGCGGGACCTGGAGCGGTTGCGGGACTGGGATCATCGGGCCGCGGTCAGCCCGCTCGGCGCGGGAGCGCTGGCCGGTTCGGGGCTGCCGTTGGACCCGGTGGCGGTCTCGAAGGAGTTGGGCTTCCGGACGTCCTTCGCCAACTCGATGGACGCGGTCGCCGACCGGGACTTCGTCGCCGAGTTCCTCTTCACCACCGCGATGATCGGGGTGCACCTGTCCCGCCTCGGCGAGGAGGTGGTGCTCTGGACGTCGCACGAGTTCGGCTGGGTCGAGCTGGACGACGCCTTCGCCACCGGCTCGTCGATCATGCCGCAGAAGAAGAACGCGGACATCGCCGAGCTGGCCCGGGGCAAGTCGGGCCGGCTCGTCGGCGGGTTGGTGAGCGTGCTGACCATGCTCAAGGGCCTGCCCATGACGTACGACCGGGACATGCAGGAGGACAAGGAACCGGCCTTCGACGCGGTCGACACCCTGGAACTGCTGCTGCCGGCGCTGGCCGGGATGATCTCCACGATGACGGTACGCGTCGACCGCCTGGTCGCCGCCGCGCCGGTGGGCTTCTCGCTGGCCACCGAGGTGGCGGACTGGCTGGTCCGCAAGGGTGTGCCGTTCCGGGACGCGCATGAGATCACCGGCAGGTTGGTGGCGCTCTGCGTGGCCCGGGACTGCGCCCTCGACGAGGTGTCCGACGACGACCTGGCCGCGGTCAGCGAACACCTCGACCCGGGCGTACGGGACGTGCTGTCGGTCCGCTCGGCTCTCGCGGCCCGGACCACCCCCGGCTCGACCGGCCCCGGCCCGGTCGCCGACCAGCTCGCCACCGCCGCCGACCGGCTGGTCGGCTGGCGGGAGTGGGCCGCCGAGCGGGTCGTCCCGCGCTGATGTCCGGCGGTGGCGTGGCGCGCGGTGCGATCCGCGTGCCACGCCGCCGGCCGGCCACGCGTGGACGAGGTCGCCGGCCGGGACGCGCCGGTGTCGATGTCGCCGGATCAGCCGGGGGCGGGCCGTTCGCGGCGAGGAAGCTTGGCGACCACCGCCTCGTACGACGCGTCGACCGCCTCGACCAGTTCGTCGGCGGGGATCGCGCCGTCGATTCGGAGCGTGTTCCACCCGGATCGGCCGATGTACCGCATCACCTGGGCGTCGGCCGGGTAGCGGTGCAGCCACTCGTCGGCCACGTCCCGGTTCGGCCCGCACTTGACGCCGACCGTCACGGTCGTCTCGCCCGGTCCGAGAAACGCGAAGATCCGGCTTCCCACCTTCACCACCTCGTCGTCCTCCCATGGTCGGTCGAGCCAGGCTCCCGGCTTGCCCAGGCAGTACGCCAGCATCTCGCGGCGATCCATGTCGGCAGCACCTCCGGTTGGTTTCCTGCCGCCAGTCTCCCGCCTTTCGGCCCGCCTTGCCGAGGGTTGGTGCGGCATGTGCCGGCCCGGCCTGCGGTTCGGCGCGTGTGCCGCTCACGGATGGTTTCTCCGAGCGCTGCACCGCCTATGATTAGCCACCGGTCGATGTCTGTGGGGGAGGAGACGTGTGGCCCAGCCCAGCCTTGATCCGCCACGACCCGAACTGGCGGCCACGCCGGCCGAATTCGTTGCCGCGCTTCGCGTTCTGCGCTTGTGGTCCGGCCTGACGTACCGGCAGCTGACCGCCAAAGCGAGGGCATCGGGTGATCACCTCGCGGTGAGCACGCTGGCGTCCGCGCTGAGCCGGTCCACACTGCCGAGACGCGAGGTCGTCGCCGGATTTGTCCGTGCCTGCGGGCTTGACGAACGGGCGGTAGCCGAATGGGTGGCCACTCGCGATGCACTGCTTGCCGCCTCCGGACAAGCCATCGACCAGGAGACGGCCGCGCCGGGGCGCCAACTGCCGACTGAGCTCGATTCGCCCAGACGTGCGGCACCCAGCATGTTGCCGCCCGACATCCGGGACTTCACCGGCCGCGCAACTCACCTAAAGGCGCTGCGGGATCTGCTGGCCAGGCAACCAGCCGGTGAGGATCGCCCCGACGTCCAGGTGACTGCGGCCATTTCCGGCATGGGCGGAATCGGCAAGACGGCGCTCGCTCTGCATGTGGCACACGCCCTGTGCACGGCGTTCCCGGACGGCCAACTCTGGATCGACCTACGCGACGCCGAAGGGTCGCCGCTGGACCCGGGTGACGTGCTGGCCCGGTTCCTCCGGGCGTTCGGGGTCGACCCTCGTGCGATCCCGGACGGTCAGAGCGAACGCGCCGAGATCTACCGCACCCTGCTGGCTCACCGGCGGGTACTGGTCGTCCTGGACAACGCGAGTTCGGAGCGGCAGATCCGTCCGTTGCTGCCAGGCGCTGCGACGTGCGCCGTACTGGTCACCAGCCGGCTCCGAATGACCGGTATCGAGGGCGCCTGGCACCTCGAGTTGGGGCAGTTCACGACGGACGAGGCAATTCAGTTGTTGGCCCGGATCACCAACGACGAGCGCATACTGCCGGACTACGAGAAGGCCACCGAGATCGCGGAGTACTGCGGTGGTCTACCTCTCGCTGTTCGGATAGCCGGGGCACGCCTGGCGGCCCGTCCGGCCTGGCGTCTGGCTCATCTGGCGGCGATGCTCGGTGACGAACGGCGTCGATTGGATCGGCTGACCACCGGCGACCTCGCCGTCCGGGCATCGCTGGCGCTGAGCTACCGAGAGCTCGACGGGGAGTCCCGCCGGCTCTTCCGCCTGCTCGCTTGCTTCGACGTCCCCGACCTGCCGGCCTGGCTGGCAGCAGCCGTGTTGGATTGTCCGTTCGAACAGGCGGCCGAGCATGTGGAGACGCTGGTCGACGCTCAACTACTTGCCGTCGCCGGCACTGATCCTGCCGGGCAGATCCGCTACGTCTATCACGACCTGGTCCGGCTGTTCGCGGTCGAGTGCGCCGCCGCCGAGGAGTCGGAGGAAGCCAGCGCCCAGGCACTCGTCCGTGGGCTTGGCACCTGGGTCACGCTTGCTGAACGGATGGCGCCGGCGATCCCGGGCCCATGTTTCGCGCTCATCGCCAGCCCTGTGCCGCGACCACCGGTCGACTGGGCGGACGACTATCTGGCAGACATCGACCCGCTGAGTTGGTTCGACGCCGAACGTGCCGCGATGGTCTCCGCCAGCCGGCAAGCGTGCCGGCTCTCGCTGGATGACCTCGCTTTCGACCTCGCCGGACGGCTGGAGAAGTATTTCGACCTGCGCGGCATGTACGCGGACTGGGCGAGCCTCAACATTGAGGTGATGGCGGTCTGCCGACGGACGGGCAACCAACTCGGCGAGGCTGTCATGCTTCGCGGCCTGCTCGACGTCAAAACCTGGACCGCCGGTCCGGGCGACGGTACCGCGATGGCCCGGCTGCACAGCGAGTCGGCCCGGTTGCTGGCGACGTTCGATGCTCTCGGCCAGGACCAGGGCAGCTCGGACGCTGCCGTCATGTGCTCCTGGGCGTTGACAGCTGCCGGCTCGTACCCGGAAGCCGTGGCGATGGGTGAACGCGCGCTGCGGCTGGCCACCCGCTCGGGCCACCTGGGCGGTGAGGCACGCGGCCACCTGGCGCTGGCGGTAGCCACCTTCGAACAGGGACAGTTCGAGGCGGCGACCACGCACACGGCTGCTGCTTTGGATCGGGCCCGAAAACTGGGTAATTCCCGCTGGGAGGCGACCGCGTTGCAGTTCGCCGGTATTGGACACCGGGAGTTGGGGAACTTCGACCACAGCCAGCGTTTGCTCTCCGAGTCTTTACGGATCTCCCGCGCCTACCGAGACAACTACACCGCGACGTTGACCCTGCTGGCTCTGGCCCGCCTTTACTTCAAGCGAGGTGACCCGAAGGCGCGGGAGACGGCTGAGATGTCGTTGGCGCTGGGGCGCGACTACCACATGACCCATCATCTGGCCGAGGCGTTCCAACTTCTCGGCGAAATCGAACTGGCAGGAGACTGCCCAATGCGTGCTGTTCCACACCTGGAGGAATCTGTCGCGCTGTGGCGTACCCGGGGTTGGCCTTCATTTCAAGCTGCGGCGTTGACCAGCCTTGGCCAGGCCCGCCTGCACTCGGACCAGCGGGCCGCGCGTGTGGCGTTCGAGGAGGCACATACGATCTTCGTGCGATTGGGCAACATCGACAAAGCGGCTGAGCTGAAAGCATTGATCGGGTCGGTCGAATCGTCCAGTGCCGACAGGGAAACGGCAGTGTTCTGAGCTCAGAATCGTCGGCACCATGGACGCAACCCGAAGTCCAACCGTACCGACGGTCGGCAGGTCAAGTTCACGCCGCAGGAACTTCGGGAACTGGACGAGTCGCCGAACGTCGAGGTCATCGTCCATCCCGAGGGCATGGAGTTCGACCTTCGCCCCAACCACAAGGGCATGCCGCACCCGACCGGCGACGAGGACTACCTGCGCAAGCGGGTGCTTACCTCCCGTAACGTCCGCAGGAACCGGCTGGTCGACGCGGCGCTGGGCGGTTTGAACTACCAGATCGAGCACCACCTGTTCCCCGGTATGTCGACGCCCAACCTGCGCAAGGCCCAACCGATCGTGCAGGCGTACTGCGCCGAGATCGGTGTCTCCTACGAAGAGACCGGTCTCGTCGACTCCTGCCGGCAGGCCCTGCGACACCTGCACGAGGTGGGCGCACCCGCCCGGGCCGGACACGCGGCGCGCTGATCCAGCCTTACCGGTAGCGGAATGTCAACCTCCGTCCCGCCATGATCCGCCTCACCTGCGGCCGTCATCGTCGCGCCGTTTTCCGGTAACTTCCGGAAGTTGTGGTCAGAGCAGTGGGTCCGACATAACATGCACGCGCTTGGATCCGTCCAGGGAAGACCGATGCCCGGCACACCCCACCGCCGTCCAATCTGCGTAAAGGGACCCTCGATGCGCCTCTGGAACCCGTCCCCTCGATCACGACGCCGATCGCGAACCCTCGCCGCGCTCTGTTCGACCGCGCTCATCGCGGCCATCGCCGCCGCACCCGCCCCGGCCGCCGCCGCGGCGGTCGTCCTCTCCAGCGACTTCGAGTCCGGCTCGTACGCTCCGTGGGGGCCACGCGGTGCCGTGACCCTCGGCATCGCCGACGAGGGCCACGAGAGCGACAACAGCCTGTCGGTCACCGGCCGCACCGCCAACTGGCAGGGCCCGGCGACGAGCGCGACCGCACTGTTCAACCCCGGAACCCAGTACACGGTCAGTGCCTGGGCGAAACTTCCGGCCGGCACCGAGGGCACCGCCGGGGTGCACTTCACCGTCGAGGCGACCCCGGCCGGCGGCGGCGACAACACCTACACCTGGATCGGCGGCAACATCCCCACCACCGCGGACGGCTGGGTGCGGATCGGTGGCGAGTACACGCTGCCCACGGGGCTCAGCGCCGCCACCCTCTACGTCGAGGCGGAGGGCAACACCCCGTTCCTCCTCGACGACATCCTGATCACCGCGCCCGACGGCGGCGGACCGGCGCCAGGCGTCGTTGTCATCGACACCGACTTCGAGGACGGGCTGGACGGCTGGGGCCCCCGCGACAGCGGCCCGGGTGCCCCCAGGGTCACCCTCACCGACGTCGCGCACGCAGGCGCGTCCGCGGCGCTGGTCTCCGAACGCGTCAACCAGGGCGCCGGCCTCGGCCGCAACGTGACCAGCCTGTTCGAGACGGGCGTGACCTACGAGTTCAGCGCCTGGCTCCGGTTCGCCGAAGGCCAGCCGACCGACCAGATCTGGCTCAGCCTCGCCAGCACGACCGGCGGCAGCCAGTCGTTCAGCACCCTCGCCCAGTTCGAGGCAATCACCAACACCGGGTGGACGCAGGTGACCGCCCGGTTCACCATGCCGGCCGCGGACAGCGCGCTCCTCTACTTCGAGACCCGCTGGCAGGGCGCGGACGTGGCCGGTAACACCAGCGACTTCCTCGTCGACGACATCGTCGTCCGGGTGCCCGAGCCTCCGGTCATCGAGGACCTCACCGGCATCCACGAGACCACCGGCTTCCCGGTCGGCGTGGCGATCGACAGCCGGGAGACCGTCGGCGGGGCCGCGGAGTTGCTGACCCGGCACTTCAACCAGATCACGCCGGAAAACCACATGAAGCCCGAGGCCTGGTACGACAACGAGGGCAACTTCCGCCCGCACGACCAGGCGCTGGCCCTGATGGACTTCGCCCGGGACAACGACCTACGCGTCTACGGCCACGTGCTGGTCTGGCACAGCCAGACCCCGGCCTGGTTCTTCCAGGACGCCGCCGGGCAGCCACTGACCACGTCGGCGGCCCACCAGCAGCTGCTACGCGACCGGCTGCGGACCCACATCTTCGCCGTCGCCGAGTCGCTGAGCCAGCGGTACGGCCCGTTCGGCTCCGCCACCAACCCGCTGTACGCGTTCGACGCGGTCAACGAGGTGGTCAGCGACAGCGGCGAGTACGCCGACGGCCTGCGCCGCAGCGAGTGGTACCGGATCCTCGGCGAAAGTTTCATCGATCTGACCTTCGAGTACGCGGACGCGGCGTTCAACGACGTCTACGCGGTCGGGAACACCGACCCGGTCGCCCTGTTCATCAACGACTACAACACCGAGCAGAGCGGCAAGCAGGCCCGCTATCGGGCGCTCGTGCAGCGGCTGCTCGCGCGCGGCGTGCCGGTCGACGGGGTGGGCCACCAGTTCCACGTCTCGCTGGCCACGCCGGTCAGCAGCCTGGAGGCCGCGCTGGAGGCGTTCACGGACCTGCCGGTGACCCAGGCCGTCACCGAACTCGACGTCACCACGGGCACTCCGGTCACCCAGGCGAACCTGATCGAGCAGGGCTACTACTACCGGGACGCCTTCCGGATCTTCCGGGCGCACACCGACGACCTGCTGGCCGTCACCGTCTGGGGCCTCACCGACGGCCGTTCCTGGCGCTCCGGCAACGGCGCGCCGCTGCTGTTCGACGACAACCTGCGGGCCAAGCCGGCCTACCACGGGGCGGTGGACGGTGAGCTGCCCGCCCGGCTGCGTACCGCCAACGTCTTCGCCGGTGACGTGGCCCTCACCGCCGCCGCGCCGGCGGATCTGACCTGGCGCAAGCTTCCGCTGCACCGGGTGGAGGACAGGGCGCGGTTCCAGCTGCGCTGGGCACCGGATCACCTGACCGCGTACGTCGCGGTCGACGACGCCACGGTGTCCGGCGACGACCGGGTCACCTTCGTCCTGGGCGGCGAGACGTACCACGTCTCCCGCGACGGCAGCGGCGACGTGCCGGCCGTTGTGGCCAAGCGGGACGGCGGCTATCACCTGGTCGCCCACCTGCCGCTGACGGGTGCCGCTCGGGGTGACACGCTCACCCTGGACGTGCGGGTCCGCGACAACGGCGCCACGTCCGGCTGGAACACCCCGGGCGCGGTCGGCACCCTCACCCTGGTGGAGGAGCTGTCGTACCTGGAGGTGCGCGAGGCCGCCACCGCACCGGTCATCGACGGCACCGTGGACCCCGTCTGGGCCCGCGCCGGCGCGGTGACCACGGCCAAGCAGGTCTCCGGCACCGGCGGCGCGACCGCGACGGTCCGCACCCTCTGGCGGGGCCAGACGCTCTACGTGCTGGCCGAGGTCACCGACCCGGTGGTGGACGTCTCGGGCTCCGACCCGTGGACCCAGGACTCGGTCGAGATCTACGTCGACGCGGGCAACGCCAAGAACGGCGCCTACCGCTACGACGACACCCAGATCCGGATCAACGCCGACAACGTCGTGTCGTTCGGCACCGGCGACGAGACGTTCCAAACGGGCCGGCTGAACAGCGCAGCCGTGCGTACCGCGACGGGCTACACCGTCGAGGCGGCGATCAGCCTGCTCGAATACGGCGGCCTCGACACCTTCCACGGCCTGGACTTCCAGGTCAACGACGCGTCGAACGGCGCTCGTACCGCGATCCGCAACTGGGCCGAGCAGGAGGGCGTGGGCTACCAGACCACCGCCCGGTGGGGAGTGGGCCGGCTGGTGGCCGGCTCCAACGTGGACATCACGCTGACCACGATCGCCCGGTGGAACTCCGACAGCGGCGGCGGCTACTGCGCGACCATCACCGCCACCAACACCAGCGACAAGCCCGTCGAGTGGACCGCTGTCGTCGACCTGGAAGGCGACATCTACGACGCGTGGAACTTCAAGCGGGAACGCCTGACCGATGGCAGCTACCGGATCAGGGGCGTGGACTGGAACCGCACCCTGGCACCGGGTGCCAGCACCTTCAGCATCGGATACTGCGCCAACCTGTGACACCCGGCAACGACGCCGACCGACAAGGCCCAGCACGGCCGAGCCGGTGAGGCATCTCCCGTGGCGGCCACCGTTCAACACTGGCGGTGGCCGCCACCGGGCAGCACAGGGGCCCTATCGCAGCCGGACCGGACTGCCCTGGTGCAGGTCGAGGGTCCAGGTCTGCCGACAACAAGGACGGCCTGGTGCGGGCACTGCTGGCGCGGGCGCGAGCCGACGAGTCCAGGCCCCGGACGGCCTGGCGCTGATCTTCTTCCCTAGACAAGAGGAATCATCGATCAAGGGTTGCGGCCATGATCAGCCGGGGTCGATACAGGCCCGGCCCCAGGTTAAAGATGAAGCTTGTCGACCTGCGGTCCGTGCCGCTCTCGCGCACACCGGAAATCGCCGGGCCGCAGTGCTGCTGCCACGACGCGGCCGACCCGCCCGACCACCACGGCGTAGGCGATGCCGAGCGCCAGCGACGCGGCCAGCGCCACCAGCGGCCAGTCCCGCAGGTGCGGGTAGACCTGCCAGTGGGTCAGGTAGATGTAGAGCGAACTGCCGGCCAGCACCCCGGCGACCCGGTTGACCACGCCGAGGCTCGGCACGGTGGGCAGCCAGACCAGCAGGGCGAAGCCGGCCACGATCAGCGCCTCGCGGGCCGGCTGGCCGAAGAAGCCCGGCACGGTCACTGCCGCCGCCACGGTGACCAGCAGCCGCTGCCCGACGCCGTCGGCCCGGGCGGCGGCCCAGCCGAGGGTGAACAACCAACCGGCGACCAGCGCGGCCGGCAGGTCGTAGCGGGCGTCGAGGCCGAACACGTCGTACCGGCCGAGCAGGCCGAGCACGGTCAACCCCATCGGCAGAGCGAACGGGTGCCGGCGCTCCAGCCGGTCGACCCGCCGTAGCGCGACCAGCGCCGCGAGCCCCACCAGCAGGTACACCACCGCCTCGACGAACCAGAAGTGCCACTCGGTGCGGGCGTCGTCCGGGCCGAACAGGCTGTGCACCAGCAGCAGGGTGCTCACCCGGTACTGGTCGTTGAACAGCATCACCGCGCCGATCCAGGCCATCGTCGGCAGCACGATCCGGGCCAGGCTGGCCCCGATCTGCCGCAACCGGTCGCGCCGCCCGGCAGAGGTGAGCTGGAACCGGGCGAAGTTGAACCCGGCCACGCCGAGCAGCAGGTGCGCGCCGCCGGTGACGGTGAACAGCGGGATGTGCGAGCCGACGATCAGCACGATGGCCGCCGCCCGCAGCGCCACGCTGGTCTCCAGCGACCGCCGCCGGCCGCGCGGCCGCTGCGGTGCGCGCAACGCCGCGATCGGCAGGGTGTGCCAGTTCGCCGGCAGGTGACCCAGCTCCTGCTCCAACCGGACCGACATCTCCACGTACGACAGCGAGTCGCCGCCCAGGTCGACGAAGCTCAGCTCGGGACGGACGTCGTCGCGGTCGAGCACCTCCGCGTACAGCCGGCACAGGTCATCGACCGAGGTCCCGGCGGCCGGCACCCCGCCCGCGGCGTCCGTCGTCGCGGTGTCGGTGGGCTGCGCGGACCGGGCCAGGCCCCGTTGCGCCGGAAGGGCCGGGGCGGCGGTGGCGGGCGGCGCGGCGGCCAGCGCCCGCAACCCGGCCAGGTCGGGCTTGCCGCTGGCCAGTCGGGGCAGCTCGGCCAGGACGAGCACCCGCACGGCACGTGGCGGCAGCCCCACCTCGTCGGCGACCAGCCGGCGGACGGTTCGGGCGTCGGCCTCGCCCACCACGGCCACGACCAGTTCGTCGTCCCCGCCCACGCAGGTGGCGGCGACGCCGTGCCGGGACAGCAGCGCCTCGACCCGCTGCGGGTCGATCCGCAGCCCGAGGATCTTCGCGAACCGGCTGCGCCGGCCGACGATCTCGTACAGCCCCGCCGGGCCGCGCCGGGCCAGGTCGCCGGTGCGCAACTCGTCGACGCTACGGCCAAGGGCCAGGTCGGCCGGGGTCTCGGCGTAGCCGAGCATGACGTTCGGGCCCGTGTACAGCAGCTCGCCGACCGCCGGGTCCGGGTGGTCGGGCACCGGCGCGAGCCGGAACGCGCCGCCGGGTACCGGGACGCCGATCGCCTGCGGGTGGTGGACCGCCAGGTCCGGCGGCAGGTACGCCATCCGGGCGGTCGCCTCGGTCTGCCCGTACATGACGAACAGGTCCCAGCCACCCCGCCGGCCCAGCTCGGCGTAGTGGCGTACCCGCTCGGGCGCCAGCCGGCCACCGGCCTGGGTGACGTAGCGCAGGTGCGGCAGGTCCATCTCGGCGAAGCCGACCCGGTCCAGCAGGTCGAAGGTGTACGGCACCCCAGCCAGGCTGGTGCCGCGGGCGGCCCGGAGCAGGTCCCAGAAGCAGGCGTCGGCGACGGAGAGATCGGTCAGCACCAGCGCCGCGCCGCGGGCCAGGTGACTGTGCACCACGGACAGCCCGTAGCAGTAGTGCAGCGGCAGCGAGGTGACCGCCCGGTCGGTCTCCCGGATGCCCAGGTACTCCACGATCGCCTCGGCGTTGGCCTGCAGGTTGGCCGCCGACAGCCGGACCAGCTTGGGTGAGCCGGTGGAGCCGGAGGTGCTCAGCAGCAGGGCCAGGTCCGGGTGCAGGTCGTGCGCGGTGTCCGTGCGGCGCTCGTCGACCGCCCAGCCGTCGGCCGGCCCGAGCACCACGTCCGGGTCGTACGCCTCGACCAGGGCGGTCAGCGCGGCGGTGTTGCCGCCGGGCACCAGCAGCACCGGGTGGCCGCCGTACAGCGCGCCCAGGTACGCCACCAGCGAGTCGACGGTGTTCGCCCCGACCACCAGCACCAGCCGTCGGGTCGTGCCGAGCCGGGCGGCGCAGTCCGCGACCCGCCGGGCGAGATCGGCGTAGCTGATCTCGCCGTCCGCGGTGACGACGGCGGGCCGGTCGCCGTGGAGCGCCAGATCGCGGACGAACGGCACCGTCCGCAGAGCCGGGAGCAGGGAAGCCAGGGGGAGCACGGGCACACTCTAAGGTAAGCCTGCCCTAATCAGTAGTCGGGGGCGACCGGTGTCACGAGCGGACCGGGGCGCGAGCCCGTGCCGACGCGTCGACCGGTTCCGCGACGTCAGAGTGCCAGTGGCGGCCGTACGCCACCAGTCGGGGCTGCTGGGCGCCGGCGGCGCGGAGTGTGGCGGCGGTACGGGCTCACACTCGGCTCGCCGACCAGCCAGAACCGCCACGGCACGTCGTGCGCTGCGGTCACCCCGACACGGGGGCCGGAGGCGATCAGGGCCGGGTCGACGGGGCTTGATGGCGCGGTCAGGCGCACCGGTCCGGACCCGTCGACGGCGCAGGTGCCGTTGGCGTCGCGGCCGAGCCCGAGCGCGGTGACGAGCCTGGCCGGCCCGCGCGCCAGGTCACGATCCGGGGGATGGTTGCGGCGTTCCCGGGCGACCTCGATCCCGTCGGTCACCTCGCCCGCCCGCAGCAGGACGGCAGCCGCCTCACCCTCGTGGCCGCACACGATGTTCAAGCACCAGTGCATGCCGAACACGAAGTACACGTAGACGTTCCCGGCCGGGCCGAACATCACCTCGTTGCGGGGAGTCGGTCCGCGATGGGCGTGGGAGGCCGGATCTTCCCCGGTGCCGGCGTACGCCTCGACCTCGGTCAGGCGGAGGCTGACGCCGTTGGCCGACACGGTCCAGCCGAGGAGGCTCCGCGCAGCCGTCGCCACCTGCGCGGCCGGGGTCTGGAGCCAGTGGTGCGTCATGGTGTGGGCAAGGGTACCGAGTGGGTTGAAGATCGCCTTCCGGGTGCCCGGCGCCCGCCGACAGCGCGGACACAACGGTCCGCCGCGCCCCGAGAAGCTCGGGGCGCGGCGGATTCGCGCTGGTTACTTCCTGGTTGTCGGGATCAGCTGACCCACCAGGCCGTGCGTCTCGTCGTCCGGCCCGGCACTGAACCACAGGGTCCCTTGCCCGCCGGTGGTCTCGGTGCCCGGCAGCAGCGCCCACAGTCCGTCGATGACGATCGTCTCGCCCTCCTCGTCCCGCAGTTGGCCCTTGAAGCCGTCGCGGTCGAACACGTTGATCCGGCCGTCGCCGAAGTTGCCGACGATCAGGTCGCCGGTGAACTCGCCGAAGCCCTTCGGCGCGATGGCGAGGCCCCACGGCGCGTTCAGGGTTCCCTCGCTGGCGATCCGCCGGACCTTGGTGCCGAAGTCGGTGAACAGGTCGACGAAACCGAGGCCGGCGCCCGGCACGTCGTCATGCGCGTCCGCGTCCTGCTTCGCGTAGGTCACGAAGACCTTCTCGCCCAGCGCCAGTACGTTGAACGGCGCGAAGCCCTCCGGCAGGTTCCGGTCCCGGAAGAAGGAGTCCGGCAGGTTCACCCGGTCGAAGTTCTCGTCGAACACGTCGATGCGTGCGTGGTGGAAGTCGGTGGCCAGCAGGAAGTTGCCGACATCGGTCTTCAGCAGCGTCACGCCCTTGTAGACCGCACGGTTGGTGTGCGCCACCACGACCGCGGTGGTGTCCGTGTCCTGGTTCCAGGCGGTGACGTCGCCGCCCTCGCTGACGAAGATGAAGGTGGCCGGGTTGTCGTTGCCCGGCCCGGGCACCTGGAAGCCCTTGGTGTCGTTGAACACGACCCCGGTCGGTGGGCCGGCGGGGATGGTGACGGTGCGGACCTTGTCCACCGGCTTGCCGTTGATGCCGCCGCTGTAGACGGTGGCGGTGTTGGTGCCGTTGTTGGACACCCACAGGGGTGTCGTCGGTCCCAGCGCGAGCCCCCACGAGTTGACGGCGTCCGGGTCGACGAGCGCTGGATCTCGTGCCGGGTCGTCGGAGACTTGGTTGATCACTCTGAAGCGTGGGCCATTGCGCTCCTCGTGACCGCCGCTGTCCGATTTTCCGCCGCGGTCGTGATCACCTCCGTCGCCCATCGCCACTGTGGCGGAGACCGCCACCGCTGCGCTGACCATCGCTGCGACGGCCAACAGCCGCCCGCGCGTTCTGATCACCTGGTGCCCCTTCCGTGGGAAACAGTCGCTCAGCCTGATCCGGCGGCAAGCCCTCATGGCCGCCGCATCGGGATGCAGGCGCTGGAAGGCACGCTCGGCCACGCAACATCGATCTTCGGTGGTTTTTCCCCCATTAGGGGCAAGCAGTGCCTAGTACATGAAACATATCCATAACACCGAGGCAATCGGTCGCTTTTGGGAGGCCCCCTCCGGTCTGCACCCGAACGGGTGTCGCGCCTCGGCCGGGCCGCCAGGGCGTGACGGCGGCCAACGCCGGCACCGCCGGGCGCGGAATAGTTGACTCGTCAAATATGTTGTCGGGTGGGTCCGGGAGCCGCGGCGGCCCCGGTCGGACGACACGAGGGAGCTGTCATGCAGTTCGGGGTCTTCACCGTCGGCGACGTCACGGTCGACCCGACCAATGGTCGCGAGCCGACCGAGGGCGAGCGGATCAAGGCGATGGTCACCATCGCGCTCAAGGCCGAAGAGGTCGGTCTCGACGTCTTCGCCACCGGCGAGCACCACAACCCGCCGTTCGTACCCTCGTCGCCCACCACGATGCTGGGCTACATCGCGGCCCGTACCGAGCGGCTGCTGCTCTCCACCGCGACCACGCTGATCACCACCAACGACCCGGTGAAGATCGCCGAGGACTACGCGATGCTGCAGCACCTGGCCGACGGCCGGGTCGACCTGATGATGGGCCGCGGCAACACCGGGCCGGTCTACCCCTGGTTCGGCCAGGACATCCGCAACGGCATTCCACTGGCCATCGAGAACTACGACCTGCTGCGCCGGCTCTGGCGCGAGGACGTGGTCGACTGGAAGGGTCGCTTCCGCACCCCGTTGCAGTCGTTCACCTCGACGCCGCGTCCGCTCGACGGCGTACCGCCGTTCGTCTGGCACGGGTCGATCCGCAGCCCCGAGATCGCCGAGCAGGCCGCGTACTACGGCGACGGCTTCTTCGCCAACCACATCTTCTGGCCGGCCGAGCACACCCGCCGGATGGTGGGCCTCTACCGGCAGCGGTTCGAGCACTACGGCCACGGCTCTGCCGACCAGGCCATCGTCGGCCTCGGCGGCCAGGTGTTCATGCGGAAGAACTCCCAGGACGCGGTACGCGAGTTCCGGCCGTACTTCGACAACGCCCCGGTCTACGGGCACGGCCCGTCGCTGGAGGAGTTCACCGCGCAGACCCCGTTGACCGTGGGCAGCCCGCAGCAGGTCATCGACCGTACGCTCGGCTTCCGCGACTACGTGGGCGACTACCAGCGGCAGCTGTTCCTCCTGGACCACGCCGGGCTGCCGCTGAAGACCGTGCTGGAACAGCTCGACATCCTGGGCGAGGAGGTCGTTCCCGTGCTGCGCAAGGAGTTCGACTCGCTGCGTCCGGCCCACGTGCCGGTCGCGCCCACGCACGCCGCGCTGCGGGCCGCCGCCGAGCGCGCCGCGCAGGCCGGCGAGACCCCGGCCGCTGACCTGGCCGGGACCGGCGCGGAGGCCGACCGGTGACCTCGCGCACCCTGGCCGTGGTGTCGGCCGGACTCAGCCAGCCCTCGTCGACCCGACTGCTCGCCGACCAGCTCGCCGCGGCCACCCGCGACGGGCTGGTCGGGCACGGCGAGGGCGTCGAGTTGCGACCGGTGGACCTGCGCGAGCACGCCCACGACATCGTCAACCACCTGCTCACCGGCTTCCCGTCGGACGCCCTGCGGCAGGTGCTCGACCAGGTCACTGGCGCCGACGGGCTGATCGCCGTCACACCGATCTTCAACGCCTCGTACAACGGGCTGTTCAAGTCGTTCTTCGACCTGGTCGACGCCGACGCGCTGGGTGGCCGGCCGGTGCTGATCGGAGCCACCGGAGGCACCGCCCGGCACTCCCTCGCCCTGGAACACGCCCTGCGACCGATGTTCACCCACCTGCGGGCGGTGGTGATGCCGACCGCGGTCTTCGCCGCACCGGAGGACTGGTCCGCCGGCACGGCGGACGGCGCGCTGCGCGCCCGGATCAGCCGCGCCGGCCGCGAACTGGCCGAGCAGGTGCACCAGCGTCCGCCGTCGAGCGGGCCGGCCGACCCGTTCGCCCTCACCACCAGCTTCGAACAGCTGCTGCGCGGCGGGGACGACTGACCCCGGCCGTCGCCGGCGGCGCGGGCCGCCGTGGGCGGTCGGGCTCAGTGCTCGGGCTCGTACCGGTGGGCGACGAGCACCGGGCATCGGGCGTGCTGCACCAGCGCCTGACTGACCGAGCCGAGCAGCAGGCCGGCGAATCCGCCCCGGCCGCGGGATCCGGCCACCACGAGCGCGGCGTCCCCGGTCGCCTCGATCAGCGCCTGGTCGGGCTTCGGCGCGGCGACCATCCGTTCCTCCACGGTCAGGCCACGGTGACTGCCCCGGGCCGACGCACCCGCCGTGGCCAGCAGCGCCGCCGCCGCGCCGTCGGCGGCATCCCGCTCGTCGGCGACGTGCACCAGCACCAGGGCGGCACCGCGACGGGCGGCCTCCTCGGCGCCGTACCCGACGGCGAGTTCAGCCGACTCCGAGCCGTCCACCCCGACCAGCACCGGCCCCTCGGTCGGGATCGGGCGATCGGGCGGCCGGACCACCAGCACCGGGCAGTGGCCGTGCGCGGCGACCTGGGTGCCGACCGAGCCGAGCAGCAGCCCGGCGAACCCGCCCAGGCCCCGGCTGCCCACCACGACCAGTTCCGCCAGCCGGGACTCCTCGACCAGCGTCGCGCCCGGACCGCCGGCCACCTGGCGCACCTCCACGATCAGCCCCGGCCACTTGTCGACCAGCTCGGCGGCGGTCTGTTCGAGCATCTTCCGGCCGTCCTCCGACGGCGACGGCAACCCCACCTGGTACGGGTTGATCGGCACCCCGTAGCCGAGCGGATGCAGGTAGCCGTGCACCAGGTGCAGCGGGCGGGACCGCCACACCGCCGCCTGCGCCGCGTGCTCCGCGGCGACCCGGCTCGGCGGGGATCCGTCCACCCCCACCACGACAGGTCGGTTCATCGGGCCTCCAGAGGTCGGTCAGGTCATTGTCGGTGTGGCCCGCCGGCGGGCCGGCCCCGACACACCACCCGGGGCCGACCTACCAGCGGCGGGGCGGGCCGCACCGGGGGAGCGGCGCGACCCCGTCGGTCAAGATCCTTCGACCGTACGCGGCATTCGGACGATCGCCAGCGGGGAATGGGCGTGGTGCAGCACCGCGTGGCTGACCGAGCCAAGCAGCAGCCCGCTCAGCGCACCCCGTCCCCGCGCACCGACCACCACCAGTTGGGCGGCCCGGGACTCCTCCACCAGCGCCCGGGCCGGTGAGCCCCGGACCAGTCGCTGCCGAACCGGCACCTCCGGATAGCGCTCGGACCAGCCGGCGACGGACTCGGCGAGAGTGCGTTCCTCCTCCTCGCGGAAGGCGTCCAGGTCGTAGACCAGGGGCAGGATGTCACCGGGGCCGGTCGGCGTCGGGTAGAGCCAGGCGTGCACCGCGATCAGCTCGGTGCCGCGGCGGGCCGCCTCCTCGAACGCGAACCCGACCGCCTGCTGGGAGAGTTCCGAGCCGTCGACACCGACCACCACCGGCCCGTCCGCCCGCGGTTCCCCCCGCACCACCAGCACCGGGCAGTCCGCGCGGGAGCTGACCTGCACGGCCACCGACCCGATCAGCAGCCCGGCGAAGCCGCCCAGGCCCCGGCTGCCGAGGACGACCAGTGCGGCGTCGCGGGTCTCCGCGAGCAGCACGGCCGCCGCTGCGCCGTCGACCACCGCGCCGGTGACCGGCACCTCCGGGGCGACCTTGCCGGCCTCGGCCACCGCCTCGGCGACACACTGTTCGGCCTGGTTGCGCAGGCCGGCGTCGGCGGGCGCCCCCGGCGCCGGACCCAGCGGCACACCCATCAAAGGCCAGATGAACGCGTGCACGATCCGCAGCGGGCGGTGCCGGTCCGCCGCCTCCCGCGCGGCGGCCCGGACGGCGTGCAGCGCGACCTCGGAACCGTCCACACCCACCACGACGGGGGCACCGGTGTTGCTGGTCATCTCGTCCTCCTTCGGTTCGCCACCAGCCTGACCTATCCGGCGGCGCCACGGTCCGGGACCGCGGTTCCCGTCTGCGGGCCATCGCCGTCGGACCCCGCCGCCGGGCGGCGGGTCAGTCGCAGGGCCAGGCCGGGCAGGGTGCTCACCGCGGCGCAGGCGATCAGCTCCACGGCACCGAGCGGCTCGGTGCCGAGCAGTTCCCGCAGCGGCGGCAGCAGTACGCCGGACACCTGTAGCAGCGCGGACCCGGCCACCGCGAGCGGCAGCGCCAGGTTGCCCCGCCGCCCCGACGGCGGTCGGGGCGCGCGGACCGCCAGCGCCACCCCCAGCTGGGCCAGGCCGAGCACCACGAAGACCACCGACTGCCAGGGCCGGTCCCATCGGGCGGCGAGCAGGCCGGCGCCGAGCGTCACCGCCGAGATCAGCGCCCCGGTGACCAGGATCTGCCGGCCCAGCCCGACACCCAGCACCGACTCCCGTGGCGAGCGCGGCGGCCGGCGCAGCGTCCCGGGTTCGGCCGGCTCGGCGCCCAGGGCGACCCCCGGCAGGCCGTGAGTGAGCAGGTTGATCCAGAGGATCTGTGCCGGCAGCAGCGGCACGGCCAGCCCGAACAGCGGCCCGATCAGCATCACCGCGATCTCGGCCACGCCGCCGGAGAGGGCGTAGCGCAGGAACCGCCGGATGTTGTCGTAGACGCGGCGGCCCTCGCCGATCGCGGTGGCCACGGTGGACAGGTCGTCGTCGACCAGCACGAGGTCGGCCGCCTGCCGGGCCACCTGCGTGCCACCGCCCATGGCCACCCCGATGTCGGCCCGCCTTAGCGCGGGAGCGTCGTTGACCCCGTCACCGGTCATCGCCACCACGTGCCCCCGGGACTGCAACCCGGCGACGATGTCGAGCTTCTGCTCCGGCTGGGTGCGCGCGAACACCCGCGCCGCCGGGTGCGCGTCTGCGGGGTCGCCGGCGTCGCCGCGTACCACCGGGTCGCCCTCGTTCCAGAGCCCGAGCTGCCCGGCGACGGCCGCCGCGGTCGCCGGGTGGTCGCCGGTGACCAGCACCAGCCGGACCCCGGCGTCGGCGAAGCTGCCGGCGATGTCCGCCGCTCCGGCGCGCAGCGGGTCACCGACGGCGACCAACCCCACCGGGCGCAGCCCCTTCGGGTGGCCGGGATCGGCCGGCAGGGTGTCCACCAGGGCCGCCGCCAGCGCCAGCACCCGCAGCCCGTCGCCGGCCATCCGGTGCGCGGCGGCGGCCAGGTCGGCCACCTCCTCGTCGGTGGCGTCGAGCAGCGACGAGGTGAGCACGCTTTCCGGCGCACCCTTGCACACCACCAGGTACCGGCGGTCGCAGGAGCGGTGCACGGTGGTCATCCGGCGCAGCTGCTGGTCGAAGGGGTGCTCGGCGACGCGTGGCCAGGCGCGGCGGATGGCCTGCGGATCCAGGCCGCACCGGGCGGCGAACGCCACCAGCGCCGCCTCCAACGGATCACCGACGGCGCTCCACCGGGGCTGCTCGTCGGTCGGCGGGGCCAGGGTCGCGTCGTTGCACAGCAGCCCGGCCCGGGCCAGCCGGCGCAGCTCGTCCGGCACGGCCACCGGCGCGCCGTCGCGGTGGACCGTGCCATGTGGGGCGTACCCGGTACCGGTGACGCCGAACCGGACACCGTCGGCGGTGACAGCGTGCTGCACGGCCATCCGCCCCTCAGTGAGGGTGCCGGTCTTGTCCGAGGCGATCACCGTGACCGAGCCGAGCGTCTCCACCGCGTGCAGCCGGCGGGGGATCGTCCGGGCCGCGGCCATCCGCCGCGCGCCGAGCGCGAGGGCCAACGTGACCACCGCGGGCAGGGACTCCGGCACCGCGGCCACCACCAGGCTCACCGCGGTGACCGCCATGTCCACCACCGGCCGGCCACCGAGCACGCCGACGAGGAACACCAGCCCGGACAGCAGCACGGCGGCGACGCCGAGGATTCGGCTGAGCGAGGCGAGACGACGTTGTAGCGGGGTGGCGGCCGGCCGGGTGGTGGCCGCCAGGGTGGCGATCCGGCCCAGCGCGCTCGCCCGCCCGGTACGTAGCACCGTGCCGGCGGCCCGGCCGGTGGTCACCACCGTGCCGGCGCTGGCCTCCTCGCCGGCCTCGCGGACCACCGGCACCGACTCGCCGGTCAGCGCCGACTCGTCCAGGTGCAGCCGGCTCGCGTCGTCGAGCAGCAGGTCGGCGGGGACCACGTCGCCCGCCTCCAGGCGGACCAGGTCATCACGGACCAGTTCGGCGGCGGGCAGCACCACGTCCCGGCCGTCGCGGACCACCCGGGCGGTCGGCGCGGCGAGCTGGTCGAGCCCGGCGATCGCCCGGTCGGCGCGGACCTCCTGAACCACCCCGATCGTGGTGTTGACCAGGACGACGAGCAGGATCACCGCCGTGTCGGGGTAGTCCCGCAGCGCCGTGGTGACCACGGCGGCGGCCAGCAGCAGGGCCACCAGCGGGTCGGTGAGCTGCCGCAGGATCCGGGTGGCCAGGTGCCGGCGGGGTGGCGCGGCGGCGGTGTTCGGCCCGTCGACCAGCAGCCGGCGGCCGGCCTCCGCCGAGCCGAGCCCGGCCGTCGCTGCCGGCCCGACGACGTACTCCGTCCGCACCGGCACGTCCTCGCCCACGACCTGGAGCCCTCCGGCCACCGTCCGTTCCGCCCTCTCCCCACGGCCTGCCCCGCCGGCACGCCTCCCACCACCAGCCTCGTCCGGCCCGCCGTGGCCCGGCAGGGGCGATCCGCCCGCGCGGCCCGGGACCAATGGCCCTGCCGACCCGGCCGCCCGGTCAGCGTTCGACCATCAGCCGGCGGGCTCGCAGCAGCCGGGCCCACCACGGCCGCGGCGCACGGGGTGCCGGTGGGCGCAGCCCGCGGAAGCTGACCCAGCCGCCCGGCCCCATGGTCAGCGCGCCGACCGCGGGCGGCCGCCGCCGGCCCAGCAGTGCGACCCCGGCAGCGGCCAGACCGACGGTCAGCACCCCGGCGGTGGCGGCCAGCAACCGGTCCGGATCGGGCAGGCGCCGATACCGGACGCACCCGTTGGCGGCGACGAACACCCCCACCGGGCGGCGATCGCGGGTCACCGGCACCAGCGCGACCGGCGGTGTGCCGGGCAGCTCCAGCACCGGCCCGACCGGCCCGGGCGGTGCCGGAGGGGAAGCCGGTCGGGGCGGTACGAGCGGCACCGGACCGGTGGCGTTGAGGATCGCGGTCATCTCGGGTACCTCCTGTTGCGAGCCGGGAACGGCCGTCGACTTGTTGGTAACAGCGCCATCGGCGCACGCGGCAGGGCCGAAGGCCGAGCCCCGACGGGCCGCAGGTCCCGACCCGGGTGCGTATCGTCGACGCGGTGATCGACGACCTGCGGCTGCGTCCGGTCGGCGAGGACGACCTGCCGGAGTTCTACGCCCACCAGCTCGACCCCGACGCCAACCGGATGGCGGCCTTCGGCCCGCCGGACCCGACCGACCGGCGGGCGTTCGCCGCGCACTGGGTGCGCATCCTGACCGACCCGGAGATCGTGGCCCGCACGGTGACCATCGACGGCGAGGTGATCGGGCACATGCTGGCCTTTCCGGCCGACGGCCGCACCGAGGTCAGCTACTGGATCGACCGGCCGCGGTGGGGCCGCGGCTACGCCACCCGCGCGCTCGGCGCGCTGCTGCGCGAGATCACCCGCCGGCCGCTGTACGCCCGGGCGGCGGTCGACAACGTCGCCTCGCTGGCCGTGCTGCGCCGGTGCGGGTTCGTCGTGTCCGGCACCGACCGGGCGTACGCCCCGAGCCGCGGCCACGAGGTCGACGAGTACGTCCTGGAACTTCCGGGCTGACCGCGTGCCCCGTACTCGGGTGACCCGCCGTCCGAGCCGGCCACCGCTGGCCCCGACCCGCTCGGCCGCCGGGGTGACCCGGCCCACCGGCGGCCGCCCCGTCTGGCTGCTGAGCAGGGCGGCGACTAATCTCGCGTGGTGAATTGGCTGGAACTTGTCGGCTGGGCCGGCTCGGCGCTGCTGGTCTGGTCGCTGCTACAGACGCGGATCCTGCGGCTGCGCGCCCTGAACCTGGTCGGCTGTCTCATTCTGATCGGCTACAACACCGCCATCGAGGTCTGGCCCATGGTGGGGCTGAACGTCGTGCTGGCCGTGATCAACGTCTGGTACCTGCGTCGGCTGCTCGCCACCCGACACGACGAGCAGACCTACCAGGTGGTCGAGGTGGGCGCCGCCGACGCGTTCCTGGCCCACACGCTGCGGGTGCACGCCGCCGACATCGCCCGGTTCAACCCCGGCTTTAACCCCGGGCGGCTGGCCGGACACTCGGCCTTCGTCGTGGTACGCGCCGACGAGGTCGTCGGCGTCGTCCTGGCCCGGGACACCGGTGACGGGGTGGCCCAGATCGATCTCGACTACGTCACCCCGCCGTTCCGTGACTTCACCCCGGGCGAGTTCGTCTACCGGCGCAGCAGCCTGTTCACCGACCGCGGGTTCCGGCGGGTGGTCAGCCCGCCGGACATGATCGCCCCCTACTACCACCGGCTCGGGTTCCGCCGCGAGGGGGAGTCGTACGTGTTGGACCTCCCCGCCCCGACCGCCTGACCGC
>NZ_POTY01000290.1 GCF_003236315.1 Micromonospora craterilacus
GGTCCAGCTCAGCGTCACGCTGTCGCGATTGTCCTGCAACGAGAGCCCGGTGCCCCGCCCACCGGGCTCTCGTTGCAGGACAATCGCGACAGCGTGACGCTGAGCTGGACCTACCCGGCCGGGAGCGAGGGGCCGGTGATCATCTCGGGTGGCCGGAACGGTCAGCCGCGCAACGCCTTCGCCGACCTGCCCGCCGGCACCGAGAGCTTCGTCGTCTACAGCCTCGACCGCAGATTGGACTACTGCTTCACGGTGGCGGTGGTCTGGTCCACCGACACCGTCGCCCGCTCCGGCGAGGTCTGCACCAAGCGTCGCTGACCGGGGCCGGCACGGTCGGAAAGGCGATGGTGTGACGGGATCGGTGGTGCCTGGTTCCGGCGTTCGGCACGCGGTATCTTTACGAGTTCAGGCACAAAAAAGAACGGCCCATAAAGCCGTTCTGAATTCGAATTCTAGCCATTTGGGAGACGGATTGTCAAGGCACTCCGGCGGTTCGCCGTCCGACGACGAGATCGGCCGCGAGCAGGAGTACGTCTCGATGCTCTACCAGCGCCTGGACAACCTGCGGGAGCAGGCGTCCCGGCGGCTGACCGACGAGCTGCGGGCGACCGGCGGCACGTTGCAGGCCCGTTCCCAACGCGACGGCGCGGTGCAGATGTACGCCGATCAGGTCGAGCAGTTCGCCGCGGTGGAGAACGGCCTGTGCTTCGGCCGGCTGGACACCGACGACAGCGACCGCCACTACATCGGCCGGATCGGCATCTTCGACACCGATGGTGACTACGACCCGCTGCTGATGGACTGGCGCGCCCCGGCCGCCCGGGCCTTCTACCTCGCCACCGCCGCCAACCCGCAGGGCATCCGGCGGCGCCGGCACCTGCGTACCCGGCAGCGCAAGGTGATCGGCGTCAACGACGAGGTGCTCGACCTGGCCACCGCCTCCCCCACCGCCCACGAGGAGCTGACCGGGGAGGCGTCGCTGCTGGCCGCACTCAACGCCGGCCGCACCGGGCGGATGCGCGACATCGTCGAGACCATCCAGGCCGAGCAGGACCACATCATCCGGGCCGACCTGCCCGGGGTGCTGGTGGTCCAGGGCGGCCCGGGCACCGGCAAGACCGCGGTGGCGCTGCACCGGGCGGCGTACCTGCTCTACACCCACCGCCGGGAGCTGTCCACCCGGGGTGTGCTGCTGGTCGGCCCGAACGTCACCTTCCTGCGCTACATCTCGCAGGTGCTGCCCGCGCTGGCCGAGACAGGGGTGCTGCTGCGTACCCAGGGCGACCTTTTCCCGGGGGTGAGCGCCCGCCGTGCGGAGCCCGCCACCACCGCCGCCCTCAAGGGACGGTCGGTGATGGTCGAGGTGCTGGCCAACGCGGTACGCGACCGGCAGCGGGTGCCCGACGAGCCGCGGGAGATCGAGCTGCCGCAGCGGGAACTGCTCGTGCTCGACCCGGCGACCGTGCGGGCGGCCCGGGACCGGGCCCGCCGCAGCGGACGACCGCACAACCTGGCCCGCGCGGTATTCGACATCGAGATCGTGCACGCGCTCGCCGACCAGGTCGCCGAACGGATCGGCGCCGACCCGCTGGGCGGGGAGAACCTGCTGGACGAGGCGGATGTCGCCGAGATCCGCCGCGAGCTGCGCGAGGAGCCGGAGGTACGGGCGGCGCTGGACGAGCTGTGGCCGGTACTCACCCCGCAGCGCCTGCTCGCCGACCTGTACGCCTCGACCGACCGGATCGCCACCGCCGCGCCGATGCTCAGCGCCGACGAGCGGGCCGCGCTGCACCGCGAACCGGGCGGCTGGACGCCGGCGGACGTACCGCTGCTGGACGAGGCGGCGGAGCTGCTCGGCGAGGACGACCGGGCCGCCGCCGCCCGCCGGGAGCGGATCCGCGCGATGGAACGCGAGTACGCCGAGGGTGTGCTGGAGATCGCCCGGGGCTCCCGCTCCATCGACGTCGAGGACGAGGCCGACGGCGGCGAGATCCTCGGCGTGACCGACCTGATCGACGCCGACCGGCTGCTGGAACGGCAGGAGGAGGCGGACCGGCTGACCACCGCGCAACGCGCGGCGGCCGACCGCGGGTGGGCGTTCGGCCACGTGATCGTCGACGAGGCGCAGGAGCTGTCGCCGATGGCCTGGCGGCTGTTGATGCGCCGCTGCCCGAGCCGTTCGATGACCATCGTGGGTGACGTGGCGCAGACCGGTGCGCTGGCCGGCACGCCGTCGTGGGCGGAGGCGTTGGAGCCTTACGTGGCGGACCGGTGGCGGCTGGCGGAGCTGACCGTCAGCTACCGCACCCCCGCCGAGATCATGGAGGTCGCCGCGGGCGTACTGGCCGAGATCGACCCGGCGCTGCGCCCACCGCGCGCCGTCCGCTCCAGCGGCTTCGTGCCGGTCTCGCGCGGCGTGCCGGCGCAGTGGCTGGCGGCGGAACTGGTCGAGGTCACCACGGCGGAGGCGGCTGGGCTGACCGACGGCCGGCTCGGGGTGATCGTGCCGGCCGGCCGGGTCGAAGACCTGGGTGCCGCGCTGACCGCGGCGCTGCCCGAGGCGGCCGTGGGTGAGCAGCCCGACCTGGAGGGCCGGGTGGTGGTGCTCACCGTCGCCGAGGCCAAGGGCCTGGAGTTCGACTCGGTGGTGGTGGTCGACCCTAACCGCATCGTCGCCGAGTCCCCCCGTGGCCGCAGCGACCTCTACGTGGCCCTGACCCGGGCCACCCAACGCCTGACCACCCTCACCCCCAACCCCTGACCCATCCGCACCCTGGTTGATCAACCGGGTTGGCCCGGCCCGATGGATCGGGCCGGGCCGGGTGGTGCGTGGATCAGTCGAAGCTGCCCACGTGGGTGGCGGGCGTGGACTGGTCACTGGTGCTGCCGCCGGACGGGGTGCTCAGCCCACCGGTGGTGGCGTCACCCGTCGTGGTCGGGGCCACCTTGCCCCGATGCCGCTCCGGCTGCCGGGCCAACCGGCGGGCACTGGCCGGCCCGGCCGTACCGCCGGTCGTGGTGATCGCGCCCTGTCCGCCGGTGGGCCCACCGTCGCGCAACACGTTGGGGTCGATCGGCACATCCGCCGGATCGTCCACATCGTCGCGCTGGATGGCACTCTCCACATCGGTGGGCGGCACGGTCACCTCGTCCACCGCGCCCTCGCCGTACACGCCGCCGGCGATCCGCTCCTCGGCCCGGCGGGCGGCGTCCTGTCGCATGTCGTCCTCACGCACGATCCATCACCTCGCAGAAGCGTCGGTCTCTCTGCGTGCCCGGTGGCCGCGGCGACAAACCCGCACCGCCGGGCCACCGCACCTCTCTCCCCCGGCGCCCGGCCGCCCCATAAAGAGAGACTGGCACCCCGGCGAGACCCGGCATACCGGACGTACGGCCCGTGCCGGCCCGGCATGGCCCGAACGTGATCCCGTACGCCGCCCACGATCCGGCCTCGGCGTCGGGCACCGGGATCACCCTGGTCGTGAGCGTGCCCCTCGGACTGTCCTCGGCTGCTGAGCGTCGCCGTCCGCGCCGACCGCCGCCGATCCGGCTGACAGGCCCGCGTTACTGCCCCGGACGCAACGGGTAGACGCGTCGTGCCCCCGCCGGCAACGAGAAACCGTGCCGTGGCCGACACGCGGCAGCGGGGCGAGGGATCGCAGGACTCATCACATCCTGAGGAGGACAGATGAGCACGCAGGCTGCATCCACCAGGCCGATGAACCGGCCGCAGCAGGACATGCAGAATCGCCAGGCCATGCAGGAGGCACCGACCCGTCCGATGCCGATGATGCACGACGGGCATCGGGAACAGATGCCGTCACCGGGTACGGAGACCAAGCAGTCGCTCCTGACGACGGAATTCTGGATCTACGCGGCCGCCGTCGCCCTTGTGGTCATTTCCGCGTTCTGGAAGGGCACGACCGCGAACGGGCTGAACTTGAACAACCCGACCCAGTCGTGGTTCTTCATTACCCTCTTGACGATCGGTTACCTCGTCAGCCGAGGTCTGGCGAAGGCCGGTAGCCAGCGGCGCTCCATGGCCGAGCGCCGGCAGCGGGGTCACTGACCTCCGCGCGTAAAAGCACGGTGGCCCTCCGGGATCTCTCCCGGAGGGCCACCGTCCTGTCTAGACGGCCTAGAACTCCTCGAAGCCCCCGAAGTCGCCGCCGCCGAAGTCACCACCGAAGTCGCCGCCGCCGAAGTCCTCGGCGCCGCCGAGGTCACCGGCCGCCTCGGCGACCTGCTCCTCGCCACCGTCGAAGGCGTTACCGATCATGTGACCGGCGAGCATGCCACCGGCGGCACCGAGCGCCGCGCCGGCCACGATCCCACCCATCCCGGGGCCGCTACGCCGCTGCGGGGCACCGTACTGGTTCGGCGGGCCGTAGCCCTGCGGAGCGCCATAGCCCTGCGCCGCGTGCGGGGCGCCGTAGGCCGGCGCACCGGGCGGCCGGTAACCGGGCGGTGCGGCGTGCGGGGCTGGGTAGCCCTGCGGCGGGACACCCTGCGGCGGGTAGCCCGGCTGAGCGGCGTGCGGAGCGCCGTAACCCTGCGGACCGAAGCCCTGCGGGGCACCGTACGCCTGGGCCCGCATGGCGCCGAAACGCTCGATCGTCTCGCGCAGCCAGCCGTCGACCACCTGCGCCCAGTCGTGGCCGTCGGCCTCGCCGTGCCCCACCTGGTAGTGCCCGAAGGCGTCGGGGCCGGGCGCGCGGAAGCCACCCCGCTTGTCGCACTCAAGCACCACGTCGATGCCGTTGGGGTTGGTGACGAAGGTCAGCTCAAGCTCGTTGACGACCTGCGCGTACTGCGGCGCGGCGAAGAACTCGATCTCCTGGTAGAACGGCAGCATCTGCGGTACGCCGTGGATCCGGCCCTGCTCGAGATCGGCCGACTTCAGCCGGAAGCCGAGCTGGAGGAAGGCCTGCAGAATCCGCTCCTGCACCAGCAGCGGGTGCACACTGACCTGGTCGAGGTCGCCCTTGTCGACCGCCCGGGCGATCGCCAGCTCGGTACGCAGGCCCATGGTCATGCCGGGCAGGCGCTGACCGTAAAGGTCGGTGATCGGGGTCTCCCACGGCACCGGAACCTGGAACGGGATGGACAGCTGCTGCTTCGGGGCGAGCTGGAGCGGGCCGCCGACCACCTGCCGGTGGAACTCCATGACGCCGCCGTGCTCGTTGTTGCCCCGCTCGATCTCCACCCGGGTGACCAGCCCGACGACGATCTGCTCGATGTTCGCCGGGGCTTCCCCGCCGACCAGGTTGACCTGGCCCTCGAGGGTCTCCCCGGGCCGGGTGTTCGGGTTGGCAAGGACGGTGTCCACACTGGGACCGCCCACACCGAACGCGCTCAACATCTTCTTGAAGACCATCGGAACTCCCGCAGGGTCTGGTGCCCGTACTCCCTTTAGGAGCCGGACGCTGACCAGCGCAGGTTATCGACCGGTGCTGTGAGATCGCTGGGAATCGCCCAGCACCGGCGAGCCGCCCGGTGCTGCGACACCTGATCGTCTGCATCCGAGTGGCACGACACGCCGGCACGGGAATGCCAGAAATTTTTCCGGCGCGGATGTCGAGAACGGTGGTGGCGGCTTCTACCTGAGGGTGGAAGCACCGATGATGGGTGCGCAGCCGTGAGGAGACAGCCGTGAAGTACATGCTGCTGATGCAGTTCAGCGCCGCCGGGACCGACTTCCCGCAGATCCACACCTGGACGCCGGAGGAGATCAGCGCCCACATCGGGTTCATGGGCGAGGTCAACGCCAAGCTGGTCGCCGACGGCGAGTGGGTCGACGGGCAGGGGCTCGCCGGGCCGGCGCAGGCGAAGATCGTACGCGCCGGTGCCGGTGGCGCGCCGGTGGTGACCGAGGGGCCGTTCGCCGAGACGAAGGAGTTCCTCGCCGGCTTCTGGGTCGTCGACGTCGACACCCCGGAGCGTGCGGTCGAGATCGCCGCCTGGATCTCCACCGCCCCCGGGCCGGGTGGCGCGCCGCTCAACATGCCGATCGAGGTGCACCCGGTGATGTCCGCACCGCCGCAGGACGTGTGACGAGAGAAACGCTGACCGAGGACCTGCTGCGCGAACTCGCGCCGCAGGTCCTCGGCGTGCTCGCCCGCCGGTTCGGCGACTTCGCCACCGCCGAGGACGCGGTGCAGGAGGCCCTGCTGGCCGCCGCCACTCAGTGGCCTGAGGACGGCGTACCGGACAATCCGCGGGGCTGGCTGATCCAGGTCGCGTACCGGCGGATGATCGAGATGGTCCGCGCCGAGCAGGCCCGCCGGGCCCGGGAGGACCTGGCCGCCCGGCGGGAGCCGGTGGACCGGCGCAGCGTACCGGCGGTCGACGCGCAACTGTCCGCGGACCGCGACGACACCCTGGTGCTGCTCCTGCTCTGTTGCCACCCGGCGCTGTCGCCCGCCTCGGCTATCGCGCTCACCCTGCGGGCGGTCGGCGGCCTGACCACGGCCGAGATCGCTCGGGCGTTCCTGGTGCCGGAGGCCACCATGGCGCAGCGGATCAGCCGCGCCAAACAACGAATCCGGGATTCCGGTACGCCGTTCCGGATGCCCGAGCCGGCCGACCTGCCGGCCCGGCTCGCCGCCGTCCTGCACGTGCTCTACCTGGTTTTCACCGAGGGGCACGTGGCCAGCGCCGGGGACCGTCTGCACCGGATCGACCTGGCTCGCGAGGCGATCCGGCTGACCCGGGCGCTGCACGCCCGGCTACCGGACGATAGCGAGGTGGCCGGCCTGCTGGCGCTGATGCTGCTCACCGAGGCCCGCAGCGCGGCGCGTACCGGAGCCTCCGGCGAGCTGATCCCGCTGGCCGAACAGGACCGCGGCCGGTGGGACGCGACCGCGATCGCCGAGGGCATCGCGCTGGTCACCCGGGCGCTGCCCCGGGGGCCGGTCGGCCCGTACCAGGTGCAGGCCGCCATCGCCGCGCTGCACGACGAGGCGCCGACCGCCGAGGAGACCGACTGGCCGCAGATCCTCGCGCTCTACGAGGTGCTGGAGGGCCTGTCGGCCAGCCCGGTGGTGGCCCTGAACCGGGCGGTCGCCGTCGCCATGGTGCACGGGCCGGCCGCCGGCCTGGCCGCGCTCGACAAGCTGGACGACGAGGCCAGGCTGGTCGGTCACCACCGCCTCCACGCCGCCCGCGCCCACCTGTACGAGATGGCCGGTGACCACGACCGGGCGGTGGCGCGGTACCGGACGGCCGCCGGGCTGACCGCGAGCCTGCCCGAGCAGCACTACCTGCTGATGCGGGCCGCCCGCCTCGCCTGAGCTGCTGCCGGCGACTCCGGCCGGACCAGGTTCCACCTTCGCGCCCTTTGCTCTGCTTCAACGCACGCATCGAATTCGGTGGCGGAACAGTGCGTGGAGTGAAGCAGAGCAAAGGGCGTCCCGAGGACACCAGCTGGCGGCGAGCGGGCCAGCGGCGAGCGGCGAGCGGCGAGTTCAGCCCGTGCGGGCGTACCGATGCGGTGGTGGCCGGGTCCGCGCGGACCCGGCCACCGGTGTGGCGGTACGTCGGTCAGCTCGCGGTGCAGGTCACCGCGGGGGCCGAGTTGGTGCCGTTCCAGCTGCCGAGGAAGCCGAAGCTGGTGCTGGCCCTGGCGCCGAGCCGGCCGTTGTAGTCGACGTTGCGGGCGGTCACCGTGGCGCCACTGCCGGTCACCGTGGCGTTCCAGAACTGCGTCACCGACTGGCCGTTGGCGAAGGTCCAGCGGACCGTCCAGCCGTTGATGGCGCTGGCCCCGGCGGTCACCCGGACGTCACCCTGGAAGCCACCCTGCCACTGGTTGGTGATCGAGTACGTCGCCGTGCAGCCGGCGCCCGCCGGCGGGGTCGTCGTCGGCGGAGGAGTCGACGGCGGGGGCGTGGTGGGCGGAGGTGTGGACGGCGGAGGAGTCGAC
>NZ_POTY01000291.1 GCF_003236315.1 Micromonospora craterilacus
GTCGGGCCGGGTCGCGGTCGGGTGCCGGAGAGACGGGACGGTCGAGGTCGGGTCGCTGCGCGGCTGGCCGGTCGGCCGGGAACCGTCCCGGTCCGGGCGTGTCCGGCGGGGCGGCCGGCCTCCGGTCGTCGCGTCGCGGACCGTCGGCGCCGTGCTGGGGCGGGGCGGCGGGCCGCTGGTACTCGCGGTGGTCCCGGCCGGTGCCCGGGCGCAGCGGGCCTGGCGCCGGCCAGGGCAGGTCACCGCGGGGCGGGGCGGCGTACGCCTGCGGATCCCGGGCCGGTGGCTCGGGACGGCCCCGCTCGGGCGACCAGTCGGGGCGGCCCCACTCGTCGCGGGGCGCACCCGAGCGGGCCGGCTCGTCGTCGACGTAGCCGTCCGGGTACGGGGCACCGTCCGGGTCGCCGATGCTGAACTCGTCCCGGTACCCGTCCACCACCGGGCGCTCGTCGTACGCGGGCTCGCCGGGATGACGGCTCCACTGGTAGCGGGGGCGCCGGGAGGGGTCGCCGGCGGACCGGCGGTCAGGGTCGTCCACCGGTCGCTGCGCGGCGGCTGGATGGCGTGGCTCCTCGTCCGCCTCCGGCAGCCAACCGGGTTCCGGCCGGCCGGCCGGCGAGACCGGTGCGCCGCGGAAGCGGTACTCGTCCCGGTCGGTCGGCTCGGACCGCTGGGGTCGCTGGGCGTACCGGTCCGGGTTGCGTTGCTCGCGCCGGTCCGGGTGGCGCTGCTCGCGTTGGTCCGGGGCGCGTTGGTCCCACCGGTCGGAGTGGCGCTGCTCGCGCTGGTCCGGGGCGCGTCGGTCCCACCGGTCGGAGTCGCGTTGCTCGCGCCGGTCGGAGTCGCGCCAGTCCGGGTCGCGCCGGTCGGGGTCGCGCCGGTCGGGGTTGCGCTGGTCGGGGTTGCGCTGGTCGCGTCGGGCGGGCGCGCCGGGGGCGGCGATTCCACCCTGGGGGCCGACGTCGGACCAGGTGACCCCGTCGCGCCCCCGGGCCGGCTCCGCGTGACGCGATCGCCGGCCCTCGGCGCGGGGCTGCTCTGGCCGGGGGCCGGGGTACGACGACCGGTCGTGCGGCCGCGCACCGTTGGCACCGTCGTGGCGTCGCGGGTCGGGCGTTTCGTGCCGTCCCGGCCAGCCGTCCGGCTCGTCGGCCCAGGACCGGCCCACGTACGTGCCGTCCGGTCGGGTCGGCGCCAGCGGAGGCACCTCGGCCCGCCCGACGGCGCTCGCCCGACCCCGCCCGGGCGGCGGCTGATGGTCGATGCCGATGTCGCCCGGATAGCGCTGGCCGGGAAACTGCGGGTGCCACTCGCCGGTCGGCTCGACGACCCACGACGGCTCGGCGGGATCGTGCCACCGGTCGGCGTAGCCGCGACTCATCCGCCGGACCCGTCGCTGCGGCCGGGACGTCGCCGGGAGGCGGCGTCGGCCGCTACACGGGAACCCCGGACCGGCCCGGCGGACGGGGCGACAGCGGGGCGTCCGGACCTGGGCGCGGTGCGGCACCGGGTCGGCATCCGCCCGCTCACGGCCGCGCCCCGGTGGTCGGCTCGCGTCCGCTCGCTCACGGCGATGTCACCTCGTCGGAAATGGTCGCGCTGGGCACCCCGGGGACCGGCAAAGTCGCTCGTCCGGCACCGAATGGCTGCGGAAGGAGGGTAGCGGCGCAGACTCGGTCGCCGCCACTGCGGCACCCCTCCCCGAACCCAAACGTTATCCTATTGATCCGGACATTTAGGACTTTGATGGGATCGGACTTTCGACGATACTGCACCCATCGTCAGCCGGCGGTCGCCGCGCTCACGGCGTGGTCAGGGATGTTCCATGACCAGCACGGCGAAGGTCCCCGGTTCGAGGGCTTCGTAGCGGTGCGGCGCGTCGCCGGGGAAGGTGGCGTAGTCCCCCGGGCCGAGTTCCACCTGGTCGTGCTCGGGCCCGCAGCGTAGCCGGCCGGACCCCACCACGAGGTGCTCGACGCTGCGCGGAGTGTGCGGATCGGCGATGCGGACCCGGCCGGGCTCCAACGCGATCAGGTAGACGTCGCGCCGGGCGTGCGCGGTGCCGGCGGTGAGCAGCGTGCAGGTGAGGTCGGCGTGCTCGGAGCGGATCCGGGGGCCGTCGCCGGCCCGGATCACGCGCACGGTGGTCGCCGGCGGCTCGACCAGGCGGCTGAACGGCACGTCGAGCGCCACGCCGAGGGCCCACAGTGTCTCCACACTCGGGTTGCCCGTGCCGGACTCGAGCTGGGACAGGGTCGACTTGGCGATCCCGGCCCGGCGGGCGAGTTCGGTCAGGGAGATGCCGACCCGCTGGCGCTCGTACCGCAGGGCGGCGGCGATGGTGGCCAGCGGGGGAGTGGGATCGGGGGACATTGTTCGCTCCGTCGGTCATGCTGTTCTATTTGACGAACGGCAGGGGCGTGTTCATCATGATGGACCATGCGTACGCCAGAACGAACATCGGGGGCGGGAGTGCTCCGCGACGTCGCCGCCATCGGCGCGGCGATGTTGGCGGTCGGCGCCTCGTTCGGTGCGATGGCCGTCGCCGCCGGGCTGCCCGGTTGGGCGGCCGTCGCCATGTCCATGCTGGTCTACGCCGGTGGCGCGCAGTTCATGGCGGTCGGGCTGGTGGCCGCCGGCAGCCCGGTGGCCGCCGTCCTCGCCGGGCTGCTGCTCAACGCCCGGCACCTGCCTTTCGGGCTGACCCTCGGTGACACGATCGGCCGCCGGCTTCGGCACCGCCTGATCGGCAGTCACCTGATGACCGACGAGGCGACCGCCTTCACCCTGGGCCGGCCGGCCGGTGCCGCCCGGCGGCGGGCGTTCTGGCTCGCCGGCATCCTGCTGTTCCTGGCCTGGAACGCCGGCACCGTGCTCGGCGTGCTGGCCGGCGGGGTGGCCGGTGATCCGGCCGCGCTCGGGCTGGATGCCGCGTTCCCGGCCGGCCTGATCGCCCTGCTGCTGCCCACCCTGCGCGACCGGGAGACCCGGCGGGTGGCGCTGGCCGGTGCCGTGGTGGCGGTGCTGACCACGCCGTTGCTGCCGGCCGGCCTGCCGGTGCTGCTGGCGCTGGCCGGCCCGGCGCTGCTGGCCGTCCGCCAGCTCAGGCGGCGGGCGCCGGTCGCGGACCCGGCGGCGGGCTCCCCGGTGACCGCCGAGGCGGCCGCGACCGGCGAGGCGGGGGCGAGCGAGGCGCGGGTGACCAGCGAGGCGCGGGTGACCAGCGAGGCGCGGGTGACCGGCGAGGCCCGGGTGGCCGGCGAGGCGCCGGTGCCGGTGCCGGCCGACATTGCGCCGGCCGACATTGCGCCGGCCGACATGGTGCCGGCCGGCCGGAAGGAGGAGTCGTGCTGATCGCCGTGATCGTGGCGCTGGCCGTCGGGACGTACGGCTTCCGGGTCGCCGGAGTGCTGCTGCGCGACCGGCTCGACCTGCCGGAGTGGGCGCGTCAGCTGCTGCCGGTCGGGGCGGCGGCCCTGTTGGCGGCGCTGGCGGCCACCGCGGCGCTGACCGAGGTCGGCCGGTTCGCCGGCTGGGCCCGCCCGGCCGGGGTGCTGGTCGGGGTGCTGCTGGCGTGGCGGCGGGCGCCGTTCGTGCTCGTGGTCATCGCCGCCGCCGGTACCGCGGCGCTGCTGCGCCTGCTCAGCGTGCCCTGACGGATCAGACCGGGTCGCCGATGGCGACCCGGGGCTCCGGGGTACGCAGCTTCCGGAAGGTGATCGCGCGCATGATCGCGTAGAGGTACAGCGATCCCATCCGCTGGCCGGTGTTCGGGAAACGTTCCCGGACCAGCTTCTTGATCTTGCGCGAGATGAGGATCGAGTCGATCACCACGCCGATCGCCAGCGCGCCCCAGAGCAGGTTGGAGGCCAGCCGGATCACCGGGGGCATCGCCTGGTTCGAGCCGATCAGCACGACCAGCGCGCCACCGAAGAACCAGGTGCCGACGGTACGCCGCGAGTCCACCACGTTGCGCGCCAGCAGCCGCTCCGGGCCCCGGTCACGGGGGCCACCCTCGCGCCGGAACTCGGCCGCCGCCTCGGAGCGCCGTTCCCGCCGCAGCGCCTTGGCCTCCTCCTTGGTCAGCGGCTTGGTCGCGCCGGCTGCGCGGCGGCCGATGGTGGGCCGCTTGGGCGTCTCCCGCCCCTTGCCCGGGGTGTAGCCCCGGGAACGGGCGGCATCGGCCTCCTCCTGCGGGGTCACCGGGTCGGTGGCAGGGGCGGCGAGGTCGGCGGACTTACGGCGAAACAGCGACGGCACGCGGCAAGGGTAGCCAACGCCAAGCGTCCGGTGCACATCGCGGGTGCACCGGACGCGAGCGGGCGGGCCGGGACTGTGGCCGGAATTACGGCCGCTCGACGTGCGCGCCGAGGTCGGCCAGCTTGGCCTCGAAGTCCTCGTAGCCCCGGTTGATCAGGTCGACGCCGTACACCCGGGAGGTGCCCTCGGCGGCCAGCGCGGCGATCAGGTGGCTGAAGCCGGCCCGCAGGTCGGGGATGACCAGGTCGGCGGCGTGCAGCTTGCTCGGCCCGGCGATCACCGCCGAGTGCTTGAAGTTGCGCCGGCCGAAGCGGCACGGGGTGCCGCCCAGGCAGTCCCGGTAGACCTGGATGTTCGCGCCCATCGTGTTGAGCGCCTCGGTGTAGCCCAGCCGCTGCTCGTAGACCGTCTCGTGGACGATCGACAGGCCACGGGCCTGGGTCAGCGCGACGACCAGCGGCTGCTGCCAGTCGGTCATGAAGCCCGGGTGCACGTCGGTCTCCAGGGCGGTGGCCTGAAGCTCGCCGCCCGGGTGCCAGAAGCGGATGCCGCCCTCCTGGCCCGGCTGTCCCGGCCGCGGGGGACGGGTGTCGGTCACCTCGTACTCGCCGCCGACCGAGCGGAAGACGTTGAGGAAGGTCATCATGTCGGCCTGCTCGGCGCCGAGCACCTCGACGTGGCCGCGGGTGGCCAGCGCCGCCGCGGCCCAGCTGGCCGCCTCGATCCGGTCCGGGATCGGCCGGTGGGTGTAGCCGTGCAGCTTCGGTACGCCCTGGATCTCGATCACCCGGTCGGTGTGCACCTTGATGATCGCGCCCATCTTCTGCAGGATGCAGATCAGGTCGATGATCTCCGGCTCCACGGCGGCGTTGCGCAGCTCGGTGACGCCCTCGGCCATCACCGCGGTGAGCAGCACCTGCTCGGTCGCGCCCACGCTGGGGTAGGGCAGCGCGAACTTGGTGCCGTGCAGGCCGTTCGGCGCGGACAGGTGCAGCCCCTCGGGGGTCTTGTCGACCGTGGCACCGAACTCCCGCAGAGCCTGCAGGTGGAAGTCGATCGGTCGTGGCCCGATGTGGCAGCCGCCGAGGTCCGGGATGAAGGCGTGCCCGAGGCGGTGCAACAGCGGCCCGCAGAACAGGATCGGAATCCGGCTCGAGCCGGCGTGCACGTTGATCTGGTCGGTGCTGGCACTCTCCACGTTCGCCGGGTCGAAGACCAGCTCGCCGTCCTCGTCGCCGTCGGTGACCTTGACACCGTGCAGCCCGAGCAGTCCTCGGACCACCTCGACGTCACGGATTTTCGGTACGTCGAACAGCCGGCTCGGGCTGTCGCCGAGCAGCGCGGCGACCATCGCCTTGGAGACCAGGTTCTTCGCGCCGCGCACGCGGATCCGCCCTTGCAGCGGGGTGCCTCCGTGTACGACCAGGACGTCGTCGGTCAACGCAACCTCCAGCGCGTGCGTGCTGCCGTTCGGATGTAGGGACACCACGGGTCGCTACCCGGAAAGCGGTCGCGTTCAAACGCCCGCGCCCGCGTGTGTCGTCGCCCGGCAGCATAGCCCTCCGTGATGAGAATGGATCCGGTCACACCGCCTTGGAGGGCATTTATCGGTGATCCGGCACTTTCGTGTACCAGCGGTGTTACTGAGGGTGATGGCTCTGCCGGTCACGCGCCGGGCAGTGCGAGCATCTGATCCAGCGCCACCCGGGCGTGGTGCGCGGTGTCGGCGTCGACGGTGATCTGGTTGACCACGCGGCCGGCGACCAGCTCCTCCAGCGCCCACACCAGATGCGGCAGGTCGATGCGGTTCATCGTCGAGCAGTAGCAGACCGCCCGGTCCAGGAACATGATCTGCTTGTCCGGGTGGGCCAGCGCGAGCCGGCGGACCAGGTTCAGCTCGGTGCCGACCGCCCACGCGGAGCCGGCCGGCGCCGCCTCGATGGTGCGGATGATGTACTCGGTCGAGCCCACCTGGTCGGCGGCGTTGACCACCTCGTGCCGGCACTCGGGGTGCACCAGCACGTTCACCCCGGGCACCCGCTCGCGAACGTCGTTCACGCTGTCCAGCGTGAACCGGCCGTGCACCGAGCAGTGCCCGCGCCAGAGGATCATCTTCGCGTCACGCAGCTGTTCCGGCGTCAGCCCGCCGCCCGGCTTGTGCGGGTCGTAGAGCACGCAGTCGTCCAGCGAGAAGCCCATCTCCAGCACCGCCGTGTTGCGACCCAGGTGCTGGTCGGGCAGGAAGAGCACCTTCTCTCCCTGCTGGTACGCCCACTCCAGGGCCCGCTTCGCGTTCGACGAGGTGCACACCACACCGCCGTTGCGGCCGACGAAGCCCTTGATGTCCGCCGAGGAGTTCATGTAGGTCACCGGGACGGTCCGCTCGGCGACACCCAGCTCGGCGAGCACCTCCCAGGCGTTCTGGACCTGCGACAGCACCGCCATGTCCGCCATCGAGCAGCCGGCCGCCAGGTCGGGCAGGACGACCTTCTGCGCGTCGGAGGTGAGGATGTCGGCGCTCTCGGCCATGAAGTGCACGCCGCAGAAGACGATGTACTCCGCGTCCGGCCGGGCGGCGGCCTCGCGGGCCAGCTTGAACGAGTCGCCGGTCACGTCGGCGAACTGGATCACCTCGTCGCGCTGGTAGTGGTGGCCCAGCACGAAGACCTTGTCACCCAGCGCGGCCTTCGCCGCGGTCGCCCGGGCCACCAGGTCGGGGTCGCTCGGCGCCGGCAGGTCACCCGGACACTCCACGCCACGTTCGGTGGCGGGGTCGCTGCCGCGGCCGAGAAGCAGCAGCGCAGTGGCGGTGTTGGAGGGCTCAACCCAGGTCGACGTCACGCACTCCATGGTCCCACAGCGTGACCGCCGCACCGCCCCTGGCGGTGTGGGCTGCCACACTGCCAGGCATGCGCGTACTGCTCTGCCCGGACAAGTTCGCCGGCACGCTGCCGGCCCCCGAGGTCGCCGCCGCGGTGGCGGACGGCTGGCGGGAGGTCGCCCCCGGCGATGATCTGCTGGTCAGGCCGTTGGCCGACGGCGGGCCCGGGTTCCTCGACGTGCTCGCCGAGGCGCTGCCCGGACGGCGGGTGCCGGTGTCGACGGTCGACCCGCTGGGCCGTCCTGCCGCCGGTGAGATGCTGCTCACCGAGGGTGGTGCGACCGCCTGGCTGGAGAGCGCGCAGGCGTGCGGGCTGCACCTGCTCGACCCCGCCGAGCGCGATCCCCGGGCCGCCACCTCGTACGGGTTGGGGCTGCTGATCGGCGCCGCGGTCGAGGCCGGCGCCCGGACGGTGATCGTCGGGCTGGGCGGCTCGGCGACCAACGACGGCGGCGCCGGAATGCTCACCGCGCTGGGCGCTGTCCCGCTGGACGGCACCGGGCTGGCCCTGCCGTACGGCGGTGCCGCGCTGGCCGCCGTGGCGGGGCTCGACGGCGCTCCCCGGCTGCGTGAGGCGCGGCTGGTGGCCGCCACCGATGTCGACAACCCGCTGCTCGGGCTGCACGGGGCGAGCAACGTCTTCGGGCCGCAGAAGGGTGCCGACCGCGCCGACGTACTGCTGCTCGACGCCGCGTTGCAGCGCTGGGCGGAGGTGCTGGAGCGGGACCTGCCCGGCTGCCCCGGCGGGCTGGGCGCGCTGCCCGGTGGGGGCG
>NZ_POTY01000292.1 GCF_003236315.1 Micromonospora craterilacus
CCGCTGGCGTCCAGGCCGAAGAAGAGCGCGTCGCGGTACGCCGAGCAGATGGTGTCCAGGAAGTACGCCGCGACGGTGCCGCACTGGTCCGCGCCGGAGCCCGGGTCGATCGGGGTGCCGTGGCCCATGCCGGAGACCCGGTAGACGCGGACCACGTCGTTGCCGTACACCTCCAGGCTGGTGCCCGCGGGCAGTTGCGCCGTGCTGGTGGGGGTCTGCGCCACGCCGAGCACATTGGTCCACTGGTCACGGGACTCCGTGGCGTTCGCCACCGCCACCGTGTAGTCAGCGGTGCCGTGCCAGACAGCCACCTTCGGGCGCGGGCCGGAGTATCCGGGGTGGGCGTTGCGCACCAGGTCGCCCCACTGCGCCGGCGTCTTGTCCACCCCCGGGCTCATGCAGGAGAACGCGTTGACCGTGCCGGTGGCGCAGCGGTACGGGATGCCGGCGATGACCGAGCCGGCGGCGAAGACGTCCGGGTAGGTGGCGAGCATGACCGCGCTCATCGCGCCGCCGGCCGACAGCCCGCTGACGTACACCCGGTTGGCGGCCGTGCCGTAGCTGGACCGGGCATGGTCGACCATCTGCTTGATGGACAGCGCTTCACCCTGGCCGCGAGTGGTGTCGCCGGTCTCGAACCAGTTGAAGCACGAGCTGGAGTTGTTGGCGGCCGACTGCTGGGGCACGATCAGGGCGAACTTCCACTGGTCGGCGTACTTCTGCCAGCCGGAGTTGGCGAAGTACCCGGCCGCGTTCTGGGTGCAGCCGTGCAGCAGGACGACGGCCGGGGCGCCCGACGGCAGGTTGTCCGGCCGGTAGGCGTACATGGCGAGGTTGCCGGGGTTGGAGCCGAAGCCGGTGACCTGGGTCAGGGACGCGGCCTGGGCGGGAGCGGCGACGGCCACCAGCGCGGCGGCGGCCAGGACCAGCCCGGCCAGCACACCGGCGAGCCGGCCGGGCAGGGTGCGGGTACGGCGCACGGGGACCTCCTGGGGTGGGTGGTGAGCTGGGTCACCGATAATTGCCGCGACGTTACGCAGATGTGTCACACCTATGACATGGCGGGACTTCACACATTCGTCGATGTCTGGGTGTGGCCGGCCCGCATCCTGCTTCTTGGGTCGCGACGTGCCGGGTCTGCCCAGGCGTGTCCGGGTGCGGTTGGTAACGTCCGCTAGGTGCCGACCTCCCCGTCCGTGGCGTCCGCGCCCGCCAAACCGCCGCGGGTCACCCGCGACCGCCGCGCCGACCTGATCGTGGCGCTGCTCGCGCTGGCGCTCGCCGTCTGGGTGACCAGCGGGCTGTGGCGGGACCCGAACGGTCGCGCGATCACCGTCAACTCCAGCGACCAGGCGCTGTTCGAGTGGCTGCTGGCCTTCGGCGGCCACGCGGTGAGCCATGGGGAGAACCCGCTCTACACCTATCTGATCAACGTCCCGGACGGGGTCAACCTCGCGGTCAACACCTCGATCACCGTGTACGCGGTGGTCTTCGCCCCGCTGACGTACCTGATCGGGCCGCCGGCCACCTTCCTGGTGATCCTCACCCTCAACCTGGCCGCCACCGCCTTCGCCTGGTACTGGCTGCTCTCCCGGCACCTGGTCCGCAGCCCGCTCGCCGCCGCGATCGGCGGGCTGTTCATCGGCTTCTCCCCCGGCATGGTCTCGCACGCCAACGCCCACCTGAACTGGACCGCCGGCTGGCTGGTGCCGCTGCTGGTGTGGCGGGTGTTCGCGCTGCGCCGGCCGGGGCGCTGGCTGCGCGACGGCGTGATCCTCGGTGTGCTCGTCGCGGTCGCCTTCTCGATCGCCGCAGAGGGGTTGTTCTTCACCGCGCTGGCGCTCGGCCTCTTCGTCGCCGTGTGGGCGCTGCACCCCGCCAACCGCGTCGAGGCCCGGGCCGTGCTGCCGTCGTTCCTGCGCGGGCTCGCGGTGACCGCGGTGGTCGCCGGGCTACTGCTGGCGTACCCGCTCTGGCTGCACTTCGCCGGGCCGCAGCGGTTCCACGGCACCGGCTTCGACCCGGTGATCCACTCCGAGGACATCGCCGCGTACGCCGCGTACCCGCGCCGTTCGCTGGCCGGCGAGGCCGGGTTGCGTACCTCACTGGCGCCGAACCCCACCGAGGAGAACTCGTTCTTCGGGCTGCCGCTGCTGCTGCTCGCCGTCGGCTGCTTCGTGCTGCTCTGGCGGCGCGCCGAGCCGGCCCGGCGGGCGACCCTGTGGGCGCTGGGGGTCGTCGCGGTGGTCTTCGCCCTGCTCTCCTTCGGGCCGGTGGCGAAGGTCGACGGCCGGCGCACCGACCTGCCCATGCCGTTCGACCTGCTCGGGCACCTGCCGGTGGTGAACGCCGCGCTGCCCGCCCGGCTCGCGCTGGTGGTCGCCCCGGTGATCGGTCTGCTGCTGGCGTACGCCGTGGACCAGCTCCGCCAACGTCCGCCCGGCCGGGCCGCGGCGGTGGCCTGGACGATCGCCTTCCTGGTGGCGCTGGTGCCGCTGGTCCCGACTCCGCTGTTGACCAGCGAGCGCGAGCCGATCCCCCGCTTCATCACCTCGGGCGCGTGGCGGAACTACATCTCGCCGGGGGGCGTGCTGACCCCGGCACCCCTCACCCTGGACGTCTACCCCGACGGCCAACGCTGGCAGGCGTACGCGTTGGCGAACCGGCAGGGCGAGTTCGCCATCCCGTCCGGGTTCTTCCTCGGCCCCGGCGGCCCCGACGACCGGGGCCGGATCGGGCCGGTGCCGCGGCCCTTCGGCGCGATGCTCGACCAGGCCGCCCGCGCCAGCACGCTGCCGATCGTCACCGAGGGCACCCACGAGGAGGTCCGGGCCGACCTGGCGTACTGGCGGGTCGAGGCGGTGGTGCTCGCCGACGCGGTGCACGGGGCCAAGTGGCCGGTCGACGAGGAGGCGCTCCGACGCACGTTGACCATGCTGCTCGGGGAGCCGGAACGGGTCGAGGACGTCTGGCTCTGGCGAATCCGGCGGGAGTGAGCAACGGGCGAGACCGCCGCGTCCGTGAGCGGGCTCACCGCCGGTGACCGGCGGGTACGGGTCTACGCTGGGACGCGTGACCGCGACGACCTCCGGCCTGACGGCCGTCCACGCCGGCGTCCTCGACTACTCCGCCGCCTGGGACGAGCAGCGCCGCCTGCACGACGCGGTGGTCTCCGGCGAGCAGGGCGACACCGTGCTGCTGCTGGAGCACCCGAGCGTCTACACCGCCGGCAAGCGCACCGAGCCGTGGGACCGCCCGGTCGACGGCACCCCGGTGGTCGACGTGGACCGCGGCGGCAAGATCACCTGGCACGGCCCCGGCCAGCTGGTGGGCTACCCGATCCTGCGGCTGCCCGACCCGGTCGACGTGGTCGCGTACGTCCGGCGGGTCGAGCAGATGCTGATCGAGGTGTGCGCCGAGTTCGGCCTGACCGCGGGCCGGATCGAGGGCCGCAGCGGAGTCTGGGTGCCGGCCGACGACCGGGGGCCGGCCCGCAAGGTCGCCGCCATCGGCATCCGGGTCGCCCGCGGGGTCACCCTGCACGGCTTCGCCATCAACTGCGACTGCGACCTGGCGTACTTCGACCGCATCGTGCCCTGCGGCATCCGGGACGCCGGCGTCACCTCGCTCAGCGCCGAGTTGGGCCGCCCGATCACCGTGACCGACGTACTCCCGGTCGTCGAGCGCCGCCTGGCGACCATCGTCGAGGTCTGACCCTCCCGCCGGCGTCGACCCGGCCGGCGCGCGTTCCGCGTTCGCCGCGTTGGAACGGCTGGTCGAGGTGGTCGACGAGTTGGGCCCGCTCGCCCGGCCAGCGGTGCTTACGAAGCTGCGCGGCCTGAACTGACCCACCACTCCGCCGCACCACGTTGGCCGCGCGCCCCGCCTCGGCCGCCTACCCGCACCGGTAGGCGATGCCGTTGGCGTCCCGACACAGGGTCAGCCGGTGCCGGTAGGCGATGCCGATGGCGTCCTGACCGACTACGGGGTCAGCCGGTGGAGGTCGCGGGGGAATGCGGTCACCTCGCGGATGTTGGGTGCGCCGGTCAGTCGGGCGACGAGGCGTTCCAGGCCGATGGCGAAGCCGCCGTACGGCGGCATGCCGTGCCGGAAGGCGTCGACGTACCCGGCGTACGGCTCGACCGACTCGCCGCGTGCGGCGAGCGCGGCCAGGTAGTCGGCGTACCGGTGCAGCCGTTGCCCGCCGGTGACCAGCTCCAGTCCGCGGAACAGCAGGTCGAACCCGTTCGAGTAGGCCGGCCGCGCCGGGTCCGGGTGGGTGTAGAACGGCCGCTTCGCCATCGGGTACCCGGTGACGAAGAGGAACTCCGACCCATGCTCGCGCCGGGCCCACTCCCCCAGCGCGCGTTCGTGCGCGGGGGCGAGGTCCGGCTCGTCCGCCGGCGCGCCGGCGATCTTCAGCGCCTCGGTGAAGTGCACGGCCGGAATCTGCCCCGGTACGGCCGGCAGCTCCACGCCGAGGGTGGCCAGCGCGGCACCGGCCCGGTCGCCGACCACGTCGAGCGTCCCGGCCAGGGTGTCCTGCAGCACCGCCATCACATCCCGGTGGTCGGTGACGAAGCCCAGCTCGGCGTCGAGGGAGGTGTACTGCGCCAGGTGCCGTACGGTGTCGTGCGGCTCGGCCCGGAACACCGGCCCGACCTCGTAGACCCGCTCGAAGACACCGACCATCAGCTGCTTGTAGAACTGCGGTGACTGGGCCAGGTACGCCGGCCGGCCGAACCAGTCCAGCGCGAAGACGTTCGCCCCGCTCTCGGTGGACGAGGCGACCACCTTCGGTGTGTGGATCTCCACGAACCGCCGGGCGTCCAGCGTGGCCCGGAAACCGGCCACCGCCGCCGCCGAGACCCGCAACGCCGCCGACCGGCTCGGGTGCCGCAGCGCGACGGGTGCGTTGTCCAGCTGGGTGGGGAGGCTGGCGGTGAGCGTGGGCCGGTAGAGGTCGAACGGTGGCGGTACGGCGGGCGCGCCGAGCGGACGTACCGTCGGGTCGGTCAGCTCGACCCCGGCGGGGGCCGTGGCGTTCCCGACCACCGTGCCGGTCACCTCGACCACGGTCTCCTCGGGCAGCGCCTCGACGGCGGCGCGTACCGCCGGGTCGGTGACCACGACCTGGGCGAGGCCGGCGGCGTCCCGGACGATCAGGAAGGCCACCGACTTGAGCAGCCGGCGGCGGTGTACCCAGCCGGCGATCCGGACGGCGCCTCCGGTGTGTCGGGCGAGTTGGTCGGACAGGATGCGTTGCACAGCGGGCTGCTCCTCGGTCGATCGCGACGCCTCGCCACCCTCGGGCGGCGAAGGATCGCCTCAGCCCCGGGAGGTGTGGGCGAGCGGGAACCTCGCGGTGCCACCACACCTTCGCCCCCGCCTGGGCGGGAGCCTCGTTCGTCGCCTTTTCACCGGGGCCAGCCGGGCGGGCTCTACTGGGCGCGGGGTGTTAAGGAGGGGCCCTTCCTCTGCCGCAGGCGTTAATAAGGGACCCTTCCTTTCACCGCGGGCGGTTCTTCCCGCAGCTCGGGAGGGTCTTCGCGGCCTCGGCGCCAGACCGCCTCGCAGCAACCGGCGGCTCTCTTCAACTGGCGGGTCGGGGCGCTACTCGGCTCCGTCGTCGCTTCGTGCCGGGCACGCTAGCATCCGGTCGGGCGGTCCTGTTACGTGTTTTTCCGGTCCTCGGTGTCCGGCGTCACAGGATTTCCGGGGTGACGGCCGTCGCCCGCCGTTCATCGACGGCCACCATCCGGCGTAGGCTCGTTTTGTGACGATCGAGCACTCCGCGCCGACGACCGGCCAGGCCGCGCGTACCGCGACGCCCGCACCCGAGGGGCGGCGCCTGCTGCGGATCGAGGCCCGCAACGCCGAGACGCCGATCGAGCGCAAACCACCGTGGATCAAGGTCAAGGCCAAGATGGGCCCGGAGTACACCCAACTGCGCGGGCTGGTCGCCCGCGAGGGGCTGCACACCGTGTGTCAGGAGGCCGGCTGCCCCAACATCTACGAGTGCTGGGAGGACCGCGAGGCCACCTTCCTCATCGGCGGTGACCAGTGCACCCGCCGCTGCGACTTCTGCCAGATCGACACCGGCAAGCCGGCCGAATTCGACGCCGACGAGCCGCGCCGGGTCGCCGAGTCGGTGGTCTCGATGGGTCTGCGGTACGCCACCATCACCGGCGTTGCCCGCGACGACCTGCCCGACGGCGGCGCCTGGCTCTACGCCGAGACGGTCCGGCAGATCCACGCCCTGCAGCCCGGCTGCGGCGTCGAGCTGCTGATCCCCGACTTCAACGCGGTCCCGGAGCAGCTCGCCGAGGTCTTCGGCGCCCGGCCGGAGGTGCTGGCGCACAACGTCGAGACGGTGCCGCGCATCTTCAAGCGGATCCGGCCGGCGTTCCGCTACGAACGTTCGCTGGACGTCATCCGGCAGGCCCGCGCGGCCGGCCTGGTGACCAAGAGCAACCTGATCCTGGGCATGGGCGAGGAGCGGGACGAGATCTCCCAGGCCCTGCGTGACCTGCACTCCGCCGGCTGCGAGCTGATCACCATCACGCAGTACCTGCGCCCCACGCCTCGGCACCACCCGGTCGAGCGCTGGGTCAAGCCGGAGGAGTTCGTCGAGCTGAGCGCCGAGGCCGAGGAGATCGGCTTCGCCGGGGTGATGAGCGGGCCGCTGGTGCGCTCGTCGTACCGCGCCGGCCGCCTCTACCAGCAGGCCCTCCAGGCCCGCGAGGGTGTCACCGTCACCGCCGGCTGAGCTCTTTCCCGGCCGCCGCCCGGTGCTGCGCCACCGTCCGGAGGCCGGCCAGGTGCCATGATCAGCCCATGACCGCCGAGGTACGCCGCGCGCCACGCGCCGCGCTGCGCGCGCTACCGGCGGCCCTGCGCACCCTGCCCGGACCACTGCGGGCGCGGCCCGGCTCGCGGCTGCCCGGGGTGCTCACCCTGCTCGCGTTCCTCACCGGGGTCGGTTACCGCCTCGGCCTGCTGCTGCACGACGCGCCACCCACCAACAGCGACGAGGCCACCATGGGCCTGGCCGCCCTGCACATCTCGCGGGGCCAGGAGTTCCCGATCTGGTTCTACGGCCAGTCGTACATGGGCACCCTGGAGGCGTGGCTGGCCGCGCCGGTGTTCGCCCTGGCCGGGCCGTCGACGCTCGGCCTGCGACTGCCCACCCTGGCGATGTACGCGCTGTTCGTGCTGCTGGTCTGGCGGCTGACGCTGCGGCTGACCGGGGACCGCTGGTTCGCCCTGCTGGTCGTCGGGCTGCTCGCCCTCGGCTCGGACCGGATCGTCAAGAACCAACTCATCGCCGGTGGCGGCTACCCGGAGATGAACGTGGCCGGGGCGGCGCTGGCCCTGCTGGCGTACGACCTCGCGGCCGGGCGGCCCGGTCGACGGCTACCCCGCTGGGCGGCCTGGGGTTTCCTCGCCGGGCTGATGGTCTGGGTCGATCCGCTGGTGCTGCCGTACGTGGCCGCCACCGGGCTGGTACTGGTCGCGTTCCGCTGGCGTGACCTGCGCGGTTGGGCCGGGGCGGTGCTCGGGCTCGGTGCCCTGGTCGGCGCGGCGCCGCTGCTGGTGGACAGCCTGGCGGCCGGCCGCAACCCGCTCGCCGCGGTGCTCACCGCCAGCGGCGCCGACCAGCCCGCCGGCTGGGCCGACCGGCTGTACGGCGGCCTGGTGCTCGGTCCCGCGCTCGGCACCGGCTTCTGCGACCCGGGCCGCTGCGCCGGCTGGCAACTCTGGTGGGCAGCGGCACTCCCGGTCCTGCTGCTCGCCGCCGCCCTGACCGCCTGGCGCACCCTCCGCC
>NZ_POTY01000293.1 GCF_003236315.1 Micromonospora craterilacus
GTGGGGGCCACGGGGGTGGGATTGGCGCTCAGCGCGGGTCGTCGGGGCGACTAGCGTCGGTGGGCGTGGAACTGGAGCAGGCGCAGAAGTTGTGGCAACCGCAGCCCGGCTGGCTGAACACGGCCAGCTACGGGTTGCCGCCCGACCCGGCCTGGGAGGCGTTGCAGGAGGCGCTGGCCGGCTGGCGCGTGGGGCGGGCACCCTGGGAGACCTGGAGCGAGGCGACCGACCGGTCCCGGGCCGCGTTCGCCCGGCTGGTCGGGGTGCCGGCGGTCGACGTGGCGGTCGGCGCCACTGTCTCCCAGCTGCTGGCCCCGGTCGCCGCCGCGTTGCCCGCCGGTGCGCGGGTGGTCGTCCCCGAGGTCGAGTTCACCTCCAATCTCTTCCCCTGGCTGGTGCAGCAGGACCGAGGCGTCGAGGTGCGCACCGTGCCGCTGGACAAGCTGGCCGCCTCGGTCGACGCCGACACCGACCTGGTGGCGTTCAGCGTGGTGCAGTCCGCCGACGGTGCGGTGGCCGCGTACGACGACATCGTCGCGGCGGCCCGGGCGCACGGCGCGCTCGTCGCGGTCGACGCCACCCAGGCGTGCGGCTGGCTGCCGTTCGAGGCGGCTCGTGCCGACGTGGTCGTGGTCGGCGGGTACAAGTGGCTGATGGGTCCGCGGGGCACCGCGTTCGCCTACCTCGATCCGGCGCTGCGGGAGCGGATACGGCCGGACGCCGCTGGCTGGTACGCCGGCGTCGACCCGCACTCGTCCTACTACGGACCGCCGCTGCGGCTCGCCGACGACGCCCGCCGGTTCGACATCTCGCCGGCCTGGTTCTGCTGGGTGGGTGCGGCCCCGGCGCTGGAACTGCTGCTGGAGATCGGGGTGCCGGCGGTGCACGCGCACGACGTGGCGCTGGCCAACCGGTTCCTCGCGGGACTGGGGCAACCACCCGGGCGCAGCGCGATCGTCACCGTGGAGGTGCCCGGTGCGCAGGAGAAGCTCGAACGGGCCGGCGTCCGCGCGGCGGTGCGCGCCGGCCGGGTCCGGGCCGCCTTCCACCTCTACTCCACGCAGCAGGACGTCGACCTCGCCCTGGACGCGCTGACCAGCTGACCGGCGGCCAGTTGACCGGCGGCCAGTTGACCGGCGGCCAGTTGACCGGCGGCCTTGCGGCCCTCGCCGGGCTACCGGCGAGGGCCGCAAGGCGGCGGGGTCACTTGGCGGTGCCGGTGACGATGCCCGGGTTGATGCACAGGCCCGGCGTGCTGCCGTTCTTCTCGGCGATCTCCAAGCAGCGGGTCACCTTGTCCACCTTGGCGTTGGTCTCGGTGATCTGCTTCTGGATCTCGGCGTTGCGGCGGTCCTGTTCGAGGTTGCGGGTCTGGGCGAGCTTGTCCTGGAACGCCTTGATGTTGCCCTCGGTCTTGTCGTCGTGGTTGACCCGGGTGATGGTGACCGACAGGATGTCGACGTCGTCGGCCAGCCGGCCCTCCGCGTTGGTCTTGATGCTCTCCGAGAAGGGCTTGAGGTCGACGTTCAGGTTGCCGGTCTGTCCGTCGATCCGCTCCAGCGGGTTGTAGGCGGTGAAGGCGTCGTTCACCGCGCTGTCCAGCTGCACGCCGACCCGCTGTCCCCGGAAGCTGTCGAAGTCGCCCTTGTAGTCCATGAACTGTTTCGGGGCGTTCTCGGGCCGGACCTGCCACTCGACCAGCACCTCGACGCACGCGTCGGCGAGGGTGCCGGTACGCACCCGTACGCAGTTGCTGTCGCCGATGTGGTCGTACTTCTGCCGCCCGGCGTCCCACTCGCCGACCCGCTGCCACGGCGCGACCCACTTCAGGCCGGACCCGGTGACCTCGCCGGTCGGCTTGCCGAAGCTGGTGACGATTCCGACCGAGCGGATCGGTACCGAGTGGGCGCTGGACGCCACGGTGAGAAGGGTTGTCGCGGCCAGGGCGGCGACCGCCGCCAGGACGGCGGTCTGTCGCAGGCTGCGCTGCGAGCTGAGGAGTGCGACGGCGACGGCGATGATCGCGACGGCTGCGGCGACGATCGCGAGGGTGAAGCCGAACGGCATGTGTCCGGACCTTTCGGGGTGGCCTGCTGTGTTGATCATCAACGTAGCTGCCGTGGTCAAGATCGGGCCGCCGGAGGGTGGTATCGACACATGTCTTACCGGAGGGGCTGCCGTTGCCTGCCGGCGTCGATGGTCTCGGCGGCGGTGCGCTGCCCCTGCGGGTGGGGCTGGCGCACCCCTGGGGAACCCGAAATATGTCGATCATCGACATAGATCGACATGTTGGCCGGGCCGTAGGTTTCCTGCACGCGGCGGCCCTGTGACCCCGATCACCGAACTGGTCGTTGCCGGTAACCGAAGGATGGGCGATGACCGGGCAAGCAATCCTGTCGGCGCGCGGACTGACCCGCGACTTCCGGGGTTTCCGGGCGGTCGACACTGTCGACCTCGACGTCGCGCCGGACAGCGTGCACGCGTTGGTGGGGCCGAACGGCGCAGGCAAGACCACGCTGTTCAACCTGCTCACCGGCTTCCTGCGGCCCACCGACGGGCGGATCGAGCTGGCCGGCCGGGACGTCACCGGCCTGCCCCCGGAGCAGGTCGCCCGACTGGGGGTGGCCCGCTCGTTCCAGATCACCAGTCTCTTTCCGCAGCTGAGTGCCCGCGAGCACGTCGAGCTGGCGTTGCAGAGCCCGAGCGGGCTGGGCTGGCAGTTCTGGCGCTCGGCGAAGCTGATGCGCCGCTACGCCGACCGGGCGGCCGAGCTGCTCGACATGGTGGGCCTCGCCGAGCTGGCCGACGCGCCGGCCGAGGCGCTGGCCTACGGGCGTAAGCGGGCCCTGGAACTGGCCATCGCCCTGGCACTCGACCCGAAGGTGCTGCTGCTGGACGAGCCGACCGCCGGCATGGGTCTGGAGGACGTGGACCGCACCGTCGACCTGATCGGTCGCATCCGCGCGGGCCGGACCGTGGTCATGGTCGAGCACAACATGAGTGTGGTCGGGCGGCTCGCCGACACCGTCACCGTCCTGCAGGCCGGCCGGGTCCTCGTCGAGGGCCCGTACGAACAGGTCCGCGCGGACGAGCGCGTGATCACCGCCTACCTGGGAGCCGCAGATGCTGCGCATTGAGAACCTGTCCGCCTGGTACGGCGAGGCGCAGGTGCTGCGGGACGTCAGTCTCGAGGTGGCCACCGGCGAGGTGGTCACCCTGGTCGGGCGCAACGGCGCCGGCAAGTCCACCCTGCTGCGCTGCGCGATGGGGCTGCACGCCGGGCAGCGCGGCACGGTGGAACTCGACGGGCGTGACGTCACCAAGCTGCCGGCCTACCGCCGGGCCCGGCTCGGACTCGGCTGGGTACCTGACGATCGGGGCAGCTACGCCACGCTCAGCGTCACCGAGAACCTCACGTTGCCGCCGGCGGTGGGCCCGGATCCGTGGTCGCTGGAGCGGGTGTACGAGGCGTTCCCCGCCCTCTACGAGCGGCGCGACTCGGCGGCCACCATGCTCTCCGGTGGCGAGCAGCAGATGCTGGCGCTGGCCCGGGTGCTGCGGATGGGCGCCCGACTGATGCTCTGCGACGAGCCGACCGAGGGCCTGTCTCCGCTGCTGGTGCAGCAGGTCGGCGAGATCCTGCGGCAGGCCAAGCAGCACGGCGTGACCGTGCTGCTGGTGGAGCAGAACCTGCACTTCGCCACCGGCGTCGCCGACCGGCACTACCTGCTGGCCGAGGGGCGCATCGCGGAGGCGATGGACAACTCCGAGGTGCGGTCGCGCGAGCGCGAGCTGCTGTCGTACCTCGGCATCTGATGAATTTCTCGACAGGGACAGCGAGCCGCGCCCGGCGCGGACATGGAGGGACGGGCATGCGTAGAACCACAGGGTTGGCGGCGGTCTCCGCCGTCACGATGTTGATCGCCGGCTGCGGCGGCGGCGGACCGCAGAGCTCGGGCGACTCGAAGCTCACCGACGACAAGATCGTGCTGGGCGTCCTGAACGACCAGTCCGGGGTCTACTCCGAACTGTCCGGCAAGAACTCGGTGAAGGCCGTGGAGATGGCCATCGCCGACTTCAAGGCCAAGCACGGCGACCAGGTGATCACCGACAACATCAGCGTCGAGTTCGCCGACCACCAGAACAAGCCGGACATCGCCAACAACCGGGCGGCCGAGCTGTACGACCGCAAGGGCGCCGACGCGATCTTCGACGTGCCCACCTCCTCGGCCGCGCTGAAGGTGGCCGACGTGGCGAAGGCGAAGAAGAAGCCGTACTTCAACATCACCGGCGCCACCACGGAGTTGACCGGCAAGGCCTGCAACAAGTACACGTTCCACTACGCGTACGACACCTACATGCTGGCCAACGGCACCGGCCGGACGGTCACCGAGCAGGGCGCCAAGAACTGGTACATCGTCTACCCGGACTACGCGTTCGGGCAGGACATGGAGAAGAGCTTCTCCGCCGCGGTGCAGGCGGCGGGCGGCACCATCGTCGGCAAGGACCCGACGCCCTTCCCGAACGACAACTTCTCCACCTTCCTGCTGAAGGCTCCGACGCTCAACCCGAAGCCGGACGTGCTGGGCACCATGCAGGCCGGTGCCGACCTGGTCAACCTGGTGAAGCAGTACAACGAGTTCAAGCTGCGGGAGAAGGGCGTCAGCCTCTCCGTCGGCCTGATGTTCCTGACCGACATCCACTCCCTGACGCCTGACGCGCTGGCCGGCACCACCTACACCGACGCCTGGTACTGGAACTTCGACCAGAAGAACCGGGAGTTCGCCGACCGGTTCCAGCAGGAGACCGGAGCCCGCCCGACCTTCGCGCACGCCGCGAACTACTCGGCGGCGTTCCAGTACCTGGAGGCCGTGCAGGCCGCCGGCACCGACGACGCCGACAAGGTGGTCGAGCAGCTCGAGGGGAAGACGATCGAGGACGTCTTCCTGCGCAACGGCAAGATCCGGGCCGAGGACCACCGGGTCATCCACGACGCCTACCTGGCCGAGGTCAAGCCGGCCGCCGAGGTCACGGAGCCGTGGGACTACGTGAAGATCCTCAAGACCATCCCCGCCGAGCAGGCGTTCGCGAGCCCTTCGGCCGACTGCAAGATGTGACGAGGCGATGAGCGGTTTCCTGCAACACACGTTCAACGGGTTGGTGGGCGGGGCGTTCTACGCCCTGCTCGCCCTCGGGCTCGCGGTCATCTTCGGGATGCTGCGAGTGGTCAACTTCGCCCACGGTGCCTTCTACATGCTCGGCGCCTTCGGGGCGTACGTGCTGCTCACCGAGGTCGGGGTGCCGTTCTGGGGCGCGCTGGTGATCGTGCCGGTGGTACTGGGTCTGTTCGGCATGGCGCTCGAACGGGCGTTCATCCACCGGCTGACCCGGCTGGATCCGCTCTACAACTTCCTGCTGACCTTCGGGTTGACGCTGATCCTGCAGGACCTGGTCAAGAGCCGGTACGGCGTGCAGTCCAGCCCGTACGCCACCCCGGCCGGACTGCAGGGCTCGGTCGACTTCGGTCTGTTCACCTTCCCGACGTACCGGGTCTTCGTGCTGGGCTTCGCCATCCTGGCCTGCCTCGGGGTCTGGTGGCTGCTGACCCACACCCGGATCGGCATGGTGGTCCGGGCCGCCACGGAGCGGCCCGAACTGACCCGGGCGTTCGGCATCAACGTCGGGCGCTGGGTGACGCCGGTGTTCGGCTTCGGCATCGCCCTGGCCGGCGCCGCCGGGGTACTCGCCGCACCGATGCGGGCGGTCAACCCGCTGATGGGCACCGACCTGATCATCGTGGTTTTCGCGGTCGTGGTGATCGGCGGGCTCGGATCCATCTTCGGCTCGGTGGCCGCCGGCTTCGGCATCGGCCTGTTGCAGGCATGGGGCGAGGCCTACCTGTCGGAGACGGCGCCGATCCTGGCGCAGACCCTGGTGTTCATCGTGATGGCCGTCGTGCTGCTGTGGCGGCCGGCCGGCCTGTTCGGACGGGAGGAGTCGCCGGCATGAGCGAGCGTCAGCGAGCGAATCATCGACGCGGTGCGGTGGTGCCTCATGGTGGCACGGAGCGCAGCGGAGTGCCGGCATGAGCGAGACATCGACCGTGCAGCCGGCGGAGAGTCCCGCCGCCGCTGTGCCACGATCCGCGCTGGGCGCGGTGGGCGCCGCTCCCGGCTGGGTGCGCTACGCCCTGCTCCTGGTCGGGCTGGCGGTCGCGCTGTGGCTGCCCAACGGGCTCTACCCGGCCATCGCCGTGGACATCCTGTGCTGGGCGCTCTTCGCCGTCGCCATCGACCTGCTGCTCGGCTTCACCGGCCTGATGTCGTTCGGGCACGCGGCCTTCTGGGGAACGTCGGCGTACGCGACGGGGCTCGTGGCGATCCACGCCGGCGTCCCCTTCCCGGTCGCCGTGCTGGCCGGGGCGCTGGTGGCGGCGGTGCTCGCCGTTCCGATCGGGTATCTCGCGGTGAAGCGCACCGGGATCTACTTCGCGATGGTGACCCTCGCCTTCGCGCAGATGATCTACTACATCGCGAACAAGTGGGGCTCCGTCACCGGCGGGGAGAACGGTCTGCAGAGCGTGCCGCGGGAGCTGTTCGGCCTGGACCTCAGCGACGAGTACTACTTCTACTATGCGGCGCTGCCGATCGTGATCCTCGGTCTGGCCGCCGCGTGGCGGATCGTGCACTCGCCGTTCGGTCGGGTGCTGGTCGGTATCCGCGACAACCCGGCGCGGGCCCGCGCCCTCGGCTACCCGGTGCACCGCTACAAGCTCACCGCGTTCGTCCTCTCGGCGTTCCTCGCCGGGCTCGGCGGGGGGCTGTTCGTCATGGGCCACCGGTTCGTCTCACTGGACGCACTGCACTGGACCACGTCGGGCAAGGCCGTCATCGTCGTCGTGCTCGGTGGCATCGGCACCCTCTGGGGCGGCGTGCTCGGTGCGGCCATCCTGGTCCGCCTGGAGGACTGGCTGTCGTACTCGGGGTTCGAGACGATCGGCCTGGTGACCGGCGGCATCTTCGTCCTGGTCGTCCTGCTGTTCCGGCGCGGAATCTGGGGCAGCGTGGCCGCCCTCGCACAGCGCTGGCGGGTCCGCCGCCGGTAGCCCGCGTCCCGGATCGGACACGCCGCTGGCCGGCATCCTGGTGGATGCCGGCCAGCGGTTTCCTGCTCCCCCTGTGGAGGAATGTCTGTCGGGTCAGCTGGTCCAGTGCTGGGCGACCAGGTCGGCGGCCTGCTGTTCCCACTGGGCGTAGTGGTCGGGGTATGCCGACACCTGCACGGTCTGGGCGGCGGCGGTCAGTGGCATGTCCTGCCAGCCGTCGACCTGCTTCAGGCCGTTGAGGAAGGCGGTGGTGGAGTACTCGGGGTCGGTGATCTGCTCGACGGTGCCCCAACCCGAGGAGGGGCGCTGCTGGAACAGGCCCTGCGAGTCGTGGTCGTTGCGGTCGCCGAGGTGGCCCAGGTTCTCCAGCTTGGATTCCTGCAGCGAGGTGGCGATCGCGACGACGGCGGCTCGTTCGTCCATGCCGGTCTTCTTGGTGGCGGCGATGATCGCCTTGGCGTTGTCGGTCTGTTCGCCGTTGAGGTCGACGCGGGACTGGGTGCCCTGCACGCCGTGCGGGATCAGGGTGCCGGTGTCCGGCTTGGCGGCCTGGACGGCGGCGGCGGTGGTACCGGTGGTGCCGGTGGTGGGGGTGTCGTGGTTGAGCGGGCCGGCGGCGAGGCCACCGGCGATGGCGAGTCCGGCGATGCCGAGGATGCTCTTACGCAGAGTGGTGTTCATGGTGGATGCTCCGTTCCGGGGGTGTGGGGTGTCGCC
>NZ_POTY01000294.1 GCF_003236315.1 Micromonospora craterilacus
ACCAGATGCCGAGCACCAGCAGCGGGCAGAAACTGGACGCGGCGACCGCGAACGCCAGCCCCACCACCTGTGAGACGTCCAGCCCGGAGACGTTCAACGCGAGGACCGTCGGCACCACCCCGGCGATTACCGTGGCCAGCCGGAAGCCGTGTACCGAGCCGCGGCCGAGCACGTCCGTGGAGATCACTCCGGCGACGCTGGTGAGCAGCCCGGACGAGGTGGACAGGAAGGCCGCGAACGCCCCGGCGGCGACCAGGGCGGCCAGCAGGCGGCCGGTGGTCCCGGCGCCGAGCGCCGCCTCCGGCAGCAGCACCACCACCGCGTCGGTCTGGCCGCTGACCAGCAGTTGCGGGGTGTAGATCCGGCCGAGCACGCCGTAGATCGTGGGCATCAGGTAGAAGACCCCGACCAGGGCCAACACCACCAGCGTGGTGCGGCGGGCGGCCGCGCCGTCCGGATTTGTGTAGAAGCGGACGAGTACGTGCGGCAGCCCCATGGTGCCCAGGAAGGTCGCCAGGATCAGCGAGTACGTGGCGAAGAGCCCCCGGTCGTCGGCACCCGCGGTGCTGGGCAGCAGCCAGTCGGTGACGCTGGTGGCGGCCCCGGAGACCTCCGGCACCGGCTCACCCGCGGCGAAGGTCAACTCGTCGCCGGGGCGTACCTCCCGGGTCTGCCCGTCGGGCAGGGTGAGGACCGCGCGGTGCTCGACCACGACGGTGGTCGCGGTCCGGAACGTCGGCCCTTCGGGTGGGGTCACCGCCGGTCGCCCGTCGGCCTGCCACTGCAACGCGAGGAAGATCGCGGGTACGGCGAGCGCGGTCAGCTTCAGCCAGTACTGGAACGCCTGCACGAAGGTGATCGCGCGCATCCCACCGAACGCGACGTTGGTGGTCACCACCGCGGCCACCACCAGGGCCCCCACCGGGTACGGCGAGCCGGCCAGCGTGGCCAACGTCAGCCCGGCGCCCTGCAACTGCGGCACCAGGTAGAGCCAGCCGATGAAGATCACGAAGGCGGTGGCCAGCGCCCGCAGCCGGCGGGAGCCCAGCCGTAGCTCGCAGAAGTCGGGCAGGGTGAACGCGCCGGACCGGCGCAGCGGCGCGGCCACGAACATCAGCAGGGCCAGGTAGCCGGCGGCAAAGCCGACCGGGTACCAGAGCACGTCCACGCCGTACTTGAGGATCAGCCCGGCGACGCCCAGGAAGCTCGCCGCCGACAGGTACTCGCCGCCGATCGCGGCGGCGTTCCAGGTCGGGCTGACCACCCGCGAGGCGACCAGGAAGTCGGAGGTGGTGCGGGCCAGCCGCAGCCCGTAGAAGCCGATCCCGACGGTGACCAGGGTGACCGCCACGATCGCCGGCACGACGAGGTCGTTGCCCATTCAGCGCTCCGGCCGCTGGACCAGGTCGGTGAAGTCCTGCTCGTTGCGTTCGGCCAGCCGCACATACGTCCAACCCACGGCGACCAGGAACGGGAAGGAGAGCACCGCGAGCAGCAGCCATGGCAGGTTGACCCCGAGCACGGTCAACCGGCCCACCGAGGGCGCGATGGCGAACAGCCAGGGCAGCCCGCCCAGCCCGACCAGCACCACCGCGGACAGTTGCAACGCCAGCGCCAGTTGGGCGCGGACCAGGCCACGGACCAGTGCGTCACCGACCCGGGTCTGCTGGGTCAGCTCGGTGTGGGCGCCGCCGACGCGGTGCTGCCGGCGGGACACCTCGGCCAGCACCACCCGGGTACGCGCGGGTGGCCCCGGCGCGCCCTGCTCCCCGGCGGCCGGGGACGGCTCGGGTCGGCGGGGTGCCGGCACTGGATCCTCGACGGCCACCCCGGAAGTCTCGTCCGCCCGACAGGAATGTCAAGAGGGCTGTGCACAACCTGTGGACAACGAGTCGGGCCTGTGGACAACCGGTGGATCGGGAGCCGCTGCCGCCCCGCTCAGCGGCTCCACTCCTGCTTCGCGGCCCGGACCAGCTTGTCCTTCAGCTCCCGGATGTGCCGCCGGCTGACCGGCAGTTCGGTGCCGTCGACCACCACCACGTACCCCGAGTTGACCAGGCGGAGCTCGGCGATCAGCCGGAGCTGCACCAGGTGCGACCGGTGGATCCGGACGAACCCGGCGTCGGCCCACCGCTCGGCGAGGGTGGCCAGCGACACCCGGACCAGGTGCGCACCGTCCGCGGTGTGCAGCCGTGCGTAGTCACCCTGCGCCTCGACCCACCGCACCGCCGACCGGGGCAGCATCCGGGTGCTGCCGGCCAGCTCGATCGGGATCGTCGGGTCCTCCTCGGCCCGGGCCAGGGCGGCCGGGTGGGACGGCACCACCCGCGAACCGACCACCCGGCGCAGCGCCTCGGCCAGCCGTTCCGCCTGTACCGGTTTGCGGACGTAGTCGGTGGCGCCCAGGTCGAAGGCGTCCGCCGCGCCGTCGTCGTACGCGGTGACGAAGACGATCGCCGGTGGCCGGGCGAAGCGGCGCAGCACCCGGGCCAGCTCCATGCCGTCCAGGCCGGGCATCCGGATGTCCAGGAAGACCACGTCCACGTCGCCGTCCCGGAGCACCCGCAGCGCCTCGGTGGCGTCGCCGGCGGTGTGCAGCCGGGCCACCCGAGGATCGGCGCGCAGGTGGTAGGCCAGCTCGTCCAGTGCGGGCGGTTCGTCGTCCACCGCCAGTACGCGCAGGAAGCCCGAGGCGGTCAGTCCGCCGTTGGCGGTCACGAGCCGGCCCGTACGCCGGGATGGAACTTCGGCACCCGCATGCTCACCTTCGTACCCGAACCCAGACCGGTCTCCACCACCAGGCCGAAGCCGTCCCCGAAGACGGACCGGAGCCGCTCGTCGACGTTCGAGAGACCGACGTGCTGGCCCGGATCGTCGCCGGGGTCGGCGGTCCCGGCCAGCTCGGCAATCCCGGCGGTCAACGTGCCCGGATCCATCCCCACCCCGTCGTCCTCCACCGTGATGTGGCATTCGGCGCCCGCGTCCCGGGCCTCGATGCTCACCATGCCCGTGCCGGGCTTGCGCGACAACCCGTGCCGGACGGCGTTCTCCACGAGCGGTTGCAGGCACAGGAACGGCAGGGTGACCGGCAGCACCTCAGGGGCGATCTGGAGCCGAACCTGGAGCCGGTCACCGAACCTGGCCCGCTCGATGGTCAGGTACCGGTCGATCGACCGAAGCTCCTCGGCCAGCGTGGTGAACTCACCGTGCGCCCGGAACGAGTACCGGGTGAACTCGGCGAACTCCAGGATCAGTTCCCGGGCCCGTTCCGGGTCGGTACGGACGAACGAGCCGATCGCGGTCAGCGCGTTGTAGATGAAGTGCGGGCTGATCTGGGCCCGCAGTGCGCGGACCTCGGCCCGGGCCAGCCGCTCCCGGGACGAGTCCAGCTCGGCCAGGGCGAGCTGGCTGCCGGCCCAGTGCGCGGTCTCCAGGGTGGCCTGCACCAGGCCCGGGGCGGGAGCACCGTCGGTGATCGCGACCAGCGCTCCGGCGACCCGACCTTCCTCACCGGCCAGCGGGGCCACCACCGCCCCCCGGACCGGGCAGTCAACCCGGTCGCAGCGCAGCTCCGACTCGCCGAGCACGGTGGAGCGCTCCGACGTGACCACCCGTCGGGCCGCCGCACGCAGTTGCTCTCCGTGGTGCGCGCCGCGCCCGTCGAGGGCGAGCAGTTCCTCGGTGTTGGTCAACGCCAACCCGTCCGCGCCGACCAGGGTACGCAGGTGGCGGGCGGCCTTGGCCGCTCCGGCGGGGCTCAGCCCGGCCCGCAGTGGCTCGGCGGCCAGCCCGGCGGTGTGCAGCACCTCGTAGGTGGCCCGCTGACCCGCCGTGGCGATGCCGCGCCGTCCGCGCAGCCGGCCGACCGCGAACAGAGCCGCGGCCAGCACGGTGAACAGCGAGACGACGCCGACGACGGCCGAGAGGTTGCCACTCACGCGCACGATCCTGGTCGTTTCGGCCGCCTCGGCCAAGTGGTCAGTACGCGCCCTTGCGGGCCAGCACCACGCCGACCGTGCGCCACAGGATGCTCAGGTCGTACGCCAGCGACCAGTTGTCGACGTAGTAGAGGTCCAGCCGGACCGCCTCGTCCCAGGACAGATCGGACCGGCCGGACACCTGCCACAACCCGGTCATGCCGGGGCGGACCAGCAGCCGACGCCGCACATCGCCCAGGAAGTCGCCGTCGTCGGCGGGCAGCGGACGCGGCCCGACCAGCGACATCTCGCCCTTGAGCACATTGATCAACTGCGGCAGCTCGTCCAGCGAGGAGGCGCGCAGGAAGCGGCCGACCGGGAAGACCCGCGGATCCTGCTTCATCTTGAACAGCATGCCGTCGGTCTCGTTCTGGTCGACCAGGCTGGCCAGCCGGTCCTCCGCGTCGACGTACATGGTCCGGAACTTCCACACCCGGAACGTGCGCCCCTCGTGCCCCACCCGGGGCTGCCGGAAGAAGACCGGACCGGGGTCGGAGATCCGGATCGCGACGGCGATGGCGAGGAAGACCGGGACCAGCACCAGCAGGCCCAGCCCGGCACCGACCCGGTCCATCATGCTCTTGGCCAGCAGCGCCGGCCCGGACAGGGTCGGCTCCTCGACGTGCAGCAGCGGCAGGCCCTCGATCGGGCGGATGTGCACCCGGGGCCCGGCGATGTCGGTCAGCTGCGGGGCCACCACCAGGTCGACGCCGGAGCCTTCCAGCTGCCAGGCCAGCCGGCGCAGCTCGCCCGGCTCGGCGCTGGCCGAGCCGCAGACCGCGATGGTGTCGCCGCCCACCTCGCGTACCAGGGCCAGCACGTCGCGGCCGGCGTACACCGGAACCGGGGTCTGCACGCCCTTGGCCGCCGCGTAGCCGTCGGTGATGTGGATGGCGACCGGGACCAGCCCGGCCGAGGGGTTACGGGTGACCGCCGTGTACACCTCCAGGCACTCCGGCAGCGTGCCGACCAGCACCATCCGGTGCGCCGCCTGCTGGATGTTGCGGCGCACCACGTGCAGCACGAAGCGGGCCAGGATCCGGCCCAGCAGGATCAGCAGCAGGGCCAGCAGCAGGGCGGTGCCGACGGTGAATCGGGACAGGTCGGTCTTGGTGGCGAAGGCGAGGAACGACACGGTGGCGCAGACCGTCACACCGGCGCGGATCGCCCGCTTGAACTCGTCCGGCCCGAGCCCGAGGCAGCGCCGGTCGTAGGCGCCGTTGAACCAGAGGATGATCAGCCAGCCCAGCGGCAGCAGCAGGAAGGCCACGGTGAAGAACCAGGTCGGGTCGTTCTGGGCGTCGTAGAAGCCCGCGGTGGCCTGGTCGAAGGTGCGGATCGCGGTGTAGCTGGCGAAGGCGGCCGCCGCGAAGTCCAGCAGCAGCAGGATCGCCGTGTAGGGGCGGTGCCAACGGGAGACGCGTCGTCGGGCTCGGGCCCACGCCGATCGAGGTACGCCGTTGGGGGACGGCGGGTTCGGCGGCTGGATCTCGAAGCTGTCGACGTGCCGCACGAGTTTGCTCCGGCCTTCGTTGGATACCGGGCGCTGGAGGCTAGTCGTCACCTCACCCATGTCCTCCCGCATGACACGCGCCGCTCACTCGCCGTGAGGGCCCGGGTCGCCCACCCTTCCAGTTTCCCACGCTCGATCCGTACCCGTCGCCGACCCGGAGGACATTGCGCGGCGGGCTCGTTTTCGCCTGGGATCTGGCCGGCTCCACGCCATCCGGAAGCCGGGGACCGGGCCACTATACCGATGGATGGCGGCCCCGGTAGAGCGCCGGACCGGTGGTTGGGTACCCCGCGTCCGATTCCTCTCCGTAACCAGTGAGTGGCGTTACTCACCGTACGAGTTTGGACAACCGTCGGTCAGCAAGGGGTTTGCCGCCGGTCTGGCAGGTCGGGCAGTACTGGAGGCTGGAGTCGGCGAACGAGACCTCACGGACGGTGTCCCCGCAGACCGGACAGGGCAGCCCGGTCCGGGCGTGCACCTTCAGCCCGGATCGCTTCTCGCCCTTCAGCTCGGCGGCCCGCTGCCCCAGCGAGCGGGTCACCGCGTCGCCGAGCACCCGCCGGGTCGCCGCGTGCAGGGTCGCGCACTGGTCGTCGGTCAGCCGGTCGGTCAGCGCGAACGGCGACAGCTTCGCCGCGTGCAGGATCTCGTCCGAGTACGCGTTGCCCACCCCGGCCAGCACCGCCTGGTCGGTGAGCACCCCCTTGACCTGTCCGCGGCGGCTGCGCAGCGCGCCGGCGAAGGTGGCGAGGTCGGCCGAGAGCGCATCGGGCCCGAGCTTGGCCACCCCCGGCACCACCTGCGGGTCGGTCACCAGGTAGGCGGCGAGCTTCTTCTGCGTACCGGCCTCGGTCAGGTCGAAGCCGGAGCCGTCGTCGAGACGGACCCGGAGCGCGATCGGGCCTTTGCCGGGACGTAGCGGGACGGTCGAGGCGAACGCCTCGCGGTAGTGCAGCCAGCCCGCCCGGGCCAGGTGGACCACCAGGTGCAGGCCACCGTCGAAGACCACGTCGAGGAACTTGCCGTGCCGCCGGGCGTCGATCACCGCCCGGCCGGCGACGGCCGCCGGTGCCGGGTCGTACGTCTTCAGGGCGCTGATCGCGGCGACCTCCAACCGGTCGACACGCCGGCCCACCGCGCGCTGCCGCAGGTAACCCGCGAGCGCCTCCACCTCCGGTAGTTCGGGCACGTTGTTAACGGTAGCGTTTGTGCGCGTGAGAATCGTGGTGGCGCACAACCGGTATCGGGAAGCTCAGCCCTCCGGCGAGAACACCATCGTCGACGCGGAGATCGCCCAGCTCACCGCGGCCGGGGTGGAGGTGCTGCCGTTCCTGCGCAGCTCCGACGAGATCGCGTCGATGCCGACCACCGCGAAGGCGCTGCTGCCGATCTCCCCGATCTACGCGCCCCGGGCACAGCAGGAGCTGGGTCGGCTGCTCACCGAGCACCGTCCGGACGTGCTGCACCTGCACAACCCGTACCCGCTGCTCTCGCCCTGGGTGGTGCGGACCGCCCATCGGCACGGGGTGCCGGTGGTGCAGACGGTGCACAACTACCGGCAGGTCTGCTCCTCCGGGCTGTACTTCCGGGACGGCGTGATCTGCCAGGACTGCCGGGGCCGGGCGCTGGGCGTGCCGGCGGTGGTGCACCGCTGCTACCGGGGGTCGCGGGCGCAGAGCGCCCTGATGGCGACCACCCTGGCGGTGCATCGGGGCACCTGGAAGTCGGTGGACCGGTTCATCGCCCTGACCAGCGCGGTCGCCGATCACCTGCGCGACTACGGCATCCCGGACGAACGGATCGTGGTCAAGCCGAACGCCATCCCCGATCCCGGTGCTCCCGCGCCGCTCGGCCGGGGCTTCCTCTTCCTCGGCCGGCTTTCTCCGGAGAAGGGGCTCGGCCTGCTGCTGGAGGCGTGGCGCCGGCACCCGGACGGCGCGCTCGGGCCGCTGCGGGTCGCCGGTGACGGCGAGTTGCGTCCGCTGGTCGAGGCGGCGGCGGCCGAGCGGTCCGACGTGACCTTCCTCGGCCCGCTGGACCGCGCGGGCGTACGCGAGGCGCTGGCCGCCAGCGCCGTGGTGCTGGCGACCTCCACCTGGCACGACGTGCTGCCGACGGTGATCATCGAGGCGCTGGCCAGCGGGCGTCCGGTGCTCGGCACCGCGCTTGGCGGCATCCCGTACCTGGTCGGCGCGGACACCCCCCGGGAGCCTGCCGGCACCGGCCCGGCCGCCGTCGCCTCGGCGCCCGCCCCGGCCGTCTCCGGCTCCGTGCCGGGTTCGTC
>NZ_POTY01000295.1 GCF_003236315.1 Micromonospora craterilacus
CGGGCGGGCCGCGCGACGGAGGTGGCCCCGTCGGCGCGGAAGGCCCGCGGCAGGCGGTGCGGAGGAAGACGCACCAGGTGGGGCGGCCGGCCGGGTGCGGAGCTTCCCCACACCACACCCGGCCGGCGTACCGGCGGGTCCGTCGCCCGCCGCCCGGGGGTCGTGGGCGGCGGGCGACGATCCTGCCTTGGCGGGTCCGGACTCGCGACTGCCCGGAGCCCCGGTGCGGTCCGCGGTACCGCACCTCCCGGGAGCCGGTGCCGCGAAACACCCGCCCCGAGGGGTTGGAACGAACGTTCGAGACAATCGAACACTCGTTCTAACTGCTGCTGACAGTACACCCTCCCTCCGACGAAAATGCAACGTGTGGCGCGCCGGTACCTCGCGCGGGAGACCGGACACCGCCCTTTCGCCGGGCGCGACGTGGCCGGGTGCGCCGGTCGCCCGCGTACCGGGAAGAATGGCGGCATGCAGTCACACCCGAACGTACGGGCGGTGCAGGACGCGCTCGACGGCGCGGACGCCCGGAACGGCTCCGGCACGCCCGCCAAGGTCCGCCTGCTGCCCGACGCGGTACACACCGCCGCGGCCGCCGCCGAAGCGCTCGGTGTCGACGTCGGCGCCATCGCCAACTCGCTCGTCTTCGACGCCGACGGGGCGCCGTTGCTGGTGCTCACCTCCGGCGCGCACCGGGTGGACACCGCCGGCCTGGCCGCCCGGCTCGCCGTCACCCGGCTGCGCCGGGCCACCCCGCAGTTCGTCAAGGAGCACACCGGCCAGGTGATCGGTGGGGTCGCCCCGGTGGGTCACCCGCAGCCGCTGCGCACGCTGGTGGACACCGCCCTGGACAAGTACGACGAGATCTGGGCCGCCGGTGGCGTGCCGCAGGCGGTCTTCCCCACCACGTACGCCGAACTGCTGCGGGTCACCGGCGGGACCCCGACCGACGTGGCGTGAGCAAGCGAGACACCGTCCCGGAGCTGGTCACCCTGCACGTGTGGCGGATCCCCCGGACCGCCCTGCCCCGGGCGCTGGCCCGGATGGCACTCGACCCACACCGGCTGCGCGCCCTGCCCGGCGTACGGTTCGGCAAGCTGCTCGGCACCGGGACCGGCGCCGGCTTCGGGCCGGGCGACGCCGACCCGACCCGCTGGGCCGCGCTGACCGTGTGGGACTCCCCCGCCGCGGCCACCCGGTTCGCCGACTCATCGGTGGGGCGGGCCTGGTCCGGCCTCGCCCGGACCGGCGTCCGGCTCGACCTGCGACCGCTGACCAGCCGCGGTGAGTGGTCCCGACGCCGGCCGTTCGGCGATCCCGCGGGCGGCCCGGCCACCGGCCCGGTGCTGGCCCTGACCCGGGCCCGGCTACGCCCGGCCCGGGCACTCACCTTCTGGCGGGCGGTCCCACCGGTCGCCGCCGCCCTGCACGCCGCGCCCGGCCTGCTGGCCCGCTTCGGCGTCGGCGAGGCACCGCTGGGCTGGCAGGGCACGGTGAGCGTGTGGCGAGACCCGGCGGACCTGGTGGCGTTCGCGTACCGTCACCCGGAGCACCGGGCCGCGATCACCCGGACCCCGACCGAGCGGTGGTACGCGGAGGAACTCTTCGCACGGTTCGAGGTGCGTGACGTGATCGGTGACCGGACGGTACTGGGGTGGGTCGCCGACGGCGATCCGGCGAAGGGTGGGCGGGCATGAGGTTGGTGCGGTGGACACCGGACGATCTCCTCCGGCGGCTGGACGACGTGGTGGCCGTCTACGGCGAGGCCATGGGCTACCGCGCCGACCTGCTGGAGGCCCGTCGCGGCTACATCGCCACCCACGTCCGCCGGCCCGGCTTCCGCGCCGTCGCCAGCCTGACCACCGAGGGCCACCTGGCCGGCTTCGGCTACGGCTACGTCGGCGGGCCCGGCCAGTGGTGGCACGACCAGGTCTGGCGGGCGCTGGACCCGGCCACCCGGCAGCGCTGGCTGACCGACTGCTTCGAGGTGGTCGAGCTGCACGTACGGCCACCGGCCCAGGGGCACGGCCTGGGTGCCGGGCAACTGCGTGCCCTGCTCACCATGGCCGAGGGCACGACCACGCTGCTGTCCACGCCGGAGGCCGACGAGCACACCTCCCGCGCCTGGCGGTTGTACCGCCGGTTCGGCTTCGTCGACATCCTGCGCGATTTCCGCTTCCCCGGCGACGAACGCCCGTTCGGGGTGCTCGGCCGGGACCTGCCCCTGCCGGCACCGGGGTCACCGCCGCCGCCCGCCGGGTCATGACCGGCGGCGCACCGGCCCGGCTGGCCCGCGGCTACCCGTGGGCACTGCTGGCCCTGCTGGTGCTGGCCCAGATCTGCTACCCGCTGACCGGCGGGTCGACCCGGGCCCGGCTGACCGTGGCCACCGTGCTGCTCGGCTACCTGCTCTCGGTGGGTCACGCGCTGGCCAGCCGGGGGCCGCGTACGGCGGTGACGCTGGTCGCGGTGGTCACTGGCGGCGGGTTCGCCATCGAGGCGCTCGGGGTGGCCACCGGCTTCCCGTTCGGCAGCTACGACTACTCCGGCCAGCTCGGCCCGAAGCTGGCCGGGGTGCCGCTGGTCATCCCGCTGGCCTGGACGTGGATGGCCTGGCCGGCCTGGCTGGTGGCGACCCGACTCACCACCGGGCCGTCGATCCGCACGCCGGGCACCGACCACAACGGGCTGCTGGGCGGCGGGTCGGCCGCCCGGCCACCAGCCGGTACGGCGGCGTGGTGGCGGTGGCCGGGGCGGATCGCGCTGGCCACGGTCGGGCTGGCCGCCTGGGACCTCTTCCTCGACCCGCAGATGGTGGCCGAGGGCCACTGGGTGTGGCGGCAGGCCACCCCGGCGCTGCCCGGCCTGCCCGACATCCCGGTCAGCAACTACCTGGGCTGGCTGCTGTTCGCGGTGCTGGTGATGGCCGCGCTGCGCCCGCTCGCCGGGCCCGCCGTGGCGGTCACCGATGCCCGCGACCACCCGATGTACGCGCTCTACCTGTGGACGTACGGCTCCAGCGTGCTGGCCCACGCGGTCTTCCTCGACCTGCCCGCCTCGGCGCTGTGGGGTGCGACCGGCATGGGGGTGGTCGCGGTGCCGCTGGCGGTGACGCTGCTGCGGTCCCGGCAGACCCGCCACAGTGCCACCGGTACGCCACGCGCGCCGGCCGACGTCGCCGCATGACCGGGCCCAGCGGAGCGCCGGCATGAGCCCGTCGCTGGTCGCGCTGATCGCGCTGGGCGTGCTCGCCGCGCTGGCCGCGCACACGATGGTCAACGCCGGCCGGTGGCTGCGCCGGCCGGCCGGCGACCCGGTGACGATCACCGAACGGGTGGCGGTGCTGCTGCCGTTACGCGACGAGGCCGCCCGGGTCACCCCGTGCCTGCGGGCCCTGCTCGCCCAGCGGGGCGTGCCCGGGCTGCGCGTCGTGGTGCTCGACGACGGCTCCGGCGACGGCACCGCCGACGTGGTCCGCGCGGTGGCGGCCGGCGATCCGCGGGTCACCCTGCTCACCGGCGTCGACCCGCCACCGGGCTGGCTGGGCAAGCCGCACGCCTGTTGGCAGTTGGCCACCCGCGCCGACCCGTCGGCCACTGTGCTGGTCTTCGTGGACGCCGACGTGCTGCTCGGCCCGTACGCCGTGGCGGCGGCGGTGACCGAGCTGCGGGCCGCCGGGGCGGCGCTGCTGTCGCCGTACCCCCGGATCGTGGTGCGGACGGCGGCCGACCGGCTGGTGCAGCCGCTGTTGCAGTGGCTGTGGCTGACCTTCCTGCCGCTGCGCGCGATGGAACGCTCACCGCGGCCGTCGCTGGCCGCGGCCGGCGGGCAGTTCCTGGTCGTGGACCGGGCCGGCTACCTGCGGGCCGGAGGGCACGCGGCGGTCGCCGACCGGGTGCTGGAGGACATCGAGCTGGCCCGGGCGGTGAAGCGCTCAGCCGGCCGGATCACCCTGGTCGACGGCTCCCGGCTGGCCTCCTGCCGGATGTACGAGACCTGGCCGCAGCTGCGCGACGGCTACACCAAGTCGCTCTGGGCCTCGTTCGGGCACCCGATCTCCGCCGCCCTGGTGGTGACCCTGCGGTCGTACCATCTGCGCAAGCGGCGACGCCTGACCTGGCGCGGCCGTCCGGTCGGCTAGGGCCTGGGAGGACACGGCATGGCGCGGATCGTGGTCGTCGGCGCCGGGGTGGGTGGGCTGGCCGCCGCGGCCCGGCTGGCCGTCACCGGGCACCAGGTGACCGTCCTCGAACGGGCCGACACGGTCGGCGGCAAGCTCGGACGGCACACCCGCGACACCCCGGTGGGCTCGTTCCACTTCGACACCGGCCCCAGCCTGCTCACCCTGCCCGAGGTCTTCCACGAGCTGTTCGAGGCGACCGGGGCGAAACTCGACGAGTACCTCGACCTGGTGCCGCTGGACCCGATCGTGCGGCACGTCTTCCCCGGCGGCGGCCCGGTGCTCGACTCCTGCGCCGACCCGGTGGAGTTCACCGCCCGGATCGGCGCGGCCCTCGGCGACCGGGCCGCCGCCGACTGGCAGCGGCTGTGGCGGCGCGCCGCCCGGGTCTGGCGGGCCTCCGAACACGACATCCTGCGCCGCCGCGTCGACTCCCCCCGCGACCTGGCCCGGCTGGCCTGGCGGCTGGGCGACCTGGCCGCGATCCGACCCGGGCAGAGCCTGCGCGGGTTGGGCCGGGCCCAGCTGTCCGACCCTCGACTGCGGATGCTGCTGGACCGGTACGCCACCTACACCGGCGCCGACCCGCGCCGCGCGCCGGCCGCCCTGGTCGCCGTCTCCTACGCCGAGCTGGCCTTCGGCGGCTGGTACCTGCGCGGCGGGCTGGGCACCCTCGCCGACGCGCTGCTGTCCCGCTGCCTGGACCTCGGGGTGGTGGTGCGCACCGGCGCCGCGGTGACCCGGATCGACGCCGTCGGCGGCCGGGTGCACGGGGTGCGCGTCGCCGGCCAGACCGCCCCGGTACCCGCCGACGTGGTGGTGGCCAACGTGGACGCGCTCACCGTCTACCGGGACCTGCTGCCCGACCCACGCCGGCTGGCCGCGCTCACCGACCGCAGCCTGGCCGGTTTCGTGCTGCTGCTCGGCGTACGCGGGGGCACCGGACTGGCCCATCACAACGTCTTTTTCCCGCGCGACTACGACGCCGAGTTCGATGCGGTCTTCGGCGACCCCGGGCGGGGAGTACGGGCCCGGCCGGCGGCCGACCCGACGGTCTTCGTCACCGTCGCCGACGACCCGGCGACCCGCCCGACCGGGCACGAGGCATGGTTCGTGCTGGTCAACGCCGCTCGCCAGGGCACCGCTGCGGGGGCGGTCGACTGGCGCCGGCCGGGGCTGGCCCAGGCGTACGCCGATCGGATCCTCGACGTGCTGGCCGAACGGGGCGTGGACGTCCGCGACCGGCTGGTGTTCCGCGACGTCCGCAGTCCCGCCGACCTGGCCAGCGCGACCGGTACACCGGGCGGGGCGATCTACGGCACGGCCGGCGGCCTGCTCCGCCCGGCCAACCGGGGCCCCGCCCACGGCCTGTGGCTGGTCGGCGGTTCCAGCCATCCGGGCGGCGGGCTGCCGATGGTGGCCCTCTCCGCGCAGATCGTCGCCGACGAGATCGGCCCGGCCTGGTAGGTGTAAGGAAGGGCCCCTTATTAACGCCTGCGGTAGAGGAAGGGCCCCTTCTTAACAGCGCAACGCGGATCAGCGCAGCCGGCGGACGGCCCGGCACGCCGAGGGCGGCCCGGCCGGCGTTGATCGGCGCCCGTGCGGTTCAGCCGGCGTCGACCGGCACCCGTGCGGCCCGGTCGGCGCTCGTGCGGTTCAGCCGGCGCTGATCGGCGCCCGTGCGGTCAGTCGGCGTTGATCAACGCCCGGCGGACAGCGGCGAGCAGCTGCCCCAGCCCGAAGGCGGCCAGCAGCACCCAGACCGCGGTCGCCATGGTGATGGTGCCGGCGGCCAGATCCAGCTCGATCAGCCCGGTCAGGCCGGCCAGCAGCAGTCCACCGATGGCCACGCAGACCCGGGTGGGCCGCTCCCCCACGGTCACCGCGCCGATCTCCCGCATCCCCGCGGCGACCGCACGGGCCCGTACGTACTCGTGCAGCCAGGACAGCGCGCCACCTGCGGCCACCAGCGCACCGGGCGCGCCCACCAGCCAGAACGCCACCAGCCAGGCGGCCTCGCCGATCCGGTCGGCCAGCGAGTCGTAGACGTAACCGAGCCGGGTCGTACGGCCGGTGGCCACCGCCACCGCCCCGTCGACGCTGTCGGCCACCGAGGCGAGCAGCACGAACAGGGCGCCGAGGAACGGCCCGTCACCCGGCCGGACCGCGAGCAGCGGTACGCAGAGGCAGAGCAGAACCCCGACCACCGTCACCGCGGTCGGGCCGACCCGCAGCCGGCCCAACAGGAACCCGAGGTGGTAGGAGAACCGCAGCCAGCCGCGTACCACCGGGGTGGCGGCCCGAGGATCGAACCCCCCGTGCAGCCGGGCCCACGCCGTGGCGTACTCGTTCCAGTTCAGCTGTCTGCCCACCACGGTTCAACCGTCACGGCGGCGCTGAGGTGTCGCGGGCGCCGGGCCTCACGTAGCAGCGCCCACCCGCAGGTTCTGCCAGATCTCCCGGGTCGCGGTGGACCGGTTGAAGGTGATGAAGTGGATGCCGGGGACCCCCTCGTCGAGCAGTCGCCGGCACATCTCGCTGGTCTGCTCGATGCCGAGCCGGCGGACCGCGTCGGGGTCGTCGGCGACCTGCTCGAACCGCGCCGCCAGCGCCGGCGGGAACGGCGCCCCGGTGAGCTGCACCGACCGCTCGATCGTGCCGATCCGGGTCACCGGCATCACCCCGGCCAGGATCGGGGTGTCGCAGCCGGCGGCGACCACCCGGTCCCGCAGGCGGAGGTACTCGTCGGCGTCGAAGAACATCTGGGTGATCGCGAAGTCCGCGCCGGCCCGGCACTTGCGGACGAAGTGCTCGGTGTCGGTGGCGACGTCCGGTGAGCGCGGGTGCCGGTACGGGAAGGCGGCGACGCCGACGCTGAAGTCGCCGGACCGGCGCACCAGGCGGACCAGGTCCTCGGCGTAGTGCACGCCTGCGGGGTGCGGTACCCACTCGCCGGTGGGGTCACCGGGTGGGTCGCCCCGCACCGCCAGCACGTTGCGCACCCCGGCGCCGGCCAGCCGGCCGATCACGTGCCGCAGCTCGGCGACGGAGTGGTTGACCGCGGTCAGGTGGGCCATCGGCAGCAGGGTGGTCTCGGTGGCGACCCGCTCGGTGACCGCGACCGTGGTGTCCCGGGTCGACCCGCCGGCACCGTAGGTGATCGAGACGAACGAGGGGCGCAACGACTCCAGTTCGCGGATGGCCTGCCAGAGCTGTTGTTCCCCCTGCTCCGTCTTGGGCGGCATGAACTCGAAGGAGAAGGTCGGCTGGCAGTCGCGGACCAACTCCCCGATGGCCGGTTGCGGATTGGGGAGGACCGAGGGAAGACCGAGCGCCACGCACCGACTCTAGCGGGCCGCGCCGCGTACCCCACCGGCTTCCCAGGGGTGGGGACGCCGCGTCGCCCACGGGGAAATCGTCGTACCCGTGGGGTAGTTCTGTGCCCAGCGCGGGTGCGGCCGTGACCGCACCGGGGGCCGCGCGGGGGTCAACATCCGATCGGTGGCAGACAGGTCCCGTCCCGGGGCACGCCACCACCGCGCCGACCCCCGGAGGACTGATGCCCC
>NZ_POTY01000296.1 GCF_003236315.1 Micromonospora craterilacus
GTCGACGGTGGTGAGGAGGGTGGCCAGGTCGAAGTCGCCGTCGTGGCGGGTGCCGTTGACGAAGAGGGTGGGGGTGGCGTTCACCCCGCTGCGGATGCCGCCGACGAAGTCGTGCCGGATCCGGTCGGCGTTGCCGTGCCGCCCGATCTCCGCGTCCACCTCCTCGACGGGCAGGCCGAGCTGCTCGACGCCGACCGTCAGGTGCACCGGGTCCAGCTGGTCCTGGTGCTCGAAGAGCCAGTCGTGCATCTCCCAGTACCGGCCGCGCCGCCCGGCGGCCTCCGCCGCCTCGGCGGCGCGTTCGGCGTACGGGTGGAGGTTGGCGATCGGGAAGTGGCGGTAGACCAGGCGGACCGTGTCGGCCCGTTGGCGCAGCACCTCCCGCAGGTTGGCGTGCGCGAGCCCGCAGAACGGGCACTGGAAGTCGCCGTACTCGACGATCGTCACCGGCGCGTCCGCCGGGCCCCGGACGTGGTCGTGGTCGGTGACGGGAGTGCGGAGCCGCGCAGTGACCTGCAGTGGCGTGGTCAGCCGATCGGTCATGAGTGCCAGCCTCGTACCCGGCCGGGTGAGGACGGCTCACCCGGCCCGGGTGGTCAGCGCAGCACCGGGGCCACCGCGATGTGGTTCTGCACCTCGCGGATGCCCGGCGCGGACCAGACGACCCGCTCCACCTCGGCCCGTTCGGGCATCGAGTGCACCAGTCCGCCCAGCAGCACCGTGTCGCCGTGTACGCGCACCGTGACCTGCTCGGCGGCGGTGGCCCGGTTGCGGGCCAGCGCGTCGACGATCCGCTGGGCCAGGGCCCCGCCGTCCGGGCGGACCGCCGGCCGGACGGTGATCCCGCTGCTCACCCCGCGTACCCCGGTCAGCCCGCCGACCGCCTGCTCGGCGGCGCGGCGCTGGTACTCCCACTCGACCTCGCCGTGCAGGGTGACCCAGCCCTGCGAGACGGTCACGTCGAGTTCCTCGACCGGCACGAACGCGTGCCACAGCAGGGCGTGTTCGACGGCCGTGGCGATCTCCGGGTCGGTGCGCTCGGCACCGGTGACCAGTCGTACGGCGATGTCGTTGGCGACCGCCCGGACCTGGTTGACCCGGTGGGTGGCCCGTTCCGCCGCCCACTTCTTGGCGTAGCTGTCCACCCGCCCGGTCAGCGTCACCACGCCCTCGCTCACGGTGACCCCGATCTCGTGCGGCTGCACCCGGGGCTCCCAGTCGAGTTCGTCGAGCACCGCGGTCTGGATGTCCTGGTCGGTGCGATTGATCGTCGAGATGCTGGCCATCGGTCGCTCCTCTCTCGGCAGCGGTTCGGCGGCGGTGCGGACCGGGACGGCGGCCCACCGTGGAACGAGTTTGGTTACCGATCGGGTGATCCGTCCTCACCCGGACCGGACGAGACCATGGGAGCGCACCCGGCTTCCTCGCCAGCACCACCGGCGCCAACAGTCCACCCACCACCATCACCTGCACCACCCGCTGACCGTCCACACCGCGGCCAGCACGGCGGGCCCCGTCCGACCGGTACCGGTCGGACGGGGCCCGTCGCTCGGTATCGGGTCAGCGGTCGGTCTCGGCGGGGGAGTCGGGACGTTCCACGTCGACGAAGTCGATGTCCTCGACGGCCCGGTCGTGACTGCCGGCGGCCCGCGCGGCGGTGCCGGCGGCCCAGCCGATGGCGGCACCGACCAGGGCCGCGCCGACCAGCAACGTCCAGGGCAGCGCGGGACGGCGGCCGGCGAGCGCGTCGAAGGCCCGGGTGGCCCGGTGGCGGGCCTCGTCGGCGGCCGAGCCCACCAGGTCACCGGCCCCGTCGGCGAGGCCGGCGGAGGTGTGGCGGGCCGAACGGGCGGTGTCGCGGATGCTGTCCCCCGCGGTGTTGACCGCCGAGACGAGGTGCTGCCATGCCTGGTCTGTGATCCGCTCCGGCTTGCTGCGGCGCTCCAGCAGGTTGGTTCCGATCATGGTGGTTCCCTCCTCGACGGTGCCGAGGCCGGTGCCCACATCAGACCTCGGCGGTTTGCCCGGCGTGCGGCGGTTCGCCATCGGAGGCTGTGCCCCGCCGGATGCCGCCGCAAACCCCGGCGGAGTTCTCTCGCCGTGCCGGTCGCCGTGATGCTTTGCACATCTGGCCGCCCCTGGCCGGCCGAGTGCAGGTCGGGGCGGTTTTCCGGCAGGCACGCCGAGGTGCCGGATATCGGACGGGTTGGCGCCGGCCCGCTACCCTGGTTCGTCGGTGTGGGTGATGAGCTAACGTCGAGTGGTAGAACCTGAAAAGTCCGGATATGGGGGACTTGGCGTACCCCTGTCCGCGAATTGCTCATCCCGAGGGGTGGCGACCGAGGCCGTCGGAGGAATACTCTCGGTCGCGGCCCGCGTACTGATGAGGCGCCCGTCAGACGGGCGAGTGGAGGTGCTCGCGTGAGCCTGTCGATCCTGCAGACGGTTCGGCCCGGTGGTGTCATCGAGATCGCCCCGCGGGGCGAGATCGACGTCGACACCGCGTACGAGGTGAAAGAGGCCATTGCCGAAGTGCTGGCCAAGGGGCGTCCAGCCCGGATCGAGCTCAACATGCGGCTGGTCACCTTCATCGACTCGGTGGGCATCAGCGCGATGGTCGCCGGCTTCCAGACCGCCGAGGTCAGCGGCGTGAAACTGGTCGTCACGGAGCCGAGCCGGTTCGTCCACCGGCAGCTCTGGGTGACCGGCCTGCTCGGCCTCTTCGGCGCGCCCGAGCCCTACTACGCCGGTGCCGCCGCGACCCCCGAGGTGCTCCCCGGCGCGTGACCGCCACCGTCCCGGTGCCACCGCGTCAAGGCGCATGGTGCCGGGACGACGTGTCCGTGCGTGGCGGGTCGGGCAGACGCACGACGCCGGGCGGACCGCCCGCTACGGCGGCCCACCCGGCGTCGACGTGGGTCAGTACACCGACAGGTGGACGTGGTTGGTGTGGTCGCTGGACGGGTCGCCGCGCCCGCTGTTGTACGCCCGCCACCCGCTGCTGGGCAGCCAGATCTGCTTGTACCAGATCACGTAGAGCACGGCGAGCCGGTCGGAGTTGTTCACGAAGTACGCCGCCAGGTTGTTGCCGTACGTCCGGTCGCCGCCCGTGGCTACCCCGCCGAAGCCGTTCTTCTGGGCCGCGAAGTCACAGGCCCGACCCTTCGGGTGCTCGCCCGAGCCGCCGGAGCGGTAGCAGGAGACGTACCGGGTGAAGCCGGCCGCCTTGGCCTGGTTCAGCGCGTGCAGGGTGCGCGGGGTGATGCAGCCGTTGGCCGGGGTGGGGTCGTCGACGCTGCACGACTCCGCCGGCCACGAGCCGTCCGAGTTGCGGGGCGCGGGCTTGGCCGTGGGGCTGGACCCGCCGGTACGCGCCGGAGCGCGGTTGGCCCGCTCCGCCGCCTGAGCCCGCTCGGCCGCCTCGGCCCGCTCGTTGGCCACGGTCAACGCCCGCTCGGCCTGCTCCTTGCGTTTGGCCATCACGGCCACCTGCTTGCGCTGCTCCTGAATCTCGCCGTCGAGCGCCTGCTTGGTCCGGCTGATCTTGTCCCGGGTGGCCTGGAGGTCGCGCAGCGCCCGCTCCTCGTTGGCGGCCACCGCATCCAAAGCCGCCGCCCGGTCCATGAAGCCCGCCGGGGAACCGCTGTTGAGTAGCGCCGACGCGGCACCGAGCCGCCCGCTGCGGTACGCCTGTGCGGCGATCTGGGCGACCTTGGTGCTGCGTTCGGCGAGTTGGCTCTCGGTCGCCTTGAGCTGGTCGGCCAGCTGCCGCTGGCGCTTGACCGAGCGGTCGAGCGCGGTCTTGGCGTCGAGGTAGCCCTTGCTGGCCGCCTCCAACTGGGCGCGCAGCGCCGGGGTGCCGCCCTCGTCACCCACATCGTCGGGAGGTGCCGCGCGCAGCCCCTGCGGCGCGGCTGCGGCGGGCGTGAACGGGGCGAGCGCGACGCCCAGGGCGACGGCGAGCGCCGCGGCGATCAGGGCCGCCATCCGGGCGGCCGGTCTCACGGTTGCCACTGCTGGCATGCACATGTCCTTCCGTCAGCCGCCGACCGGGTTAGCTGACGGGTTCGGGACGGAAGATCCCTACCGCGCGGACGCGGATGCACCCCAGGAACATGGTTCCCCGGTTCGCCCTGGCGGGCGATTAGGCGGCGGCCGCCGCCGGCACCGGTGGGTGCCGCCTGGCGGAGGCCGGGTCAGAGCCTACCGGTGCTGGTGGGGGCGGTGCAGCCAATGTGACTCCTGGTATTTGTTTCACTACCACTCGACTGCTCCGCAGGCCCCAGGATTCGCTCCCGGCTCGATCTGCAACGTGGCGTGTTCGATGTGAAAGTCCTCGTTCAACGCCGCCCGGGCCGCCGCCAGCACCGCGCCCACCTCGGCGCCGGGTGCCATGGTCAGGTGGGCCGAGGCCACCTCCATGCCGGAGGTGAGCGTCCAGACGTGCAGGTCGTGGACGCCGGCCACGCCGGGCACCGCGGCCAGCCGGTCGTGCACTGCGGTGACCTGGAGGTGCTCCGGGGCGGCCTGCACCAGGATCCGTAGCGCGGCCCGGCCGAGGCGCCAGGTGCGGGGCAGGATGAAGGTGCCGATCGCGACCGCGACCAGCGGATCCGCCCACCACCAGTCGGTCACCGCGATCAGCAGCGCCGCCCCGATCACGCCCAGTGAGCCGAGCAGGTCCGCCAGCACCTCCAGGTACGCCCCGCGCAGGTTGATGCTCTCCTGTGCCCCGGACCGCAGCAGCGTGAACGCGGCCAGGTTGGCGAGCAGGCCGAGTATCGCCACCACCAGCACCGGCCCGGCGAGCACCTCGGGCGGGTTGCCGAACCGGCGTACCGCCTCGACCAGCACGTAGACCGCGACGCCGGAGAGCAGCACGGCGTTGGCCAGGGCGGCGAGCACCTCCAGGCGGTAGAGCCCGAAGGTGCGCTGCGGGTAGGTGCCGGCCCGGCGGGTGGCGGCGATGGCGGCCAGGGCCATCCCGATGCCGAGCACGTCGGTGAACATGTGCCCGGCGTCGGAGAGCAGGGCCAGCGAGCCGGTCCGCAGGGCGGTACCCGCCTCGACCAGCATCAGGACGCTGAGCAGGGCGAACGCCGCCCACAACCGGCCGGAGTGGCGGTGCGCGGCGTTCGACACCGCGGCGTGGTGGTGGTCATGACCCGCGCCCACGCAGACACCTTCCGTCGTCCGCCGGACCGGGGTCGGATCTATGCCAACATCGCTATGTATGCAACCGTCGGGTCCGCCCGGTCGAGCCGGGTCGGACGGGTCAGCCGGTCGGGTCGACCGTGGTCAGCCGCTGGGTGGCCCGGGACAGCGCGACGTAGAGAGTCCGTACGCCGGAGCCAGGCTCCGCACGGATCTCACCCGGTGCGACCAGCACCACCCCGTCGTACTCCATGCCCTTGGCCTCCAGGCTGGTCACCACCTGGAGCCGCTCCCCGCCGAGCCCGCCGAGCCAGGCCGCGACCTCGTCCCGGCGCGGCACCGGGGTGATCACGCCGACCGTGCCCTCGACGTCGCCGAGCAGAGCGCTCGCGGCGCTCACCACGCTGGTCTCCAGCTCCGCCGCCGGCACCACCAGCTGGACCGGGTCGACCCCGGTGGACCGGACCGCGGTGGGCAGCGCGAGATCCGGGTACGCCCGACGGATCTCGGCCGCCGCCACCGCGAAGATCTCGGCCGAGTTGCGGTAGTTGGTGGTGAGCGTGAAGCGGTGCCGCCGGCGCCGGCCCAGCGCCTGGTCCCGGGCCCGGGACAGCTCCTGCGGATCGCCCGTCCACGCGGTCTGGGCCGGGTCACCCACCACCGTCCAGGACGCCAGCCGCCCGCGCCGGCCGATCATCCGCCACTGCATCGGCGAGACGTCCTGCGACTCGTCGACCACCACGTGGGCGTAGTCCCGGTAGTCCTCGGGGCGCTCGCGGGCCGCCTGCCGGGCGGCCCGCTGCCGGTCGGCGAAGGTGCTCAGCTCGCGGACCCCGCCGGCCAGCTGGAACGGGTCCCGCTTCCGGCGGGCGGGCCGCATCGGCTTGCCGAGCAGCGCGTCCAGCTCGTCGAGCAGCGCGATGTCGGCGACGCTCGGCCCGTCGTCGGCCAACCCCCGGTACGCCGCCACGAGCAGCCGGATCTCGGCGTTGGAGAGGATGCCGGCGGCGTACCGGCGCAGTCGCTCGGGATCGGCCAGCCAGCCGAGCACGTGCCGGGGATGCAACCGGGGCCACCAGACCTTGAGGAAGTCCCGGAAGTCCGTGCGGTCGATCAGCTCGTCCTCGAAGGCACGCTGCTCGGGCAGCCCGGAGATGCCCAGCCGGCGGGCCTGCGACCAGAGCGCGGCGAGCACGCCGTCGAAGCCGGCCCGGCGTACCTCGTTGCGCCGGGCGCCCCGGGGCAGCGCCCGGTCCCGGATCGCGTCCAGTTCGGCCCGTTCCAGCCGCAGCAGCTGCCCCCGGTAGAGCAGGCGCAGCTCGGCCGGGGAGTCGGGCACCGCGTCCCGGGCCGCCCGCTCCAGCACCCGGCGCATCCGCAGCGAACCCTTGACCGCCGCCACCTCGGGCCGATCGGGGCGCCGGGCCACCAGCCCGGGAAAGAGGGTGCCCAGCGAGTGCAGGGTGGCGGTGTTCTCACCCAGCGACGGCAGCACCGAGGCGATGTACTCGACGAAGACCGAGGACGGGCCGACCACCAGGATGCCGCCGCCGGCGTACCGGCTGCGGTCGGCGTAGAGCAGGTACGCGGCGCGGTGCAGCGCCACCGCGGTCTTGCCGGTGCCGGGGCCGCCGGAGACGACGGTGACCCCGGAGCCGGGGGAGCGGATCGCGTCGTCCTGCTCGCGCTGGATGGTCGCCACGATGTCGCGCATGCCGCGCCCGGTGGTCCGGGACAGGGTGGCCAGCAGCGCCCCGTCGCCCACCACCGGCATGTCCGGCGGCGCGGCGTCCGGGTCGAGCAGGTCGTCCTCGATCCGGGTGACCCGTTCCCTGCTGGACTGGATCGTCCGACGCCGCACCACGCCGAGTGGCTCGGCCGGGGTGGCCCGGTAGAACGCGGCGGCGGCCGGGGCCCGCCAGTCCACCACCAGGGTGCTGGCGTCCTCGTCCCGGATGCCGAGCCGCCCGACGTACAGCACCTGCCCGTCGTGCAGGTCGAGCCGGCCGAAGACCAGCCCCTCGTACTCGGCGTCGAGCAGGTGACGTCGCTGCGCGGCGTGGAAGACCATCGCGTCGCGCTCGACCAGCGCGCCGAAGTTGCCGACCCGGGCCAGCCGGTAGCCGTCCCGTTCCGCGCGCACCGCGGATCGGCGTAGCTCGGCGAGTCGTGCGTACACCCGGTCGAGATGCCGTTGCTCGGCGGCGATCTCCTGATCCAGGGTGCTCTGGTCCACCGCTCGCTTCTCCTCGTGACGCCGCCCGGCCAACCGCACGAGATTACGCCCCACCCCGAAGATGCAAGGAAGGGCACCTTGTTAACGCCGGCGGTAGAGCAGGGGCCCCTTCTTAACGGCGCGCCCGCCGGGCGGCGGTGCCGGTAGGGGTGGCGG
>NZ_POTY01000297.1 GCF_003236315.1 Micromonospora craterilacus
CACCCACCCCGGAGCCGATCATCGGGCAGCCCGCCTGATGGTCCAGACCACGCTCACGGTCCCGCCGTCCCGCCCGGACCGCCCCACCCGACCTCGGCGCTGGACCGGATGGATCGTCTGGGGATCCGTGGTCACCGTCGTGCTCAGCGTGCTGTTCGTCGAGGCGTACGCGAACTCCGAATTCGTCCCCGACCACGTCCGAGATGTCGGCGACCAGGCCGGGGTGCCCGCCGTCATCCGGTCCGGCGGCCCGGTCATCGACACCACCGAGGGGCGGGTGGCCTCGTACCACATGCCACCGCGCACCATCGCCCTCACCTTCGACGACGGCCCCGATCCGGTGTGGACGCCGAAGGTGCTCGACGTGCTGCGCCGGCACCACGCTCCGGCCACCTTCTTCGTGGTCGGCAGCCAGGTGGCCCGCCATTCCGGTCTCGCCCGGCGACTCGCCGCCGAGGGACACGAACTGGGTGTGCACACCTTCAGCCACCCGGACGCCACCCTGCTGTCCGGCTGGCGGCGACGGCTGGAGTACGCGCAGACCCAGCAGGCCATCATGAGCGCCGCGGGCGTACGGACCAGCCTGCTGCGCTTCCCGTACTCCTCGACACCCGACGCCGTCGACGACCAGGCGTGGGCGGTGATCCGGGAGGCCGGCCGGCTCGGCTACCTGACGGCGGTGAACGACACCGACAGCAGGGACTGGGCGAAGCCGGGCCCGGACGTCATGGTGCACAACATGACCCCGCCGGACGGGCAGGGCGCGGTGGTGCTGCTGCACGACGCCGGTGGTGACCGGTCCCAGACGCTGGTCGCACTGGACCGCTTCATCCCGATGATGATGGCTCGGGGATACCGGTTCACGACCGTCAGCGACGGGGTGAACCAGGCACTGGAGATGGACGGGGAGGAAGCCCGGCCGGTCGCGGGGAACGTGCCGGTCTCCGGACTCGACCGCTGGCGGGCCGGCTCGGTGGTGCTGGCCGTCGGCATCGCCGACCTGTTCCTCGCCGCACTGCGGGTGCTCTTCGTGGTGGTCGGCGTCCTGATGCTCGTCCGTACGCTGCTGTTGCTCCTCCTCGCCGGCCGGCTCGCCCGGCGTCGGCGGTCCCGGCGCTGGCGGTGGGGGCCACCGGTCACCGACCCGGTCTCGATCATCGTGCCGGCCTACAACGAACAGTCCGGCATCGTGGCCGCCGTCCGGTCGCTGGCCGCCGGGGACCATCGGGCCATCGAGGTGATCGTGGTCGACGACGGGTCGACCGACGGGACCGCCGACCTGGTGGAGGCGCTGGGCCTGCCGAACGTCCGGGTCATCCGGAAGCCCAACGGTGGCAAACCGAGCGCCCTGAACACGGGGATCGCGCACGCCCGGCACGAGATCATCATCATGGTCGACGGCGACACGGTGTTCGAGCGGGACGCCGTCCGCCGGCTGGTCCAGCCGTTCGCCGACCCGGCGGTCGGTGCGGTCGCCGGCAACGTCAAGGTGGCCAACCGTACCGGGCTGCTCGGGCGGTGGCAGCACATCGAGTACGTGATCGGTTTCAACCTGGACCGCCGGCTGTACGAGACGCTCGGCTGCATGCCGACCGTGCCCGGGGCGATCGCGGCGTTCCGGCGTCGCGCGCTGCTCGCTGCCGGCGGCATCAGCCACGACACGCTGGCCGAGGACACCGACATCACGATGGCCGTCCTGCGGGCCGGTTGGCGGGTCGTGTACGAGGAGCAGGCCCGGGCCTGGACCGAGGTGCCCTCGTCGGTGGCCCAGTTGTGGCGGCAGCGTTACCGCTGGAGCTACGGCACCATGCAGGCGATGTGGAAGCACCGCCGGGCGATGTTCGACCGCGGGCCCTCCGGCCGCTTCGGGCGGTTCGGCCTGCCGCTGCTCGCGCTGTTCGGGGTGGTGCTGCCCCTGCTCGGACCGGTCCTGGACCTGATGGCCGTGTACGGGCTCTTCTTCCTCGGGGCCACCGAGACCGCCCTGGCCTGGCTGGCGATGCTCGGCGTCCAGGCGCTCACCGCGCTGGTGGCCTTCCGGCTGGACCGGGAGCGCATCCGTCCATTGTGGACGCTACCGTTGCAGCAGTTCGCCTACCGGCAGCTGATGTACCTGGTCATGGTCCGCTCGACGGTCACCGCGCTGACCGGGACGCGGCTGCGGTGGCGGAAACTGAAGCGGGCCGGCGATCCGGCGACCGACCCGGCCGGGCAACGGGTGCCGGTCGCCGGGGGCGGCCGGGACCGCTGGTTCGACGTGCTGCGGGCGGTCGCGCTGGCCCGGGTGATCGTCTACCACATGTGGGGCTTCGCCTGGTTGAGCTGGGCCCTCCCCGCCATGGGCGTCATGTTCGCCCTCGCCGGCTCCCTGATGGCGCGGTCGCTCGACCGTGCGCCGGCCGGTGCGCTGAACGCCCGCCTCCGGCGGCTGCTGCCTGCCCTCTGGGCGATGGGGCTGGTGCTCGTACCGGTGATGATCTGGCACGGCTGGTCCGACCGCCCGGCCTGGCCGGCGTTCCTGACGTGGGTGGTTCCGCTCGCCCAACCGCCGGGCAACGAGTGGGCCGGTGACGTCACCGGCGTGCTGTGGTACCTGGTCACGTTCCTCTGGCTGGTGCTGCTCTCCCCGGTGCTGCTCGCGCTCTACCGCCGGTGGCCGTTGCCGACCGTGCTCCTTCCGCTCGGCATCGTGGTGACCCTGCAGGTCGCGGCGCCGTCGCTCGGGCGCGCCGTGGTCGACTCCGTCGCCATCGACGTGGCCACCTTCGGCGCCTGCTGGCTGGTGGGCTTCGCCCACCGGGACGGCCACCTGCGCCGGATCCGGTGGACGACCCTGGTGCCGCTCGCCGGCCTCTGCATGGCGGCCGCGGCAGCCTGGGTCTGGACGCATCCCGAGGCCGGCTTCGACCTCAACGAGATCCCGGTCGCCCAGGCGCTCTACTCGCTCGGCTTCGCGTTGCTGCTGCTGCGGATGGCCCCGCAGATGACCTGGCTGTCCCGGGTACGACCACTCGACGGGCTGGTCACCGCGGTGAACAGCCGCGCGTTGACGATCTACCTGTGGCACAACGCGGCGATCGCGGTCTGCTTCGTCGCCGGGGACATGTTCGGCGCCTGGCGGCTCGGAAAGCTCGGCTACCTGGCGATGGCCCTGGTGATCCTCGGTGCGGCCGTGCTGCTGCTCGGCTGGATCGAGGACGTCAGCGCCCAGCGCAGGCCCCGGCTGCTTCCCTGGCCAGCCCGGCCGAAAGCGCAGCCGGCGGCGACCGGGTCAACCCACGTACCGGGCCCGACGCCGCCACGTCGGAACCGGTTGACGGCGGGACGGTGACGTCGGCGGCGACGCCCCGGGTGGGGCGTCGCCGCCAACGGCGGGGCACGGTCAGCCGGGTTTGCGCTGCCGGGGCAGCCATCCCATGAACCGCTCCTGGAGCGACCTACCGGCCGGCGCGGGCAGGTCCTGGGTAGCGGCGGCGAGACAGGCACCCAGGTAGACGGCCAACGTCGCCCGATCGCGCTGGTACTCGTTCAGCAGACTGGCGCGCTTCGCCTCGCACGGCCACTCTGCGCCGCAGGTCCCACAGGTCCAGTCCGGAGTCGACGGCGCGTGCGCCTCCGCCCTGGACGGCGAGGATTCCGCAGCATCGGTCATCGCACTCTCCTTCCCCCGATCGATGCCCGCCCCGAGACGGTCGAGAGTGCATGGCCGTCGTACCGGGGGGGGGATGCCTGATCAGCGCCGGAACACGAGCCGGTGTCACACACCCACGCAGAGTGTCGATCGGCCTGGCCGCCGCTCGGGGCTTACCTCGGGCGGCGGGGCAGCCAGCCGAAGAACCGGTTCCGCAGCGAGGTCGCCCCGGGGGCGTGCAGGTCCTCGGCGGCGGCGGCCAGACAGGCGCCCAGGTAGACGCTGAGCATCGCCCGGTCCTCGCCGTACTCGGTCAGCAGCCGGTCGCGTTTCGGCTCGCAGGGCCAGTCCGCGCCGCAGGTGCCGCATGTCCAGTCGGGTGTCACCGGGGCGTGTTCCCCCGCCCCCGCCACCGGCGCGTTCCCGCCGGCCTCGGCCACCATGACATCCGAGCGATCCGCAACACCCGTCATCGGGCTCCCTTCCGCCTCACCCTGGACGGCGGATGAACACCCGCCGTCGACCAAACGTCACCCCCCGTGCCGAACACACAGCGTCCGAGTACGTTCCTGTGTTACACGGTTGCGCTACGTTCACCAACCATGGCCACCGCGACTCGCCGCGCGCACGCGCATCCGGACCGCCTCTCGCCACCGACGGGCGCCACGCGACCGGATCGCCGGGTCCGCCCCTGCGGAGCCGGAGATGCGTGATCTGCTGCCGCCGACCGTCGCGGTGGCGGTGGCCGATCCGGACGACTGGGTCGGCCAGCTGCACGCTGCGGAGGCGGCCTGCCTCGGCGACCGCGCGGTGGCCAGCCGGCGCCGCGACTTCACCGCGGGCCGGGCGTGTGCCCGCCGCGCCATGGCCGCGCTGGGCCTGCCGCCGGTCGCCGTTCCGGCCGCCGCCGACCGGTCGCCGGTCTGGCCGCCGGGGCTGGTCGGCACCATCACGCACACCCGCGGCTACTGCGCCGCCGCCGTCGCCCGCGACAGCGAGATCCGGTCGGTCGGCATGGACGCCGAGCGACACAAGGAGCTGAGCCCGGGGGTACGCCGCCTGATCTGCCTGCCGGAGGAGGAGGAACGGTGCGGCCGGCTGCCCCCGGGCGTCTCCTGGCCGGCGGTGCTGTTCAGCGCCAAGGAGACCGTGTACAAGATCTGGCACCCGCTCGTCGGCACCTGGCTGGACTTCCACGACGCGCTGGTAGAACTCGACCCCGACGCCGGGACGTTCACCGCCCGGATCGCGCCGGCCCGGGTCGACGCCGCCACGGTCTCCCACCCACCCGCGCTGATCACCGGCCGGTTCGCGCTGGACGCGGACCTCGTCCGCACCGCTGCCACGCTGGTGCCACGCTGAGCCGGCCGCCACATCAGGTTGCCGGCGCGCGGTAGCGTCAGGTCAACCGCGTCCGCGATCAGGTGCCCGAGGAGTACGGTGAGCCACCCCCAGCCCCCAGACGGGTCGCCGGACCCTTACCGGCCGAACCCGGAGCAGCAGCCGAGCGACCCCTGGGCACCGCTCCCCCCGGTCGGGCCGACGCCCGGCCCGGCACCGGACGGAACGTGGGCCGCACCGCAGCAGCCCGAGGCCGCCAGCCCGTGGGCCGCACCGCAACCCCCGGGCGCCGCCCAGCCGCCCGTCTCCGGTGAGCCGTGGACTCCCGTCTCCGGTGCGCCGCAGCCGCCCACCTCGGGGGCGCCATACCCACCGGGCACCCCTTATCAGGCAGCCGGTCCCTACCCACCGAGCGGGCCGTACCCGCCGGGTGGCGGTTACCCGCCCGGTGGGTACGGATATCCACCCGGTGCGCAGCCGGTCGCCCCGGGCGGCGCCAAGAGCAACAAGACGGTCCTGATCGTCGTGATCGTGGTGGTCGTCCTGGCGCTGCTCTGCTGCGTCGGTGGCGTCGTCGCGCTCATCGCGGGCGCGAACCGGGCCGCCGAAGAGGCGTCCGAGTCGCTGCCCACCCCCGCGGTCACCCGCGCCCTGCCGGAGCCGCCGGGCAGCGCGCCCACCGAATCCGGTCCACCCGTGCCGGCCGACGACGGCGAGACGTTCAACATGCGGCCGGGAGACACGCTGGTCCTGACCGACAACGACGGCACCACCGAGATCACCGTGGCGAAGTTCCGTACCGTCACCAAGGGCTGCAGTTCGTTCGCGCCCGAACCGCAGAAGGGCCGCTACCTGATCGCCGACGTGACGGCCACGGTGACCAAGGGCACCGGTTCGATCAACCCGTTCTACTTCGAGTGGGTGGCCGACGACGGCACCACGGTCAACGGGCTGATCGGCGCGCTGTCCGGCTGCGGGGATCCGCTCGGCTCGGGCAACAGCCTGCGGGCGGGCAGCAAACGGGCCGGCACGGTCGTCTTCGACGTAGCCGACACCAAGGGCGTCCTGGAGTACCGGCACCTCTTCGAGACCGCCGGCTCCTGGAAGCCGTAGCCCGGAGGCCGGTCGGCGCAGCCGGGTGACCGGAGTCTTTGTCCTTTATGGACATCGCTACACTCCGCCCGGTGATCAACAAGAGATGGTCGTCAGCCGTCCTGCTCGGGCTGCTGGCGGCGACCACGCTGGCCGGCCCGGTGCCGGCATCCGCCGACGACGACAGGGCAGAACCCGTTGCCGAGCCGCCCCGCGTCCAGCTGGTGCTGGACGTGAGCGGTTCGATGCGGGCCACCGACATCGACGGGCGCAGCCGGATCTCGGTGGCCCAGCAGGCGTTCGGCGAGGTGGTGGACGCCCTGCCCGACGAGACCCAGCTGGGCATCCGGGTCCTCGGTGCCACCTACAAGGGCAAGGACAAGCAGCAGGGCTGCCTGGACACCCAGCAGATCGTGCCGGTCGGCCCGGTGGACCGCGCCCAGGCCAAGGCGGCGGTGGCCACCCTGCGCCCGACCGGATTCACCCCGGTCGGGCTGGCTCTGCGCGAAGCCGCCAAGGACCTGGGCACCGGCACCACCGCCCGGCGGATCGTGCTGATCACCGACGGCGAGGACACCTGCGCCCCGCCGGACCCGTGCCAGGTGGCCCGGGAACTGGCGGCTCAGGGCACCACGCTGGTGGTGGACACCCTCGGTCTGGCCCCCGACGAGAAGGTCCGGCGGCAGCTACTCTGCATCGCCGCCGCCACCGGCGGGACGTACACGGCCGCGACGAGCGCCGAGGACCTCACCGACCGGCTCAAGCAGTTGGTGGACCGGGCCCGCGACACGTACGCCACCACGCCGGCGAAGGTCGACGGGACGGACGTGTGCCAGGGCGCGCCGCTGCTCGCCCCGGGTGTCTACACCGACCGGGAGACCTTCTCCGAGCACCGCTGGTACCGGGTGCCGGTCCAGCCCGGGCAGGAGCTGCGCGCCTCGGTCAGCGTGGCGCTCGACCGACCGGTCAACCCCGACTACGGCGTACTGCTGCGGGCCACCGCGTCGGACGGCCGCGAGCTGGTCCGCGGCGTGGACGCGGGCAGCGGACGCACCGACGTGATCTCGGCCGGCCTGCGCTGGTCGGCCGGCGGGGACGTCGACGACGCCGAGGACGCCGAACCGACCCCGCAGCCCACCGCGACGCCGGAGGTGACCACCGTCTGCCTGGTGGTCAGCAACATGTTCGCGCCCCAGGCGGGCACCGCGAAGAACCCCGGTATGCCGGTCGAGCTGACCGTCGACGTGGTCGCCGCGTCCCCCGCCCCGGACGGGCCGGACCTGGGTCGGGGCTGGGTACTGCTGCTCCTGCTGACCCTGGCCGGACTGCTCACCGGGCTTGTCACCGGCCTGCTCACCCGCTGGTGGGTGGCCACCTGGAGGGAGAACTGAGGATGCGTACCCGCTCGGCAACCACGGCCGCACTGCTGGCCGCCGGCGTCGTCCTGGCCCCGGCCGCGGCGATGGCCGCGCCCACCCC
>NZ_POTY01000298.1 GCF_003236315.1 Micromonospora craterilacus
GTGGGGAGCAGAGCACCAGGGCGGTGGCCTCGGTCGGCCAACCGGGCACGGTGGTGGCCAGGCCGTCGCGTACGGCGTCGTCGGTGACCTGGGTGAAGACCGTGCCGGGAGCGACCACGCCGGCGACCGCGGCGATCGCCCGGCCGACCGTGGCCGGGTCGGGTGCGGTGCTACCGGGCTGGTCCGGCAAGGTGGCCGCGGCGGCGAAACCGGCCGCCCTCGCCTCGGCGGTGCCGAGCGAGAACAGGTCCATCGAGGCGTCCCGGACCATCACCCGCGCCCCCTCGCCGTCGTCCGGCAGCGGCCCGGTCAGGTAACCACGGATCACCGCCACCGGCATCTGGTCGCACTTGCCCTTGATCAGTTCGCCCGCCCCGGCCAGCTCGTCGACCACCGCCATCTGGGTCAGCATCAGCTCGTTGCCGTACGGGTCGACCTCGCCCCGGTGATCGCGGATGGCGGCCATCCCGGCGACACCGAGGGCCACGTCGGTGAGCCCGTTGCGCCAGGGCCGGCCCATGGTGTCGCTGACGATCACGGCCACGTCCACGCCGTACCGCTCGCGCAGGCCGGCGCGCAGCGCCCGCGCCGAGGCGTCTGGGTCCTCCGGGAGCAGCACCAGCCGGGTCTTGTCCACGTTCGAGGCGTCGATCCCGGCCGAGGCCATCACGAAGCCGTGCCGGGTCTGCACGATCTGGGTCGCGCCCCGGGTCGCCACCACCCGGACGGTCTCCGCCGCGAGCACCTCGTCCCGGGCGACCTGCCGGTCCGGGCCGTCGGCCGGGACGTCCACCAGTCGCCCCTCCGCCTTGGAGACGATCTTGCTGGTCACCACCAGCACGTCGCCGTCGCGCAGCCAGGGCGCCGCAGCCCCGATCAGCGCCGCCAGATCGTCGCCCTCGGTCACGTGGCCGATGCCGGGCACCGGCAGGATCTCCAGCCTCACGTCAACTCCACCGCGGCACGGACCATCGCCGCCGTCGCCGCCTCGTCGGTCATCCGCAACGGCACCGTGCGGACCGTCACGTCCGGCACCAGCGTCTCCGCGTCCTCCTCGGCGACCAGCCAGCCGTCCAGCAGGCCGCCGGCGGCCCGGCTCCCGTAGAGCCGGCCGACCCCGGCGGCGCTGCACTCGACACCGAGCACGGACAGGCAGCGATCGGCCATGCCCCGCACCGGGGCACCGCCGATGATCGGGGACACGCCCACCACCGGGGCGGGCCCGTCCGTCACCGCCTCCCGCAGACCCGGCACGGCCAGGATCGGCGCGATGCTGACCACCGGGTTGCTCGGCGCGACCAGGACCACGTCGGCTCCGGCGATCGCCTCCGTCACCCCGGGTGCCGGCTTCGCCGCCTCCGCGCCGACGAAGACGAACCGGTGGGTCGGGACCTGCGCCCGGTGCCGCACCCACCACTCCTGGAAGTGGATCGCCCGCTGCCCGCCGTCGATATCAACGATTGCGTGCGTCTCCAGGCGGTCGTCGGTCGCCGGCAGCAGGCGTACGCCGGGCTGCCAGCGGGTCGCCAACGCCTCGGTGACCTGGTGCAGCGGATAGCCCCCGTCCAGCATGGTGGTGCGGACCAGATGGGTGGCGAGGTCCTTGTCGCCCAGCCCGAACCAGCTCGGCTCGGCGCCGTACGCGGCCAGCTCCGCCTTAACCGTCCAGCTCTCGCCGACCCGGCCCCAGCCCCGCTCCGGATCGGCGCCCCCGCCGAGGGTGTACATCACGCTGTCCAGGTCCGGGCAGACCCGGAGCCCGTGCAGGCGCAGGTCGTCGCCGACGTTGACCACCGCGGTCACCTCGGCGCCCACCTCGCGGGCGTACGCCCGCACCCCGAGCAGGAACCGGGCACCGCCGATTCCCCCGGTCAGAACCACGATGCGCATTCGCCCATCCTCGCCTACGTGACGCCTTCGGCGTCGCGCCGCCCGGAGAGACTAGGCTCACGTCGGCATCTGTCCGCTTTCGCCCCAGGGAGAGTTCGTGACCAGCCCCGCCGAGCCGCCACCCAACGCCCCGACCCCGGCCAGCCAGGTGACCCGGCCGCTGCGCGAACTCGCCGCCATCGTGCTCCTGGGCGCGAACGCCATCTTCCTGTTCGTCGGGCTGATCCGGCTGCTGGCCCCGCAGGGCCCCTACAGCACGGTGACCGGGCGCGCCGGCAACTCGTTCTTCGCCTTCATCGGGCTGGAGGCGATCGTCCTGCCGGTGCTGGCCGTGCTGCTGGCGACCCACGTGGCCCCGGTCGTGCCGAGGGCGAAACTGATCGTGCAGGTGGCGCTCGGCGAGTACGCGGCCAGTGCCGTGCTCGGTGGGCTGACGCTGCTGATCTGGGTGGTCGGCCGGCTGGCCGAGGCGCAGCTCTTCGACGCCATGACGGGCATCCTCGCCCGGGCCGCCTGGGTGGCGCTGTTCGGGATCGCGGCGTACGTGGTGTGGACGGTCTGGCAGCGGCTGTACCACGTGCCCCGGCCCAAGCCGCAGCCGGGCGTGTACGGCACCCCGCAGCCAGGCTGGCCCCAGCCGGGCGGTGGCTACGGTGCCGGTCAGGCCGGCGGCTTCCCGAGCCCCGGGCCGACCGGTGGTTCCCCCGCTGCCGGTCAGCCGGCCGGGTGGCCGGTGGCGGGCCAGCCGGCTGCCCCGGCCGGGGGACCGCCCTCGGCCCCACACACCTGGCCGCCGCACGGCCAGCCGGCCGTGCCGCCGCAGTCGGCGGCACCGTCCGCGCCGCCGTTCGGGCAGCCCGCCTCGGCCGATCCGACCCAGACCATCCCGCGTCAGGGCGCCGAGCCGACCCAGGCGATCCCGCGGCCCGACGGCGACGCCGACCGCACCCAACGTATCGACCCGGGCGAGAGCCGCGCCTGATCCGTATCCGCCGCACGGGGTGTGGTTGCCCACGGTGGAGTGTGCACCGGGCGGCAGCGCATAGGCTGAGCGGATGGTTGATCGGAGCGAGCCCGTACCGGGCGAGGCGGGCGTACGGCGGGCACTGCGCCGGGCCGCCGCCGGTCGGGCGCTCGACGTCGACGAGGCGTCCGCACTGCTGACCGCCCGGGCCGGGACCCTGGAGGAACTGCTCGGCATCGCCGGGGCGATCCGTGACGCCGGCCTGCGTGACGCCGGCCGTCCCGGCGTGGTGACGTACTCGAAGAAGGTCTTCATCCCGCTGACCCGGCTGTGCCGGGACCGCTGCCACTACTGCACCTTCGCCACCGTGCCGCACCGGCTGCCGGCGGCCTTTCTCGACCGCGACGAGGTCCTTGCCATCGCCCGGGCCGGTGCCGCCCAGGGCTGCAAGGAGGCGCTGTTCACCCTCGGTGACCGGCCGGAACAGCGCTGGCCGGCGGCCCGGCAGTGGCTGGACGAGCGGGGCTACGAGTCCACCCTGGACTACCTGCGGGCCTGTGCCGTGGCGGTGCTGGAGGAGACCGGCCTGCTGCCGCACCTGAACCCGGGCGTGCTCTCCTGGTCGGAGCTGCAACGGCTGAGGCCGGTCGCGCCCAGCATGGGGATGATGCTGGAGACCACCGCGACCCGGCTGTGGTCCGAGCCGGGCGGCCCGCACTACGGCTCGCCGGACAAGGAACCGGCGGTGCGGCTGCGGGTGCTCGACGACGCCGGCCGGGTCGGCGTCCCGTTCACCACGGGCATCCTGATCGGCATCGGCGAGACCCACGCCGAACGGGTGGATGCGATCTTCGCGATGCGGCGGGCGCAGCGGGAGTACGGCCACCTCCAGGAGGTGATCGTGCAGAACTTCCGCGCCAAGCCGGACACGGCGATGCGCGGCATGCCCGACGCGGAGCTGCACGACCTCGCCGCCACCGTGGCGGTGGCCCGGGTACTGCTCGGCCCGAAGGCCCGCATCCAGGCGCCGCCGAACCTGATCGCCGGCGAGTACGACCTGCTGCTGCGGGCCGGCATCGACGACTGGGGCGGGGTGTCCCCGGTGACCCCGGACCACGTCAACCCGGAGCGTCCCTGGCCGCAGCTCGACGAACTGGCCGCGCGTACCGCCGCGGCCGGGTTCACGCTGCGGGAGCGGCTGACCATCTACCCGGAGTACGTCCGGGCCGGCGAGCCCTGGCTGGATCCGCGCCTGCTGCCGCACGTCGGCGCGCTGGCCGATCCGGAGACCGGGCTGGCCGTGGAGTCGGCCCGGCCGGTGGGCCGGCCGTGGCAGGAGCCCGACGAGACGTACGGCGGGCGCACCGACCTGCACGCCACCATCGACACCACGGGGCGCAGCGAGGACCGTCGGGGCGACTTCGACCACGTCTACGGCGACTGGTCGGAGGTGGCCGCGAAGGCCGCCGTACCGCCGGCGCGAGCGGGTACCGGCGACGGCCCGGCGGCGGACGCGGGCCAGCCGGTCGGCGCCGGCCGGGGAGCGAGCGCGGGGGCCGGTGACGCCGACCTGCGGGCCGGGCTGCGGCTGGCCGCGGACAACCCGGCGGCGCTGCTCGAACCCCGGCACGCCGACGCCGCACTGGCGCTGTTCGGCGCGGACGGCCCGGCGCTGGACGAACTCTGCCGTACCGCGGACGCGCTGCGCCGGGACGCCGTCGGCGACGACGTCACCTACGTGGTCAACCGCAACATCAACTTCTCCAACGTCTGCTACGTGGGCTGCCGGTTCTGTGCGTTCGCGCAGCGGGAACGCGACGCCGACGCGTACCGGCTGTCGGTGGAGCAGGTGGCCGACCGGGCGCAGGAGGCGTGGGACGCGGGTGCCAGCGAGGTCTGCCTGCAGGGCGGCATCGACCCGAAGCTGCCGGTGACCGTCTACGCCGACCTGGTTCGGGCGATCAAGGCGCGGGTGCCGGAGATGCACGTGCACGCCTTCTCACCGATGGAGATCGTCACCGCCGCCGCGAAGGCCGGCGTGTCGGTGCGGGACTGGCTGACCGGGCTGCGCGAGGCGGGGCTGGACACCATCCCGGGCACCGCGGCGGAGATCCTCGACGACGAGGTGCGCTGGGTACTGACCAAGGGCAAGCTCCCGGCCGCCGCCTGGGTCGAGGTGGTCAGCACGGCCCACGAGCTGGGCGTCCGCTCCAGCTCCACGATGATGTACGGCCACGTCGACCACCCGGGCCAGTGGCTCGCGCACTTCCGGGTGCTGGCCGGCGTGCAGGACCGTACCGGCGGGTTCACCGAGTTCGTGGCGCTGCCGTTCGTGCACACCAACGCCCCGATCTACCTGGCCGGCATCGCCCGGCCCGGGCCGACCTGGCGGGAGAACCGGGTGGTGCACGCGATGGCCCGGGTGCTCCTGCACGGCCGGATCGACAACATCCAGTGCTCCTGGGTGAAGCTGGGCGACGCGGGTACCGCCGAGCTGCTCCGCAGCGGCTGCAACGACCTCGGCGGCACGCTGATGGAGGAGACCATCTCGCGGATGGCCGGCTCGGGCAACGGGTCGGCGCGTACCGAGGAGCAACTGCGGGCCATCGCGGCTGCGGCGGGCCGGCCGGCGCGTAGGCGGACGACTGCTTACGGTCACATCGGCGCCTGACGTCGAACCTTCGCCCGCCGCCGGCCGTACCTGTGGATGCCGGCGGCGGTAACGGCGAGGACCGCCGCCGGCACCCTCGGGGGAGCTGGCACCGTCGTACTCGATCCGGGCGGCTCCGCAGCCGCCTCCCGCGGGCCGCAATACCGCCTAATGGGACGACGACACGCCGGCCGGTTCGCTGGTCGTAGCCGCTGGCGTGGTTGCCGCGTTCGTCTGGCCCACCAGCGCACCTCCGCCTGTCGCCTGACGACGCCGGGCGCCCCGACCGCCGCGTCCCGTCCACAATGTGGACGGGGCGCGGTCGTCGTGCACCCGCGCGGGGGGCGGGGGTGGCGAAGTCGCGTTAACCTTGCGGTTCAAGATCAATCGAACTTGCCGAGTGGCCTTCCGGGGGCCGCCGGGGGCCCGTCGCCCGCGCGGCGCGCCGCCCGCCACGGGAGAAAACTCGGGCAACTCGCCGGGAAGGGCGTTACTCGGCCGGGGTCTGAATCGATAGGGCAGGGCGAGACCGGGTGGTCCGGACGGCAGTCCGGGTGCGCGTGTCGGGAGGGCGACTCCATTATCAAGTTTGGCTTGACGGCGCACGTATTACACGCGTGTAATTTGAATGGGGTTGTTCGCACGGAACGCAAGAAAACGGGACCGGACGGACAAGCACGCCTTTCGCGTGGGGGGTTGCAGCGGCGATGACGCCGGTGCGCGACAAGGAGGCAACTGATGGACGGCCAGCTCGAGGCGGCCGACCTGCTCGGAAACGCGCCGGAGTGGCAGGAGCGGGCGTTGTGCTCGCAGACCGACCCGGAGGCGTTCTTTCCCGAGAAGGGCGGCTCGACCCGCGAAGCGAAGCGGATCTGCTCGCGGTGCGAGGTCAAGACGGAATGCCTCGAATACGCTCTCGGCCACGACGAGCGGTTCGGGATCTGGGGTGGGCTCTCGGAGCGCGAGCGTCGTAAGCTCAAGCGCCGGGCAGCCTGAGAGGTCGGGCCAGGGCGGTCGGGGGGCGCCCGCCCGGGTCGGCAGGAGCCGGACCGGACGCCGTCGCGGTGGGGGCCGCGGCGGCCGTCGGGCGGACCCGGCCGGCCAGAGTCAGGCCAGCTCGTCCGGGTCGACGCCGAGCAGGTTCGCCACCTGCTCGATGATCACGTCGTGCACCAGGTCGGCGAGATCCTCCCGGTCCATGGCCCGGAACTCCAGCGGGCGCCGGTACAGCACGATCCGGGGCGGCACCTCCTGGCGGCCCGGCCGGCCCGGCAGCAACCGGGCCAGCGGCACCTCGCCGTCCTCCAGCACATCGGAGTCGTAGACGTTCAGGTCGGGCGGTACGTCCTCGACGGCGAACTCCACCCCGGCCAGTTCCTTGGCGAAGCGGCGTTCGAGCGACTCGACGGTGTCCAGCACCAGGTCGTCGAAGATCTCCGCCTTGGTCCGCGCCAGCGGAACGGTGGCCGGCACCAGCCGCCCGCGCAGGCCGCGTCCGTGCCGGTCGCGGTGGGCGCGCCGGCCGGAGCCGGGGCGGCGGTTCTCCGGGCTCGTCATGAGCCAAAGGGTAGCTTCCGGTCGGGCCCGGGCCGCATCAGCGCCGACACCGTGGCGCGCCGAGTCGCCGGACGAGAATTGTGATCACCAAGCCGGGCGTGTCGGAACGCGAAGCGGTGCGCCGGAGCCGGTAATGGAGATACCCTGCGCGCGTGAGGTCACCACGGCGCTGCTCCCGTAATGGCTGCCCCCGGCAAGCGGTCGCCACGCTGACCTATGTCTACAACGAGTCAACCGCCGTGGTGGGCCCGCTGGCCGCCTTCGCCGAGCCGCACACCTACGACCTCTGCGAGCCGCACGCCCGCAGCCTCACCGCTCCGCGGGGCTGGGAGGTGGTCCGGCACGAGGGCGAGTTCGAGCCGCCGCCGCCGACCACCGACGACCTGGTGGCGCTCGCCGAGGCGGTCCGCGAGGCGGCCC
>NZ_POTY01000299.1 GCF_003236315.1 Micromonospora craterilacus
CGTTGTTCTCGGCGCTGTTGAGGAAGAACTTGGTGTTCACCAGGTGGGCCCGGCCGCCCCGCTCGACCAGCATGCCGCCGCCGTCGCCCTGGTGCTCCTTGTCGTCCTTACCGTGCCAGTCCTTCTTCTCTTCCTTGCCTTGCCAGTCGTTCTCGCCGTCCGCGACAGGCTTGGCCGGGGCGGCAAGTGCCGGGGCCGCTGCCGGCGCCTCGGCGCCGGCGCCGGTCCCGGACGCGTTGCCGGGGGCCTTCTTCTTCGCCGGCGGTGTGTGCTTGACCTGCTTGTGTTCGCGGTCGGCGGCGGCGCCGTTCTTGACGGTGACGTCCTTCAGGGTCAGGTCACCGCCGTCGGCGACCCGGAAGATCCGGAACCCGTCCCGGGACTCCCGCTTGATCGTCGCGCCGTTGCCCTCGATCTTGATTTCCTGCTTGATCGTCGGCAGACCCGCGTCGGACTTCTTGTCGAACTCGTCCAGCTCGTACGTGCAGTCCGGGGTCAGCTTCAGCGTGCCACCCTCATCACGGTTGGCCAGGTCGAGGGCCTCGATCAACTCATCGTCGTCACAAGGCACCTCCCGCACCTTGCGCTCGTCCCGGTCCTTGTCCTTGTCCCGGTCCTTGCCCTCGTGACCCTTGTCCCGATCCTTGTTCTCGAGGTCCCTGTCCCGGTCCTTGTCCCGGTCCTTGCCGTCGTCGCTCGCGTACTGCGGGGCAGCCGCGCGGTTCTCCGACACCTGCTGCGGGTCGTCGGACTTGTTGTTGTCACGAGCGGCGAGGCCGCCCAGCGCCGCCAAGCCGACGACGCCGGTCAGTCCGGCCACGCCGGTGGCGACCCAGAGCGTCCGCCGTCTGTTCGTCGGCGGGGTCGTCTGGGCCCCGCCGTCAGAAGTGGTTACGTCGTTGGACATCAGAGCCTTCCGCCCTTTCGTGCTATCAGACGGGTCGCACCACCCCAGGTGGTGCGACTAGCTACAAATCGGTTGTAGCCTCTGATCAACACCGTATGAGAAGGATCCTCACGACGGGGACTTATCTGAAAAAACCCCATATTCAGGGCAAGTCTGGCGAGTCGTCGCGGTGTGGTCCGATGGGACCGGGAAGGACGAGAGCAGCGCAAATGACAACGGGCCCCACCACCGGCGCCGTAACGACGAGATACGTCGCAGACGCCGACGGCGGGGCCCGCCGTGGTACTACGTGCGGGGTCAGCCCGGCAGGCGCGGACCCGCCTCGCGCTGCTCGGCCAGCCAGGTCTCCACCTCGTCGGCCCGGCGCGGCAGGCCCGCCGACAGGTTCACCGCGCCCTCCGTGGTGACCAGGACGTCGTCCTCGATCCGGATGCCCAGGCCGCGCAGTTCCTCGGGGACCAGCTCGTCCTCCGGCTGGAAGTACAGCCCCGGCTCGACGGTGAGCACGTACCCCTCGCCCAGAGTGCCGTCGCGGTAGTTCTCCTTGCGGGCGTTCGTGCAGTCGTGCACGTCGATGCCGAGCATGTGCCCGAAGCCGTGCAGCGTCCAGCGGCGGTACACGGTCGAGGACTCGTCCATCGCCTCGTCCACGCTCACCGGCAGCAGCCCCAGGTCGGCCAGCCCCTCGGCGAGCACCCGCATGCAGGTGAGGTGGACGTCCTTGAACGCCACACCCGGCTTGATGAACTCGATGCCGGCCTGCTGCGACGCGTACACGATGTCGTAGACCTGCCGCTGCAGGGTGGTGAACCGGCCGTCCACCGGCAGCACCCGGGTCACGTCCGCGGTGTAGAGGTGCCGGTTCTCCACGCCCATGTCCATCAGCAGCAGTTCACCCGGCCGGGTGACGCCGTGGTTGTGCACCCAGTGCAGGATCGTGGCGTGCTCGCCGGCACCGACGATCGAGCCGTAGCCGACGTCGTTGCCGTCGTGCCGGGCCCGCAGCGCGAAGATCCCCTCCAGCAGCCGCTCCGAGACCCCCAGGTCGGCCGGCAGCACCCGGGCCACGTCCTCGAAACCGCGGACCGTGGCGTCGATCGCGTCCTGGAGCTGAGCGATCTCCCACTCTTCCTTGACCAGCTTCAGCTCCGCGATGGCGATCGCCAGTTCGCGGTCGCGGGCCGGCTGGTCCTCGTCCCGCGGACCGTCGTACGGCTGCACCGCGGCGTCCACCCGAGCGTCGAAGCCGCGCAGCATCCGGGTACGCGCCGGCGCCAGGCCGGCCAGCGCCGTCTCCAGCTCGGTCAGGTCGGCGGTGGGCAGCCCCAGTTCGCTCGACTTCTCCGCCAGGGTGTGCCGCCGGCCCAACCACAGCTCGCCGTGGCGGCTGCGGAAGAACTCGTCGGTCTGCCGGGAGGAGCGGGGCCGCATGTACAGGGTGGCGTCGTGGCCGGAGCCGTTGGGCCGCAGCACGAGCACGCTGTCCGGTTCGTGATCGCCGGTCAGGTACGCGAAGTCACTGCCCGGACGGAAGCGGAACTCGGTGTCGTTGGCGCGTATCTTCTCCCCGCCGGTGGGGATCACCAGCGTCTCGCCGGGGAAGGCGGCCGAGAGGGCGGCCCGGCGCTTGGCGTAGTTCGGCACCTCCGGTCGCGGGCCGACCGGCAGGGTGGTGTCCCGCCAGCCCTGCCGCATGAATGACAGGAACGCCGGTGGGAAGTCCGGGTCGTGCGACTCGGTGCCGTCGGCCGGCTTGCCGTCGGTGCGTTCCTCGGTCATGCCCCGCTCCCTTCGCGTCATTGCTGGTCCCGACGGTACCGCGAAGCCGGTTCGGAGCCTGAGCCGGCGGGCCGGGTCGGGTCGGCCGTACCGGCCCCGACAAGCCGGACCAGGTGGTATGAGATGGGGTGCGGTGCCCGTCCGGGCGAGGCCGGCCGTGCCGCGACGCCCGATCCGGACGCGTGGAAAGATGACGACCATGTGCGGACTCCTGGCCTTTTTCAGTGCCCGCGGCGACGCCGCCGCCCACCGCGACAACATCGCCGGAGCGTTGGAATGCCTGCACCACCGCGGACCGGACGAGACAGGTGTCGAGGTGGTGGGGGACGCCTCCGGCCGGTACGCGGACGGGGTGTTCGCCCACAAGCGGCTGGCGATCATCGACGTGGCGCTGAGTCACGAGCCGCTGCCGTACGCCGACGGGCGCTATCTGCTGACCTTCAACGGCGAGATCTACAACTACATCGAGCTGCGCGAGGAGCTGATCCGCGACTTCGGCGCCCGGTTCGCCACCAACGGTGACGGCGAGGTGATCGTCGCCGGCTACCACTACTGGGGCGAGCAGGTGCTCACCCGGTTGCGCGGGATGTTCGCGTTCGTCATCTGGGACCGTCAGGAGCGCCGCGCGTTCGGCGCCCGGGACTACTACGGCATCAAGCCGTTGCACTACCTGGAGACCGTCGACGGGCTCTACCTCGCCTCGGAGAAGAAGGCCCTGCTGCCGTTCGCGCAGTCCGCGTACGCCGGGGACGCCGGGGTCGACGCCGCGAACCTGAGCCACTACCTGACCCTCCAGTACGTCCCCGAGCCGGGCACCCTGCACCAGGGAATCAGCCGGATCGGTTCGGGGGAGTACCTCACCTGGACGCCGGGCGGGCGGATCGAGGTGCGGCGCTGGTACCGCCCGGTGTTCCGGCCCGCCCCGGTCTCCGACGAGCAGAAGCTCTACCACGAGATCCGGGAGACGCTGCGCGAGAGCGTACGCATGCACATGCGCTCGGACGTGCCGGTCGGCTCGTTCCTGTCCAGCGGGATCGACTCCACTGCGGTGGTGGCGCTGGCCCGGGAGTTCAACCCGAACATCCTCACCTTCACCGTCGGCTACGACGTGCCGGGCTACTCGGAGATCGACGTCGCCCAGGATTCGGCCCGCCACCTCGACGTGACCACCATCCCGACCAAGATCGGGCCGCAGGACATGATGGAGGCGCTGCCGAAGATCGTCTGGCACCTGGACGACCCGGTCGCCGACCCGGCGCTGGTGCCGCTCTACTTCGTCGCCAAGAAGGCCGCCGAGCACGTCACCGTGGTGCTCTCCGGCGAGGGCGCCGACGAGTTCTTCGGCGGCTACACGATCTACCGTGAGCCGCTCTCGCTGAGCGGCGTCAACGGGTTGCCGGGCGGGGTGCAGAAGGGCCTGCGGGCGGTGTCCAAGGCGATCCCGCAGGGGGTCAAGGGCAAGAGCTTCCTGGAGCGCGGCACCACGCCGATCGAGGAGCGCTACTACGGCAACGCGCGGATGTTCACCGAGGAGGAGAAGCAGCACCTGCTGCGCCGGTACGACCCGTCGGTGCGCTACACCGACGTCACCGCGCCCATCTACGCCGAGTGCACCGAGCTGGACGACGTCACCAAGATGCAGTACGTCGACCTCTACACCTGGCTGCGCGGGGACATCCTGGTCAAGGCCGACCGGATCTCCATGGCGCACTCGCTGGAGGTGCGGGTGCCGTTCCTCGACCGCGAGGTGTTCGAGGTGGCGGCGAAGATCCCGGTCGAGCTGAAGCTGCCGCCGCGCTCCGACGCCACCAAGTACGCCATGCGGCAGGCGTTGCAGGGCGTCGTGCCGCCGGCCATCGTGAACCGCAAGAAGCTGGGCTTCCCGACCCCGACCCGGGTCTGGCTGCGCGGCGAGATGTACGAGTGGGCCCGGCACGTGCTGACCACCTCGGGCGCCGGCGACCTGCTCGACCTGTCGTACGCGCTGCGGCTGCTGGAGGAGCACAAGCGGGAGGAGTTCGACCACTCCCGCAAGGTGTGGACGGTGCTGATCTTCTGCATCTGGCATGCGATCTTCGTCGCGAAGACGCTGGACCCGGGCATCCAGCGCAACCAGTCCGCCCTGCTCACCAAGCCCGTCGTCGGGTCCATGGTGCGCTGAGCCGGAGGCGGACAGGCGCGAGCGGTCAAGCAGAAGGGGGCCCCGACCGGGGCCCCCTTCGTGGTGCTGGTGATCAGCTGGCGGCGCAGGTGATCGTGGGTGAAGAGCTGGTGCCGCTGGCAAGGAAGCCGAAGCTCGTACTGCCGTTGACACCGACGGTGCCGTTGTACGACACGTTGCGGGCCGTCACCGACGATCCGGACGTGGTGTGAGTCGCGTTCCAGATCTGGCTGATCTGCTGGCCACTGGACAGGGTCCAGCTCGCGGCCCAGCCGTTCAACGGCGCGGTGCCGGTGTTCCTGATCTCCACCTCGCCCTGGAACCCACCGGACCAGCTGTTGGTCAGCTTGAAGGTGGCCGAGCAGCCGCCGTTACCGGCGGGCGGCGGGTTGCTGCCGCCCGAGCCGATGCCGGTCACCTCGCCGTTGCCGCCGTCGAAGGTCACGTCGGAGCAGCCGAAGAAGTTCTCCTGGCTGTCCGAGCGGACCCAACGCGAGTAGATGATGTGCCGGCCGCTCTTGTTCGACGGCAGGGTGCCGGTGAAGTAGTAGTGGCCGTCGTTGGTGCCGACCGCGCCGCGCTGCGGCGGGTTGGTCACCGTGAGGAACGGCTGCTCCTCCAGGTCGCTCCAGGCCAGCGCCCTGGTCGGGCTCCAGGTGTTCTTGGTGACGTAGAAGTAGAACGTGCCCGGGTGGTGGGCCCAGTTGCTGTACCGGAACTCCATCGTCCGACCGGCCGTCAGGTGGGTCAACGGCCAGTCGTTGCGGGCCAGGTCGTAGCCGCGGAAGCCGGTGGCGCCGCCGCTGCACAGCTGGCCGTCGGGGATGAAGCCGGTGGTGCGCCCGTTGGCGTCCGAACGCAGCACGCTGAACCAGTTGTAGAGCGAGTTCGAGCCGCTCTGCGCGACCGCGGCGGCGCAGGCCGGGTTCTGCGGCCGGATCTCGCCGGTGGGGGAGAGGCCGTCCTTCCAACAGAGGAAGGTGCGGGCACCCGGAATCATCGCCGCGCCGTGCGCGGCGGCCGGGTCGGGGCGGGCGGTCACCACGACCACGCTCGCGACAAGGGTGGCGGCTGCGAGGAGCAGCGCGCCCAGACGAGGACGGTGCACGGGTTCTCCTGACTCGCGGGGCACACAGGTGGGTGGCCCCGCCGAAACGCGCGGGGTGGCGACATGACGGCCGCCCCGCTGCTGCGGGCGGATGCGACGCTGCGGCGACCTGTGACGGGGTGGGTGTCCCGCCGGGCGGTGTGCCGCCAGCGGTCTGTCGACGTGTGTGAAAGCCCTCGCGCGTGATGAACCCGGCATAGGTGGCGCGCAGCCCCGCGCCACCTGATACCACCATCCCAGCATGCCGCGCGCATCGACGCAATAGCATCTCTCGATGCGTATCGTGGGCCCGGCTTCGCGTCGGGGCCGCCTCGCCAATACCGTGGCTTCGGCGCCCGGCACGCAACCGCTGTGCCAGCCTGGGCATCACGGACGGCCGACGGAGGGACCTGGAGATGGGATACGCGGTGGTGTTCGGCGAGGCGCTCGTCGACCTGCTCGACGCCGAGTGCGACGGCGCACCGGTCTACCGGCAGGCCATCGGTGGCGGCCCGCTCAACGTCGCCGTCGGGATCGCCCGGCTCGGCGGCGCGGTGCAGTTCGTCGGGTCACTCGGTGACGACGTGCTCGCCGACCGGATCCGCGCCTTCCTCGCCGCCGAGCAGGTCGGGCTGGCCGGGACGATCACCGCGGCCGTACCGACCACACTGGCCGTGGCCACCTTCGCCGGCCCGGAACCGGATTTCCGCTTCTACGGCGAGCCGCCCTCCCACTCGCTGCTCGCCCCCGACGACCTCGACGTCGCGCTGGTCGAGGGCGCCGACGTGCTCTACTGCGGCTCGATCGTGCTGCTCGCGCCGTCGACGCTGGCCGCCGCGCGGCGGGCCTGGTCGCTGTCGGGTCGACTGCGGGTGTTCGACCCCAACGTCCGCCCCCGCCTGCTGGACGGCCCGGCGGCGCTGGCCGAACTTCGCGAGGTGGTCGCCGAGTTCGCCGCCGGGGCGCACCTGGTCAAGCTCAGCACCGTCGACGCGGAGCTGCTCTATCCCGGTGAGCCGGTCGAGGGGGTGGCGGCGTACCTGCGGGAGTTGGGCGCCGGCACCGTCGTGGTCACCCTGGGTGCCGCCGGTGCGGTGGTCGCCGCCGCCGATGCCGATCCGGTACGCGTACCCGCCCCCAAGGTGGACGCGGTCGACGCCACCGGCGCGGGCGACTCGGTGATGGCCGCGCTCGTCGCCGACCTGCTCGTCGCCGGCGAGCCGGTCGAGCCGGCGGGTTGGCACGAGCGGGTCGCCTTCGCGTTGCGGGTCGCCGGGCTGGTCTGCGAGCGTGCCGGCGGCGCGGTCGCCATGCCCACCCGCGCCGAGGTGGTCGAGCGGTTCGACCGCTGATCGCCGCGGCCGACCTGTCCGGCCGGACGGGCGCTGCCACCGGCTCGCCAGGTCAGGCGGTGCCGTCCAGCTCGGCGTAGCCGCGGTGGGCGGCGATCAGGGCGGGGCGGGCC
>NZ_POTY01000029.1 GCF_003236315.1 Micromonospora craterilacus
GCTAGTGGGCTGTCCATGAACGTTCACCGGGTCGGTGACACGCCGGGCGGCGTCCACGCGGACCAGGCGGTAGGGGCTCACCCTCGACGGCGGTGATGTTGGCTGCCGAGAGTGGGGTGGGCGGGTTGGCCGAGCCGGTACGGGCGCGGCGGTTGACGCAGGACGAGGGCCGCAGGCTGCAGCAACTGGTGCGACGGGGCAAGCATGACTCGGTCCGGGTCCGCCGGGCGTTGATCATCATGGCTTCAGCGTCGGGCACGCCGGTGCCGGCGATCGCGCGCCTGGTCGCCGCGCATGAGGACACGGTGCGTGATGTGATCCATGCGTTCAACGAGATGGGTCTTCGTGCGCTGGACCCTCAGTGGGCGGGAGGCCGTCCCCGCCGGATCAGTGACGACGATGAGGCGTTCATCGTCGCGACGGCCACCACCCGGCCGAGCAAGCTCGGCCGCCCGTTCACCCGCTGGAGCCTGCGCAAACTCGCCGACTACCTCGCTACCAACAGCGATAGGCGGGTGGTGGTGGGCCGGGAACGGCTGCGGCAGCTGCTGCACGATAACCAGGTCAGCTGGCAGCGGACCCGGACGTGGAAGGAGTCCAAGGATCCGGACTTCGACGCCAAGCTGGACCGCATCGAGGAGGTGACCGCCCGGTTCCCGCAGCGTTGCTTCGCGTTCGATCAGTTCGGGCCGCTGTCGATCCGCCCCCACCACGGCAGCTCGTGGGCGCCGGCGGGGGATCCCGACCAGCTGCCCGCGACCTACACGCGCACGCACGGGATCCGCTACTTCCACGGCTGCTACAGCTTCGCCGACGACCAGCTGTGGGGTGTGAACCGCCGCCGCAAGGGCGGTGATCACACCCTGTCTGCGCTCAAGTCGATCCGCGCGCGGCGTCCGGATGGCGCACCGATCTACGTCATCCTGGACAACCTGTCGGCGAACAAGACCCCGACCATCCGGGCCTGGGCGGCCCGGAACAAGGTCGAGTTGTGTTTCACCCCGACCAGCGCGTCGTGGGCCAACCCGATCGAGGCCCAGTTCGGGCCACTGCGCACCTTCACGATGGCCGGCTCGAACCACCCGAACCACACAGTGCTGGCCCGCGAGCTGCAGAAATACCTGAGCTGGCGCAACGCCAACGCCCGCCACCCCGACGTCCTCGCCGCTCAACGCCGCGAACGCGCCCGAGTCCGCAGCGAACGCCAACACCGCTGGGGCCGGCCTCACACCCGAGCCGCCTGACCGATCAGACCCGGTGAACGTTCATGGACGGCCCACTAGCCATCGCTCAACAGCCTGGGCAGCGTGATTCCTGACAGGATTCGGCGACGATGGTGACACCGTGGACGACGAGGAGGCGCTGATGCCACCTCACACGTTCGTCGGGCGTGAGCCGGCCAGCAGGTTCCCGTACGCATCGGGCATGCCCGGAGGCTTCCGGCACCGTCCGTCCCACACGTCGTCGTTGCGCTGACGGCCGCAGCGCTGGAGCGACGATCACGCCATAGCATCGGCCGCTGCCCGGGCGTCGGCGCGTGCGTTTGCCTGGTCGGACTGCCAGGTGCGTAGCGCTTTCTTGATGCGCTGGTTCTCGGCACGGCACTCGGCGACGCGGCGCTCCCGGTCGGCCAGCTCGAAGACGAGCCGGTGCAGCAGCGCGTCGACCTCGGCGGTCTGGTAGCCACGTCGGCCGTACCGGGTCCAGGGCAGGTCGACCTCGGCGAGTTGGTCGGGGGTGAGCGGGCCGGTCAGGGCGTTGCGGCTGCGGTAGACGGTCATCGCCACGGGATCCGTCCCGGCAGGTGGATCCGCTCGGCGGGCACCCCAGCGGCGAGCAGCCGCAGCCGCGACCCGGCCAGCATCGCGGGCGGCCCGCACACGTACACGGCCTGGTCGGGGCGCAGGTGATTGAGGGCGACGGTGAGCGCGTCGCCCCGCTCCCCCGGCTCGGCCAGGGCATCGTGTGAGAACGTCGGCACGATCGTCAGCCAGTCGTGGCGCAACTTGTCGAGGGTGACCGCGTCGTACAGGCTCTCCACCGAGCGGGCCCCGACGACCAGGGGTCACCCGCCGGACGTCCGGGTCGGCGGCGACCTGCTCGACCAGGGCACGCAGCGGCGCCAGCCCGGTGCCGCCGGCCACCAGCAGCAGGTCACCGTCGACCAGGCTCAGCCCTATGTCGACGGGTGGGCCGAGGTGCAGCAGCTCGCCGGGGCGTACCTCATGGACCAGGCTGGTGGAGACGGCGCCGTCGGGGACCGCGCGGACGTGCAGCTCGACGGTGCCGTCCGGGCGCGGCGCGTTCGCCGGGCAGAGCCAGCGCCACAGGCCGGGCCGGCGCGGCGTGCACACCGGCACCGCCTGGCCCGACTGGTACGGCAGCCGCCGCCACGGCCGTACCGTCAGGATGGCCACGCCGTCGCAGGCCCGGTCGTGGCCGACCACCTCTGCCGGCCACCAGGCCGGGCCGTCACCCATCCGCCCGCCGGCCCGCTCGACCAGCCGCCACGGGACGCTTGCCCGCAACGCCTCGCCGATAACGGCGGCGTGCGCCGGGTGCAGGCCATAGCGACGGTACGCGCGGCCGAGCACCGCCAGCAGCGCGAGCCGGTTGGGGCGGTCGTCGGCTCTGCTCGCGAGCTGGTGCAGCGCGGCTTGGAGCAGGGGTGCCTCACGCTCCGGCAGCAGCCCCGCGCAGCGGTCCTCGACCGCCTCCCAGAAGCTGGCGGCGCTCACGGTGGCTTGCGTTTCCAGGATGCCGGTCAGGTAGTCGACCGCGCGCCGATGCTGCGCCTCCGACCAGCCCAGGCGCGGGATCTCGGCCTCACCGCCGGTCCCGCTGGTCAGCGATCGGGCCAGGTGCGCCTTCAGCCGATCCCAGTCCACTCCGATCAGGTACGGGGACAGCTCCGTGTCCGCCGCCACCAGGCTCAGCCAGCGGCCGACCGCCTCGCGTACCTCCGGCTCGGTCATCGCGCCCGACCCGTGGCCGCGCTCTCCTCGGTGAGCTGTTCCGCAGTGAGGCCGGCGGCTTCGAGGGTGGCATGGCCCCAGCGGGCCAGGCGACATGGGTACAAGACACGTTCGCTGCGGCAGAGCAGACTGTGCGGCCAAGGCTCCGGCGCGTGGACGCGGACGGCCCGCACGGCGAGGGCCAGGTCCTCGTCGGTGACCGGGGTGAGGACGGGAAAGTCGGCGAGTACCGCGGACATGGGTGAACGCCTCCGGTGCGATGGACGGGTGGAGCGGCACCGGAGCGGGCGGGAGCGGCGACGGATCGTTCGGGTCGAACCGTCACCGGAGCCAGCACCCGCCCCGGGCCGTGCGTCCACTGTCGATCTCGAAGGCGGGTGTAGATATGCCGCGTTGATCCTCACCGCCATACGCGTTCCGCATACGCACGGTGACGCTAGCCAGCGGGCCGACGTCGGCTCAGGCGATGGGCTCGCCAGCGGCGAGCGGCGTCGAGCAGCGGTCCACGATGCGGTGCCGGCGAGGTGCGCTGCGCCCGATCCCAGAGGCGGACGAGGGCGTCGGTGAACGCGGTGACCGCCTCATCGTCCGCTTGGGCGAAGGCGGGCACCTCGGCGGCCCACTGCTCGGCGGCCGCAGGATCGTGCCCGGCGCGGACGAGCCGGACCAGCATGAATGCGGTGTCGATCCAGGCGGCACCCCGACAGGGGGCGGACCAGTCCACGAGGCGAAGCCGGTCGCCGAGGAGGAAGTTGCGGGGCGTCATGTCGGTGTGCAGCAGGGTGTCGCCGTCGACCAATTCGGGGGCGATGAGCCCACGCCATCGTTCGGTGAACGGCTGCACGTCGATGGGCGGGCAGGGCGTCAGCTCCCGGGCCAGGGTCGCCAACAGGTCGGCGACCAGCTTCAGGTCCGGGGAGCCGGGTTCCAGGCAAGGATGACGGCCGGGCACGTGGTCGAAGCCGAGCAACAGCCAGCCGCCGTGCTCCACGGCCCACCGTAGGCGCGGAGCCTCCTCGGGCAGCCACGGGTTGATGCGGGCCTCCCGGCGGTAAAGCCAGCCTTGCCTGCTCTCGGCCCGCCCGCCCTTACAGAAGACCCGACCGGTCGGGGTCTGCAGAGTGACGGCAACTTCGCAGGCCGCACCCTCGGGGACAGAGTCAGCCCGGACGATTACGCCGGTACGCCGCTCGACCTCGCGACGCAGCGAGGTGGGAAGTTCGTCCCAGTGGCGGCGAAGCGGCATCGAGAGCCTTCCGGACGGTGGTCCCGGCCAGCGTATGCCGGGACCACCGCCGGAGGTGTCACCTGGTAGGGCTGTCGTGACAGCCGGCGTGGCACTGGTTGCAATCCGCCGTCGTGCCGGCCCACAGCTCCTGGTCGACGGTGAAGCCCGCAGCGGTGATCGCGGCGACCGCCCGCGAGATCGGCACGCCGAGCGGTTCGGGCTCCATGCGTCCACCTTCCTCCGACGGCGGGTCTGGCTGATGATGGATGAACCGGCCGGCGATGCGCTGGCAGAAGTTGGCTTACTCCCGGGTGTGCAGGAGGAACGCGTGCCAGCCGATGTCCACCAGGTCGCTCGGACCGAGCGGCTCGGTGGCCGTGGCGCAGGCGGCAAGGAAGGCGAGCGCCTGGTCCATGATCCTGCCCGGGAGTTCGGCGGCCAGCTCGGGGTGGTTACGGGCGATGCGGGCGGTCAGCTGGGCGAACAGCTCATCGGAGACGAGCGCCCGGCCGGTGCTGACCCGGTCGATGGTGAGCATCCTGCTCCTTCCGTCAGCGGGGCGTTGCCTTGCCTGCAGGCTGCGCAGGACCGGCCGCCGACCGCATGACACTGCGAGAATCGTCGATATGCGTGGCGCGTATACCGCGAGCCCGCAGAACGGTTTGAATGGATAGGCTCGACTGAGCACCATCGACACAGCCCCCGCGAATGGCGAGGTTGCCGGTGACACGTGCGAACTGCCCCCGCTGCGGCGGACGCCTGGCGCGCGACAACGACAGCGGACGCTGCACGCCCTGTCAGGCCGCCTCACGCGACCGCCTGGGCACGCCGCCGGTCGTGCCAGCCTCCTTCTGGGAGCACAAGCCGGTACGCCAGGCGCTCGCGGATCGGCACCTCGGGCGAGTGATCCGGGCTTACCGGAACCACCCGTACCACGGGCGGAGCCCGCTGCCGCAAACCGTGGTGGCGGGCTGGCTGGGGATCACGCAGGCGCAGTTGAGCCGGGTGGAGAACGGCCCGCCGCTCGTGCACCTGGACCGGCTCACGCACTGGGCGACACTACTGAAGATCCCCGAGTCTCAGCTCTGGTTCAGCCTGCCCTCAAGAACGCCGACGAATCGGACACAGCAGATCGCAGTCGATCTTCTGGCCGGTGCACCTCAAGGAATCGGTCTCTCGGGCGGGTCGCCAACTACCCTGAAGGCGACTGCCCATGAAGGAGGTGGCACCACGGACCGTCGCCAGTTCACAGCGCTGGCTGCTCTCGCCGGCTTCGGGGGAAACAGCCTGTTCGACGCGTTGATGTTGGCTGACCGAAAGGCCGAAGTCGTCGGCATGGAACATGTTCGTCTCGCGAGCTCGCTGGTCGAACGATTCAGGCAGGCCGACGCCGCACTCGGAGCAGATGAGTTGTGTGATGTGGCGATGGGCGTCCACACCCGCCTCTCTACCTGGGCAGCCAGATCGCAATACAGCCCAGGGCTCGGCGAGGCCCTTCAGTCCGCGTTGGCCGACCTCGCCAATCAGGTTGCTTGGCTAGCGATAGACGGAGAACGCCGCCAGCAAGCACGTCCGTACCTGAATGACGCCATCACTCGAGCCAGGATCGCGGACGACCCACGCGAGGAGGTCCGCGCACTGGCTTGTCTGTCGCTGCTGGTCCGCGAAGATCACCCATCCGAGTCACTGCACTGCGCCGAAGCCGCACTGCGCGCCTCCAGAGGTTGGGCGACCGCCCGGCTGAGGACGTTGTTGCGGTTACGGACAGCCCATGCCTACGCACAGCTGAACGACGTGGGCGGCTTCGACCGGGAGATGACAAAGGCGCGTCACGAATTCGATCATGGCCCGCACGAGGACGACCTACCGTTTCTTCAGTTCGTTACCGCCCAGGAGCTGACCGGCATCCAGGGGCTGTCATACCTCGCTCTCGGCAGGCCGGCGCGTGCTGCGGAGTCATTCCGGGCGATCAGCAGCGGCCCGCGGGCCGGCCACCGCCGCAACCAGGTGTACTACACCGTCCGGCTTGCCGAGGCCGAGTACCGATGCGGCGACATCCACTCGGCGGCGCAGACGGGGCTGCGGGCACTGCCAGAAGTAAGGGCAATCAGCTCAGGGCGGACTATGCGGCATTTCGCTCAGGTCAAGTCGCGCCTGGATCGCGAGCGCTCTGCTTCGGCCCGCGAGTTTGTTGACGCACACGGCAGGGCATTCCAGAGATGAGCGACGACCGGATGCTGAGGCAGTACAACGCCGAAACGGCATTCGTTTTGATCGGCGACTTGATCGAGGTCTATCTCGACGCCCATGCGGCAGACGGAGCGTTCTACAACGAAGACCGCTATCGCCGCCAGATTGCCGGGCACATGAACGTTCCCGGCTGGACGTTGGTCACCGCTCAGGTCGACGGACGCCTGGTCGGCTATGCCTACGGATTCCCGTTGCCCGAGAAGACTCGCTGGTGGGAAGGCATCCAGGGCAGTATCCCCCCAGGTTTCACCAACGAGGACGGTCATCGAACCTTCGCCCTGAGCGAGTTGCTCGTACGTCCGGATCGGCAGCGCCAGGGAATCGCGCGAGCGCTGCACGATGAGCTAATCGGCAGTCGGCCCGAGCCACGGATGACTCTTCTCACCCGTCCCGACAACGCGCCCGCTCAGTCGGCGTACATGTCGTGGGGCTGGCAGAGGATCACCCAGCTCCGCCCCGCTTGGGAAGACGCGCCGATCTTCGACGTCTTCGTACGCGATGCGCCGATGACAGGCGGGCCAATGCCGTCATGACCAAGGCCGCTGCGGCGCGTCAACGGCCCACTCCGCGACCGCGATGGCCGGGACCCCGAGCAGCGCATACGCCACACCGCGAGGACCCCGCCGATCAGACACCCGGCCAACGTCACTGCGGCGGTGCTGTCAGGGCAAGCCGGGCCATTGAGCTGGGCACCTGGCTCGACACCTCGCTATGCCGGCGGTACTGGTCGGAGGCCGAGCACAGGTCCACGTGGACTTGGCGGAAGCCGTCATGATCTCGTCCAACGACAGATCAGTGTCGGTGCTGTACCTCCTCGAAGCCGAGCGGATCGCCGCCGAGGTGGTGCACGCCAACATCCAGGCCCGCACGCTGCTGCTCGACCTGTTAGCCGAGGAGCGCCGAGCAGTGACACCCGGGCTACGACCGCTGGCGAAGCGCCGGGCTGCTGGCATGACGGACCGCAAGGTGCTCACACTGGTCGCCTGCGCCGCACCACCGGTACTGCGGATCAGCGAGCTGATCGGCCGGCTTCAGCAAGACGGCTGGACCGTCTGCCTCACCACCACGCCCACTGCCGCCACCTGGATCGACCGGGAAGCCCTCACGCAGCAGACTGGCTACCCGGTCCGAGTCGAGTGGCGGATGCCTGGTGATCCCGAGCCACATCCGCCCGCGACCGCCGTCGCCGTCGTGCCTGCCACGTTCAACGTCATCAACAAGTGGGCGCAGGGGATCAACGACACACTCGCGCTCGGCATCCTCAATGAGGCACTCGGCGCCGACATCCCGGTCCACGCATTTCCAAGCGTCAAGGATCAGCTCGCCGCCCACCCAAGCTACGACCGACACCTACAGACCCTCCGGGATGCGGGCGTTGTTGTCACGCCGCTGCGGACCGAACCGCGCTGGGAGCCGGTCGTGGCCCAGCTTTGGGCCGCTTACGCTCCCGCCACGCTACCCGTCGTTGACGGGTAGCTATCGGACGTCCACGCCCATGGCTACTTGTAAACAGCGCGTCGGTTGCCACCGTGATGTGAGCAGGACCCAGATCGCCCTCCGGACATGCTGACCATGCCGTCGTTGCACTGAATCATGTAGCCCTTTCCGTTAGAGAAATTGCCAATGCACTCGAAGTACGAGCAGACGCCGGAGGCCGGCGAGTAGATGTATGAGCCACCGCAGAAGTTGTAGCCGTACGGGTTCTGTGGAGCACCACAGAGATCGGCCTGCTTGGGCGCTGGCGACGCCGTCGTCGGCTTCGGCTTCGGCTTTGGTGTTGGACTCTGGGTCGGCGGCGGCTTCACCGCGGCCTTGGTCGGTACCGCCGAAGCCTTGGTCGGCGTTGCCGAAGCCTTGGTCGGCGTTGCCGAAGCCTTGGTCGGCGTTGCCGAAGCCTTGGTCGGTGACGGCGACGGCGACGCCTTGGTCGGCGGCGCTAACGTCGAGGGAGTGGGCGCCGGAGCCGCCGAGCTCGCTGTTCTATCTGCGCTCACACTGGGCACCGGCAGGCCATCGACCCGAGCGCTCGCCGCCAGCGACGTCGGCGACGTCGGCGAGGAGGAGGCGCCGATGGCCTGAAGCACTCCACCGAAGGCGCAAAGCGCGAATAGGAGCGTCGCCACGATGCTCGCTCTTCCGCCCGGAACACGTGCTGTCGCCGGGGCATTGGCCGGAGTAGCGAGCGCGGGCGGCACGGGCTGCGCGCCCCGGTGTTGTGCAAGCAATCCATCGAGGTGGGCAATCAAGAGAGGCCGTTGCTCACGAGCGTCGGCCAGAGCCAGCGCCAGGTTGAAGCGAAAGCCAGGCGCGCTAGCGGATGGAAGATAAAGCCCGGAGATCCGCTGTCGGTTGACGACGTGCATGAGCGAGTAGGGCGAGCTGCGGTCATGTAGCAACCCGGCCAGCTTGGCGTAGGCCCATTCGCGTTTGCCTCTGGCACCAAGAAAGATCACCCGACGGTCCGTCAGCACAACGGTGCCAGCGTCAATCGTATTGAAACCCTGCGGCAACGGACGTCCGAGACCCTCGGCCGGGACTGTGACTAGGTCAGGCGTGACCCCCGGCAAGGAGGTGAACCCTGGCGCCTCGATCATCTGCGCGGCGGGGACGGTGTGATAAACCACCTCACCTCGGCGAAGATCAACGAAAACACCCGCTGGTACGTGCGCTAGCCCCCTGAAGTTCGCTGCTGCCGCGCGCATGCTTGAGAGATCGTTGTTCCGCCGGCCCCAAGCGTCAGCTGCCGTCCGGTGGGCATTCTGCCGCTTGGCGTTCTCCCGATCTGCCCAGCGCGTGCGCCAGCTTGCACCTGTATCTGGACTCTCCGCCATCAGCACCCTTTCCCTGAAGCTGCCGCACGTCCCGCGATCGTGACGGCTCTTCGCACGATGCCGTAACCGCAGCGAACAGAGATCCCTCAATATGGCCCTGATGACAACTGAAGGTTCCGCCCGCCGGTCATCATCAGACGAGGTCCCATCAATCGGACGGATGGGCTTGCCCACCACTCGTAGCGCGGGCCCAAGCTAGCCAGGGGCAGCGCGGACAGCCCGACTCCTGGTTAGCTCGTTACGTGGCGGATCTTGACCATGGCATCTACGAGCACGTTTTCACGCGTGAGCTCTCGGCCCGGCTTCGTCAGATCGATTCCGCTCTGATCCAACAGGGCAAGCTTGACCCGGCCGATGCACCGACCGTTCTGGCTCGTCACGTGGCCGCGCTCGCCCACCGCGCGCTCAAAGCCGTGCCGAGTAGCCATGACCAGCTTGCGCGTCAAATCGAGCTGACAAATCGGATCACCGCGGGCATCGCAGCCATCGACCCCGCTGCGGTTGGGGCCGATGATCAGATTACTGACGCTGAGCACCTACTGCACGCCATCGCGACGCCGCCGACACCGCCCGCCGGACCTTCTTTTCCAATCCGCCCTTCTACTCCACTCTCGGCCGGCGCGCTACTTGTCAACGGGCGTCATCAGCCACGTATCGGCCACGAGATCGCGTACGAGCTGGCCTCGGCCGACTCCGTTGACCTGCTTTGTGCGTTCATCAAGTGGTACGGCCTGCGGCTCATCGAACCTGCCATCTGCGATTTGATCCGCCGAGGTCGGCGCCTGCGCGTCATCACCACCACCTACCTCGGCGCCACCGACCAACGCGCCCTCGACCGCCTTGCCGAGCTGGGTGCCGAGATCAAGGTCTCCTACGAGACCAGGACCACCCGCCTACACGCAAAGGCCTGGCTGTTTCGCCGCAACAACGCCATGACCACCGCGTACGTCGGTTCCTCGAATCTGTCGAAGGCAGCGCTGGTCGACGGGCTGGAGTGGAACGTCCGCATCTCGAACGTCGAGCAGCCGCACGTCATCGACACGTTCACCGCCACGTTCGAGGACTACTGGAACGATCCGGCGTTCGAAAGTTACGACCCCAGCAGGGACGCCGACCGGCTAGACGCGGCGCTGGGCGGGGAACGCGGGGACCAGGGATACACCGAGATCTCGAACCTGGAAGTGCGGCCGTACGGCTACCAGCGGGAGGTCCTAGACGACCTGGCCGCCGAGCGGGAGGTGCACGGCCGCTGGCGGAATCTGGTGGTGATGGCCACCGGCACCGGCAAGACGGTGGTAGCGGCCCTGGACTACCGCCAGCTCTACAAGACCGGACAGGTCGACTCGCTGCTGTTCGTCGCGCATCAGGAACAAATCCTGCGGCAGAGCCGGTCGACCTTCCGGCAGGTGATGGGGGACGGCAGCTTCGGCGAGACCCTGGTGGCCGGTGAACGGCCGAGCAAGTGGCGGCACGTGTTCGCCTCGATTCAGTCGCTGCACCGCCAGGAGATCGAGCCCGACGCATTCGACATGGTGATCGTGGACGAGTTCCACCACGCCGAGGCGAGGACGTACAGCCAGCTGCTCAACCGGCTGCGGCCGCGCGTACTTCTGGCGCTGACCGCGACGCCCGATCGGGCCGACGGCGGCGATGTGCGGCGGTGGTTCGATGGCCGGGCGGCCGTGGAGCTGCACCTGCGGGAGGCCCTCGACCGACAGTTGCTGGCACCGTTCCACTACTTCGGGCTGCACGACGACGTGGACCTGTCCCAGCTGGGGTGGAAGCGCGGGCAGGGCTACGACCGGGCGGAGTTGGAGGGCGTCTACACCGGCAACGAGGCACGGGCACGGTTGGTGCTGCGCGCGGTGCGGGACATTGTCGACGCAGGGCGGATGCGGGCGCTGGGGTTCTGCGTGAGCATCGGGCACGCCGCATTCATGGCGGACTGGTTCACCCAACACGGCGTACCGTCGGCGGCGGTGACCTCGGAGGTCGACCGGCCGGCACAGCGTGCCCTGATTCAAGACTTCAAGGCCGGCAAGCTCCGGGTGCTGTTCACCGTCGACCTGTTCAACGAGGGTGTCGACCTGCCGATGGTCGACACGATCCTGATGCTGCGGCCCACCGAGAGCGCCACGATCTTCCTTCAGCAGCTCGGCCGTGGCCTGCGCCTGGATGACGACAAGCCCTGCCTGACGGTGCTCGACTTCATCGGCGGGCAGCACGCCAACTTCCGGTTCGACCTTCGCTGGCGGGCGCTGACCGGGGTCAGCCGCCGCCAGGTGTACGACGCGGTCGCGCAGGACTTCCCGACGCTGCCGAGTGGGTGCCACATCGAGCTGGACCGGGTCGCCAAGGAGGTCGTGCTCCGCAACCTGGACCGGGCGGTCCCGTCCTCGAAGAACAGCATGGTGGCCGACCTACGGCAGCTCGGTGACGTGACTCTTGCAGAGTTCCTGCGGGACACCGGCCTGGAGATCGAGGACGTATTCCGGTCCGCGACGCTGGGCGGCTGGACCGGGCTACGCCGGCTCGCCGGGGTGGAAAGATCCACACCAGGGGCGGACGAGCGGGAGTTGGGGCGAGCGATCGGCCGGATGCTGCACACCGACGATCTCGACCGGTTGGCGCTTTGGGAGCAGGTGGCGGCCGGCGAGCCAGTGCCCGATGGGCGGCTGCTGGACATGCTGCACTTCAGCCTGTGGGGGCCAACCGTGCCGCTGACTCAACGAGACGAACGGCTGGCGCGGCTCTGGGCTGAGCCAAACCGGTGCACCGAGCTGCGGCAGGTTGCGGAGGTGCTACGGGAGCGGATCCACCGGGTCACCGAGCCGGTCAGGCTGGGCCAGGTGCCGCTTCGGGTGCACGCCCAGTACAGCCGCAACGAGGCTTGTGCAGCGTTCGGCATGCCGAATCCGGGGTCGCTGCGCGAGGGGGTGAAGTGGTTGGAGTCCGAGCAGGCGGACATCTTCTTCGTCACCCTGGTCAAATCGGAGCAGCATTACTCCCCGACCACGATGTACGCGGACCGGGCGGTCACCGAGACGCTGTTCCAGTGGGAGTCGCAGAGTACGACGTCGTCGGCCTCACCTACCGGCCAGCGCTACATCAACCATGCGAAACGGGGGTCGACGGTGCACCTGTTCGTCCGGGAGACGAAGGTCGCCGAGCGCGACCTGGGCGTGCCGCCATACCTGTACGCCGGGCCGATGACGTACCGCTCGCACACCGGCGACCGGCCCATGCGCATCGTGTGGGAGCTGACGCATCCGCTGCCCGCCGACGTGTACGCCGCAGCCCGCGCCATCGCCGCCTAGTTCGCGTGGGGCTGTCTGGTGGCCGTCTCCGCCACCAGACGGCGCCCTGCTCACGCCCGAAAGCGTCGGATCCGGGTGGCGGTGGGGCCGCTGCCCCGAATCTTGACCATTGTCCTATGTGGCACTATGGCGGCTCATGTGCGCGATCTTCGCGCCGGAGCATTTGGGGGATTGTGTGCGCGGATTAGCGCGACGGCTGGCCATCTCGATTCTCTCCGCGACTGTTGCGGCGATGACGCTCGCTTCGCCGGCACAGGCTGCGACGAATCCGTTCACTGCGGCGCAGGCATGCAACAACGACTTCGGTGGCTCGTGGGCCCATGTCAGTGATGGCCACCGGTCGATCACCGCGTCGGATGGCACCAAGGTGGGCGACGTCTACCTGATGTACAACAGCGCCACTGCGTACAACTGTGTCGCCACCCTCAAGCGGGTGATGGTCGGCAGCACGACCGGGGTCAAGGCCGAGCTCCGGGTGGAGGGCGGCTCCTGGGTTGGCGACCCCGGAAACTACAAGTACTACGCCGCGATCCAACGCTCCGCCCGGGACAAGTGCGTGATGTACCGGGGCAACGTCCTGTACTTCACCATGTGGCAGAGCGCTGGCCGGCTCAGCTGGGGCAACTGCGGCTGAGCTGATCGGTACGGTCCGTGCCGCCGCGCCGCTCGGTGCGGCGGCACGGGCGTACTTCGCCTCCGTCGTTAGTGGACTGTCGCGTCAAGGCTTGCTTGATCGATGGTCTTGTGCAAAAGATACGAGGGCGCTCGATCAGCGTGCGTAGATCCGGGGCACCTGGGTCGCCCAGGAGCCGGGCGGGTCTTCCAGCTAGGAGGAGGTTCCGTGGCACGACGCCGCTTTGCGGGGATAGCAGCCAGCGCCATCGTCCTACCGTTACTCTACGTCGTCAGCCAGCCAGCCACCGCGTCGGCCGCTCCGGCCGCGGCGGCGCAGCCCGCTCCAGTGCCGGCCACCGTGGCCGCGACCGACGTCCGCGAGCTCACCCGGAAAGACTTCACCCTGAACGGGAAGCCCGTCGAGGCGCCCACCCAGTATCAGCCTCGCGCGCAGGCCCGGCAGGCACAGGCCGCCGCCGAGACGCCGCCGGTCGGGACCGTACGCCAGTGGCTCGCACTCGACGACTACCTCGGCGTGATCTACTTCAAGCCCTACACGCTGCGTGGTGTGGGCGACAACATCGAGGTCTGGGTCGCCAACGACACCGAGTTCCCGGTGGGTGACTGCCGCCGGCAGATTCCGAACTCGACGGTGGTCACGGACGCGCAGGTCGCGCACCTGGTCAACGAGTTCGACAGCAACATGTACCCGAAATCGACGGCGGCGTTCAGCACCCCGCCGGACCGGGACGGCAGCAACGCCGCCCTCGACGGCGACTTCACCGGTGCCGGCAACCGGACGGTCACGCTCGTCGACAACGTACGGGATGACAACTTCTACGACTTCCCGGCCGCGCCGACCTACATCGCCGGGTTCCACTTCTCGCTCTTCAACGAGCTGCTCGACCGCAACATCATGACGATCGACGCGTTCGACTGGGCGCACCGTACCGGTGCGAACCCGCCGAACGAGCCGACCAACGACCTGTGCACCAGCCGGCCGGCCCGCCCCAGCCTGTACGAGGGCACCTTCATCCACGAGTGGCAGCACCTGGCGCACTACTACACCGACCCGTTCGAGAGCGTCTGGCTCAACGAGGGGCTTTCCGACTTCGCCCAGACGCTCGGCGGCTACGTCGACGCCCGGGCCCGGGTCGACCAGCCCGGCACGGACAGTCACATCTACTGCTTCCAGGGCTTCGGTATCGTCCAGACGGACTACAACACCAACCCGCGGGACTGCGGTGGCCCGGAGAACTCGATCAACCTCTGGAACGAGGGGGGCAACCCGAGCGCCGTACTCGCCGACTACGGCAACGCGTACTCGTTGTCGTTGTTCCTCTACGACCGGTACGGCCTGGACTTCATCTCGCGGCTGCACCGCGACGGCGATCTGCAGGGTCTGGCCAGCCTCGACGCGGCGCTCAAGATTAAGGGCGTCAAGGATATGTACGACGTGATCCACGACTACCAGACGATGAACCTGGTCGACCGGATCGTCGGGAACTCGGTATCCGGCGTCATGCTCGGCGTCGACAAGCGCCGGGTCACCACGCCCAGCCTCAACGCCACGGTGAACCTGGCCAACCCGGCCTCGTACGCGACCCCGGGCGCGGCACCGAACGGCGCCGACTACGTCCAGTTGCGGAAAGCGAACGGCACGCCGCTGAGCCGGAACGAGCTGGGTTCGGTCAAGTTCCAGGGGGCGAAGACGCTGCCGGCGATCCCGCTGGCCTGGAAGACGGTGACCGACGACCCGGACCGCCCGGGCAACTCGGTGCTCTGGTCCGGCAACGGCAACAGCCTCGACGTCGCCGCCGTTACCCCGGTGACGGTGCCGGCCGCCAACCCGACGCTGGCCTTCCTCGCGAAGTACGGCGCCGAGGCCGGCTACGACTTCGGCTACGTCAGCGTCTCCACCGACGGTGGCAAGAGCTACACCGCCATCGCGGGTGACAAGACCGTCGCCGGTCCGTTCGGCCCGGCGCTGAACGGCACCACCGCCGGCTTCGAGCCGCACACGTTCGACCTGTCGGCATACGCCGGCAAGAGCGTGCTGCTCAGCTTCCGGTACGTCAGCGACGGTGGCGTCAACGAGGGTGGCCTGCTGGTCGACGACATCACCGTCGGCGGCACGCTGGTCAGCGACGGGTCGAGCCTCGCCCCGTTCGACTCGCCCTCCGAGATCTACCCGACCCCGGTGGCGAACTGGAACGTCCGGTTCGTCGGCATCGACGAGAAGACCAACCGGGCCTGGCAGTTCGAGGTCGACGGCAAGTCGGACTTCACCCTCAACGTGGCCCAGACGGCGATCTTGAAGACCTTCCCCAAGGTGGTCGCCATCGTCGCCTACGACGAGCCGACCGAGCAGGTGACGCAGTACGCGCCGTACAAGTTGACGGTGAACAACGTCGTGCAGCCCGGCGGCGCGCCGCTGAGCTGACCGACGCCTGACTGAGCTGAGACTCCCGGTGCCGCGGTCGCGGCATCGGGAGTTTCTGTCTGCGCCGACCTACGTCCGATGTCCGACCGGTCGCCGGCGCCGTCGCCGGGTGGCCGGACACTTCCCGTACCGGTGAAGGTGCCGGAAGCCGCGGCGAGCGCCCGCGCGGGTCCATAGCCTGGCGGAGAGGACATCGGCCGGAAAGCTGTCGGAGGACGTCATGACCAACGCGATCGGTGACGCGCTTCAGGGCGTACGCGAGGTCGAGCTGACCGTGACCGGCCGGAAGACCGGGCGGCAGATCTCACGCCCGGTCTGGTTCGTGCTGGACGAGGACAGCGTCTTCCTGGTCCCGGTGACCGGCTCGGACAGCGAGTGGTACAAGAACGTCCGGCAGACGCCGATGGTCCAGCTAGCTGCCAACGGCTCGGCGTTGAGTTCGAGCGCCACCCCGATCACCGACGCCGACCGGGTCGACCACGTCGTGACGATGTTCCGCGACAAGTACGGTGCGGAGCAGTTCGCGTCGTACTACCCCAAGCACAACGTCGCCGTCCAGGTCCCACTCGGCTAGTTCTCAGCCCGCCGATCTTGCCATCGCCGCCCACGCCGTCGCGACGATGGATGGTCAGACCGCTCGGACAATATGGCGGACCAGCGCCGGCATACGGGTGCGGTCGGCGGCACGCGCGGACATCTGGTTGAGTCCCGCAGCACCGGGGGTACCGAAGAAGCGATGCAGTATCTCGGCGGCTTGGCGTCCGGTAGCGCTACTCGGCCAGTCCGTAGCGTTTAGCCCGGACGCGTGGGCCGCATGCAGAAGTCGCCAGAGGTCGATCGCGTCCTTCGCGGCGAAGCGGCCGCGATAAGCAAGCGCTTTGAGACACAGCGCGGATGTCACGTCGGGAAGCGCAAGCCGCACGTTCAGCTCTCCAGCACTGGTCAGGCGAACTTTGACCTTCAGCACCTCGGGAGGACGGTGCAGGGCAAGCACGAGCCCCGGCACCTCGTCGACCACGAGTTCACCGTGACGCTGATTGGGCACCAACGCGCCACGATACGAGGGCGCCAGGATGTCGATGACGAGTCTGAGGCCGCCGTGGGCGTCCGTGACCTCCCGGGCAAACCGGTTGGCGGCTTCGCTAGGTCGATAGCCACGGTCGAGCAGTGCGGCCGGCAGACGGGGGTCGGAAATCACGGTCGGCAGCGCCGCGAAGTCGGCATCGGCCGTCTCCCGCAGCGGCACCTGCTCGGTGACGTCGTGGAGCGCAACGAGCAGGGTGACCATGTGGCCGCCGACGATCCGGTAGTCCACACCGAGGGCGGCGGCGATCTCCGCCAGATCGGCGAGCGTACGGAAACCGGCGTCGGCGGCCCGGCTGGTCGATGTCACGAAGACGGGGCTTGCTTCTGCCGGGTCGGTCATGCCGCGCGTTCCTGCTCGTGACGGCGGCGCAGCACCTGCCGTACCCGTTCCGCGGCTTCTTCGCTGTCTGCACCGGGGGCCCGCATGACGTCCCACAGGATCTGGAGCGGGTCCGCGAGCGGCAGCGCGTTGCCCCGCGTCTGAGAGGCGGTCGGCCAGAGCCCCGGATCGTGCGGCACCGTCAACTCGATGGTCGCCTCCTCCGGCCCGGCGGGTACCAAGTCGGCTTCGGCAAGGTCCGCCCCGTCGGCGGCGTAGACGACGGCACGGGCCGGCGCCCGCCAGGGGGCGAGGAGATCGGCGGCCACGTCGCCGGAGACCGCGACGGGTTGTACCCCGGCAGCCGCGAGAATGCTGGCGACTCTGGCGGCCTGTTCGACGACTGCGCGGAGGCCAAACCAGTAGGTGGTGATCCCACCTGGCCCCGGGTAGCTCGACAGCCACCAGTCGATCGCGGCATCGACGTTCTGCAACGTCCACCCGTCCTGGGCACGCCGCACGACATCGATGTCGGCGAGCGCGGTCAGCACCTGTGAGACACGCGGCTGGGAGACTCCGGCGAGCGCGGCCAACTCGCGTTGGGTGGCGTGTGGTTGCTGGATCATCCGGCGGACCAGGGTGAAGGCACCCCACGGCACCCGGCCACGCCTGGTGGGTCGGGTGGCCGCCGGCGCTGGAGGCCGCAACACGATCCGGGTGCCGTCGATGTGCAGCACCCCGGCGACATGCTGCCCGCTGTCGACCAACCATGATCCGCCGGTCGCCTCGACGGCTTCTCGGGCGGCGGATGTGGCGGCCGGAACGATGATCAGACAGGGTTCCGGATAGCGGCCCGCAACGGCGACGATGTCGCTGGGGCTCAGCGGCGTCGGGGATGCGACGACGGCCAGGGTGGCACGGGCGTCGGCATAGGCCAGCTCCACACGATCACTGCCGTGCGGCACGAGCGCGACCCCGGCGTCGATCAGGGCCTGCCAGACAGACGCCGATATAAGCATTACCAGACCTCCTCAGATAATACTTATACACCCTGTTCGAGGCTTCGGCGGCAACGGACGGGTGTATCTCTACGCCCCCGGCGTGACGGGTTAGGTTGCCGGGATGGAGCAGCGCATCAGCCTGATCACGCTCGGGGTGACCGACCTCGCCCGGTCCCGTACGTTCTACGAACGGATCGGCTGGCGGGGCCAGGAGGTCGAGCAGACGGTGTTCTTCCAGGCCGGCGGGCTCGCCGTCGTGCTCTGGGCTCGGGAGTCGCTGGCGACGGACGCCGGTGTCGACGCCCGCGCCACCGGTGGATTCGGCGGGATCGCCCTGGCGCACAACGTACGCGAACGCGATGAGGTGGATCAGGTGCTGGCCGCAGCGGCCGAGGCCGGGGCGGTGGTCACCCAACCGGCGCGCGAGACCTCCTACGGCGGGTACGCGGGCTACTTCGCCGACCCGGACGGGCACTCCTGGGAGATCGCCTGGAACCCCGGATTTCCCCTGGCGACGGACGGCTCGATCATTGTGCCCGACTTCGGCACCGCCTGATCCGAGAGAGAAGCCAGGGCCGAGGCCACGACCATTACCGCCCTGCACCAGCCGACGGCGAGGACGTCTCGGGCGGGAGCCTGGTTGATCACGGCGGCGGATCGCTGGTGCGGTCGTGGCATGCTACTCACGGCTGACCCCAACAGATCGAGGTATCGGCATGAAGCTGCGCAGAAGCCGCTCGCCGCTGGTGAATCCCCTCATCTTCGTGACGCTCGGTGCGGTCGTGCTGCGGAGTCTTGTTCCCGCTCCGGCCCTGATGTGGGTTCTCGCCGGCCTCGTGCTGCTGACGGTCGGCGTGCTCGTCGCCGACCGACTCCGGCCGTTCCGGTTCCACATCGGAGCAGCCGGGCTGAACCTCCGGGTCGCCGGGCTCAACCGGCTGGTGCCGTGGGCCGAGGTCGACGCGATCATTCTCGACCAGTTGGCGGCTGGCGGCAGTGGAAGATCCCCGTCGTTGCTGCTGGTGCCGGCCACCGGATCGACCATCGATGCTCCGCTCACCGGCCGGAGTCCGGTCGACGGTCGGCCGGCCCTGGTCCTCGTCGATCTCAACCGCGTTCAACAGCCGGCAGACCAGGTGGCAGCCGCCCTGGCCCGCTTCGGCGGGAGCCGCTTCGTGGATCTCCGGCAACCCCGCCACGACGAGCCGGCCTTCGAGGTTGCGCTACGCGGGTACGAGAAGAGGCAGGTGGATGACCTGGTCCAGCGGTGCGAGGACGCACTCGCCTCGGGCCGGACGTCGCAGCGCCATGAGGTCAAGGCGGAGCTCGACCGGGCGCGGGGGACTATGGAGCTCGCCCTGCGCGGGTACAACTGCGCACAGGTGGACCGCTACCTGGACCGGATGTCGGCCGCACTGGCGAGCTGGCACGACGAGGGCATCAAACCGGCCTGAGCGCCACGGTCAGCGCGAGCGGGTCCGGGCCAGGGTGAGGACGACGAGCAGCGAGGCGGCCGCCGCGCCGCTGACCACCACGGCCATCGGTACCGCGCTGCCTTCCCCGCCGAGCCCTACCAGCGGCGCGGCGCCGGCCGCGACCACGGCCTGGATGCCGCCGAGCAGGGCTGCCGCCGTGCCGGCTCGGGCGGCGTGCCGGTCGAGGGCGAGGGCGGTGCCGTTGGGCATCACCATGCCCAGGGATCCGACGAAGGCGAACAACGCCACGATGACCAGGGGCAGGGCGCCGAGCAGTGCCCCGGTGAGCACGCCGAGGGCGGCGAGCAGGCCGATGCCGAGGGCGCTGAGCAGCAGCGGCCGTGGGTCGTGCCGGTCCAGCAGCCGGGCGTTGAGCTGACCGACGGCGACGAAGGCGAGGGCGTTGGCGCCGAACACGAGGCTGAACGTGCCGGCGGAGAGGCCGAAGACGTCCTGCAGGACGAACGAGGAGCCGGAGAGGTAGGCGAACAGTCCGGCGAAGGCGAGGCCCTGGGTCAGCGCGTACCCGAGGTAGACGCGGTCGGCGAGCAGGGCGCGGCCGGCGGCGGCGGTCGCGGCCAGGCCGCCGGTGTTGCGTCGCGCGGCCGGCAGGGTCTCGGGGAGTCGCCACGCGGCGGCGGTGGCGAGCAGGCCGCCGATGACGGCGAGGGCGACGAAGACGGTACGCCAGTCGCCGACGCGCAGCACCAGGCTGCCGAAGGCGGGGGCGGCCATCGGGGCGATGCCGAAGACCAGGGCGAGCCGGGAGAAGTACTTCGCGGCGGCCCGTCCGGCGTAGAGGTCGCGGACGACGGCGCGGGCGACCACGGTGCCCATGCCGCCAGCGAAGCCCTGGGCGAACCGCGCCGCGGCCAGGGTCTCCGCGGACGGGGCGAGCGCACAGACCAGCGACAGCAGGGTGTACGCGGCGACGCCGACCAGCACCGGCAGGCGCCGTCCCCAGCGGTCGCTGAGCGGGCCGGTGACGAGTTGACCGAGGGCCATGCCGACCAGGCAGGCGGTCAGGGAGAGCTGGATCTGTGCCTGGCTGGCGGCCAGGTCGCGGGTCATCTCGGGAAACGCCGGCAGGTAGGTGTCCAGCGACAGCGGCCCGATCGCGGTGAGGGCGCCGAGCAGCACCAGCAGCCCGACGGCGGCCCGGCCGGTGGGTGCGCCGATCCGCTCCGGCGGGCGTACGGGCGCGGCGGTCTGCGGCATCGGCGGTCCCCTCGGCGGTCGGCTGCGCCCGGTTACGATAGCTCTGTCATCAGAGGTATTGCTGCGGGAAGGGTCGCGCTGTGACGGACGAGACGCTCGCCCAGCTCGGCGCCGCCCTGGGCGACCTGCACCGGGTGCTGCGGCGTACGGCCAGTCAGCGGGCGGGCCGGGTGGCCCTGCCGGACGCGCAGGTGGAGGTGCTGCGGCTGGTGCAGCGGCAGCCCGGGATCAGCGTCCGGGAGGCCGCCGAGCGCCTCGGTACCGCCGCGAACACGGTGAGCACGCTGGTCGGCGAGTTGACCGCCGCCGGTCTGCTGAACCGGGACCGGGATCCGGCCGACCGGCGTACCGTCCGGTTGGGGTTGACCGACGCGGCGCGGGAGCGGATCGCCGCGTACGGCCAGCACCGCCGCGACCTGCTCGCCGCCGCGCTGGTCGGCCTCGACCCGGCGGACCGGGAACGGCTGCTCGCCGCCGTGCCGGCGCTGTCCCGCCTGGCCGCCCTCGCCGCCGAGCAACGCTGAACACCGGCCCGCGAACCCGCCGCGGAACGCTGAACGCCGGCCCGCGCACTCGCCGAGCGACGGCGGCAGGTGAAGCCGCCGCGGAACGCCGAACGCCGACCCACGAACCCGCCGCGCGCCGCCGACAGCGGGTCGGCGGCGCGCGGTGCGGATCGGCGGTGATCAGGAGGCCGGAGCCAGGTCCTCCCACTCGGTGACCCGGCGGACGTCCACCTCCACGTCGACGCCGGTCTCGGCGAAGAGGTCGGCGAACCGCCGGCCCCACTCCATCGCCTCCGCCTTGTCGCGGACCTGCATCAGCGCGAACCCGGCGATCAGCTCCTTGGTCTCGGCGTACGGCCCGTCGGTGACGGTCGACTTGCCGCCGGTGACGGTGATCCGGCCGGCGTCCACGCTGCTCGGCCGCAGCCCTTCACCGGAGAGCAGTACGCCCGACTTGACCGCCTCTTCCATGAAGGCGCCCATCCTGGCGATGAAGTCCGGCGTCGGGCTCCAGAGCTCGGGATTGCTGTCGTCCAGCTTGTGCATGAGCATGAAACGCATCGATCTTGTCCTTTCCAGGGTTCCTACGGTCAGTAAGGGCGAACAGCCAGCAGCCGGGCGGAGACCGCCGCGAGCCAGCCGAAGAGGACACCGCAGCCGACGGCCATCCGGACGCTGAGGCTGTCCTGATCCGGCCAGGCCATCACGACCACCACCACGATGGCGCAGGCCAGCGACAGCGCGGCGGCACCGCGCTGCCCGCGCCGGGCGTACCGGCGGGCGAAGACCAGGCAGGCCGCGGTGAGCGACCAGAACGCGAGCATCGCGCCGACCCCGTGGCCGACCGCGTGCCAGCTCGCCGTCTCCGCCAGCCCTTCCGGCGCGCCGGCCGGCCAACCCATGCTCGGGTCGGCGACCAGCACCCCGCCGATGACCAGCCCGACGCCGAAGGCGGCCACCAGCCGTGGCCCCCAGGTGCCGGCGGGCCGGCCGCGCAGCACCCGGCGCATCCCGGCCGCGCCGGCGAGGGCGAGCAGCCCGCTCACCACGAACGTGGCGATCTGGATCCACCCGTGCTCGCCGAGAGCGAGCAGGCTGAGCGGCTGCCGGCTCAGGTCGAACCCGTCGCGGGTCAGCACCTGCGCGGTGGCCGACACCGCGAACACCGGCCCGGCGGCGATCCCGCCGGCCAGCAACACCCCCGTCGTACGCTGCGTGCCGGCGTCCGCCACTCCGGGCCGTACGGTCGTCGCCGTCGCCATCTCTGCCTCCTCGTCCTGCCGGCCCGTCGCCGGTGTGCCGCGCCGGTCGGTCCCGGCGGTCACTGACGCGTCGAGCGGCCCGACCGGGATTCGACATCGGGGCCGGATCTTTTTTCGCGAGGTTCGTCAGCGGGTCGGCGGGACCCCTCGGGCACAGTCGGCGGCCCGGTCACGCAGCAGCGTCCGTTCCCGCTCATTGCCGGTCAACTCGGCCGCGCGGGTGAACTCGGCGGCGGCCTCGTCGTAACGGCCGAGCTTGGCCAGCAGGTCCCCGATCACGGTGGGCAGCAGGTGGTAGCGGGCCAGGGCCGGCTCGTCGACCAGGGCGCGGGCCACCTCCAGGCCGGCGGCCGGGCCGTCGGCGAAGGAGACCGCCACCGCCCGGTTCAGCTCCACCACCGGCGACGGCGCGACCCGGGCCAGCTCCGCGTAGCTGGCCGCGATCCGCGTCCAGTCCGTCTCCCCGGGGGTACCCGCCCGCGCGTGGCAGGCCGCGATCTCCGCCTGGAGGGTGTACGGGCCGGCCTGGCCGTTGCCGGCGCGGGCCCGCTCCAGCGCGTCCAGCCCCCGGCGGATGAGCAGCCGGTCCCAGCGGCGTCGGTCCTGTTCCATCAGCAGCACCGGCTCGCCGTTGGCGTCGGTACGGGTCTGCGTCCGCGACGCCTGGATCTCCAGCAGCGCGGCCAGCCCGTGCACCTCGGGTTCGTCCGGCATCAGCCGTTGCAGCACCCGGGCCAGGCGCAGCGCGTCCTCGCAGAGCGCCGGGCGCATCCAGTCGTCCCCGGCGGTCGCCGCGTAACCCTCGTTGAAGATCAGGTAGATGACCTCCAGCACGCTGGCCAGCCGCTCCCCGCGCTCGGCCACGCCGGGCACCTCGAACGGCACCTTGGCGTCGGCGAGGGTCTTCTTGGCCCGGGTGATCCGCTGGGCCATGGTGGCCTCCGGCACCAGGAACGCTCGGGCGATCTCCTCGGTCTTCAGCCCGCCGAGCATCCGCAGGGTCAGCGCCGCCCGCGCCTGCGGGGTGAGCACCGGGTGGCAGGCGGTGAAGATCAGCCGGAGCAGGTCGTCGTCGATCCGTTCCTCGAAGGCCGCGTCGAAGTCCGGGGTGAACGTCTCGTTGCCCAGGCCGTGGCCAAGTTCGGCGACCTTGCGGTCCTGCACCTGCCGGCGGCGTATCCCGTCGATCGCGCGCCGCTTGCCGACCGCGGTCAGCCAGGCACCGGGGTTGGCCGGTACGCCGTCGCGGGGCCACTCCTCCAGCGCGGCGACCAGGGCGTCCTGGGCCAGTTCCTCGGCCCAGCCGACATCGCGCACCAGCGCCGCCAGGGCGGCGATCACCCGCCCGGACTCGATCCGCCACACCGCGTCGATCGCGCGGTTGACCTCGGTGACTCCCATGGGCGCATCAGACCAGGCCGGGTCGGCCCCGGGCAACGACCCCGGCGGTGGCGTACGTCGCTGTCACACCCGGCTCCTAGCCTCGGTCAGGTCCGAACTTCTTCCTGTGCCCGACGGAGGCAGCAAATGCTCGACCATCTCGGCATCCAGGTCCGTGACCTCGACGCCAGCATCTCGTTCTACGACGCGGTCCTCGCCACGCTCGACGCCCGGCGGATGCTGCAATATCCGGAGGCCGTCGGCTACGGCAGCGCCAAACCGGACTTCTGGCTCAGCCCGGCCCCCGGCGACGGCACCGGCCACGAGAGCCACATCGCGTTCACCGCGCCCGACCGGGCGGCGGTGCGGGCGTTCCACGACGCGGCGGTGGCCGCCGGTGCGGAGGTGCTGCACGCGCCCCGGGTCTGGCCGGAATACCACGCCACCTACTTCGGCGCGTTCGTCCGCGACCCGGACGGCAACAACGTCGAGGCGGTCTGCCACACACCCGAGTGAGCGCCGGTCAGCTCCAGACGGTGCGCCGGACGCCGCCGTGTGCCCCGCAGGCGCGGGGGCTGCCGCCGGCCAGGCTGACCTTCCCGTTCTCGCACTGCACCAGGTAGCCCCGGCCGTCCCAGAACCCGGGCACGCAGTCGAAGTGGTCGCAGACCTCACGGGGCGGCTTCCGGATCCGCTCGCCGCTGCAGAAGTCGTACCCCATCGGGTTGGCCGGGGCGCCGCAGCGCCGCTCGGGTTTCGGGCTGGCCCGGTGCGGCTTGGGTGAACCGGTGGCCCGTGGGGTTTTCGACGCGGCGGCGGCCGGTGCGGCGGCAGCGGCCAGTTCCGGGCCGGTCCGGTCCGAGGGGCCGGAGTTGGCCAACGCCAGCGGCACCATCACGGCGAGGGCGGCGGCGACCACGGCGGTCCGCCGGCCGCCGGGGATCAGCGCGGAAAGCCGGGCCTGACCGGGCGTGGCGATGCCCGGCCGGCTCGGCCGTAGCCGGGCGTGTTCCGCGATCAGCTCGTCGAGCTGGGTGATGACCGCCTGGCGCTGCTCGATGGCGTCGGCGAAGGCCAGGGTGAGCACGAACCGGAACTCGTGCGCGGCGTCGGCGCGCAGCAGCACCCCGGAGGTACGCCGCCGGTCCAGCACCTGGATCAGGGTCACCGGCGCGTGCGGGTCGTGCGCGAGCCCGGTCATCCGCCCGTACGCCCAGTCGCGCCGGCCCCGCCCGCCGAGCAGGACCAGCCGGCGGTTGGTGATCACCGCCATTCCGGCGTCGGCGACCCGGACCCCGTCGGGGCAGCGGGAACGCAGCCGGCTGGTCCGCTCGCCGACGGTCAGGTCGGGAGCGGGCAGGACGGCGGTGTGCCGCACCTCGACCAGCTGCGCGGCCGGCACCACCCGGAGCACCACCTCGTCGGGGGCGAGTTCCAGCGGGAGCCCGTCCCCCGCCCCGACCGAGCCGTGGCACTGCTCGGCGAGCGAACGCAGGCGGCGCAGTTCGTCGTCGCGTCGTCGCCAGGTGCCCTCGGCGCTGCGGAACAGCCGCAGCCGGCGCTCGTTCTGCCGGCGCGCCCACCGGTACCGCCATGTCGAACCCGTCGAACCCGTCGAATCAGTCCTTGCCACGCCGACTCCTTCGCCGCGCATGCCACCAACCGCAGGCCACCAAATGGGGTGTCACAGTGTTAACGGCTCCGGGCGCCACGATGGACACGGCCAGCACCGGGCGAATTACCCGATCGGTGGACCAATAAGGACGAGATGGTGGTTTTGCTGCGCCGACGATCGGCATCCCGGTATGGCCCTCAGGGCGACTCGACCGTGCTGATCCGGAACTTGTGGACCTCGGCGCCGACGAGCGCCACCCGCTGCTCCGGCTCCGGTCCGGAGCCGCGGAAGTCCAACAACTGCTCGTCGGACTCCCACCGCTCGTAGACGTTGATCCGCCCCGGCTCGATCAGGTCTGGGCTGATCGCGAAGTCGATGCAGCCGGGCGCCGACCGCGCCTGCCGGACGATCTCCTCGCAGGTGGCCAGGTAGTCGTCCCGCTCGGCCGGATCGACGTAGAGCGTGCCGGCGACGATCAACACAGCGGGACCTCCGAGAGTCAGGGCATCGACCTTGACAGTCATACCCCGTCACCGGCCCCGCCGGGCCCCATCGGCCCGGCGGGGTTGCCGTGATCGTTGGGCTCGGCAGCAGCCGAGCTGCCGACGATCGCAGGTCAGGCGCGGGTGATCGCGTTGGCGTGGATCGCCTCCGCCAGGTACCCGGCCAGCCCCGGTGCCATCGCCTCGTAGTGGGCGGTGAACCGCTCGTCGGCGACGTACATGTCGGCCAGCCCGGTGTGGATCTCGTACGAGCACTCGTAGAACCATCGGCTGATCTGCTGCCGGTGCTCCTCGGCCAACTCCATCGCCGCCGGGCCGTGCGCCGGCGCACCCGAGCCCATCAGCGCGACGATCCGCCGCCCCCAGTCCTCGTTCTCGGCCTTGATCCGCAGCCAGTCCTCCTTGGTGTGGCCCGCCACCCGCCGGTTGGACTCCTGGTACGCCGCACTGCCACCCCACCGCTGCTCCGCCTCCTCGGCGTGCGCCTCCGGGTCGAAGTCACCGAACACCTCGAAGCGCTCCTGCGGGGTCAGTCGGATGTTCAACTTGCTCGCCTCCATCGCGAACTCGATCGCCGCGACCATCTCCTGCAACCGCTTGATCCGCACCGTCAGCAGTTCGTGCTGCCGGCGCAGGTGCGCGCCCGGGTCGCTCGCCGGCTCATCGAGGATCACGGCGATCTCTTCCAGCGGGAACCCCAGCTCGCGGTAGTACCGGATCAGCTGCAACCGCTCCAGGTCCGCATCCTCGTAACGGCGATAGCCCGCCCCGGTGCGCCCGCTCGGCGACAGCAACCCGATCTCGTCGTAGTGGTGCAACGCCCGTACGGTCACCCCGGCGAGCTTGGCCACCTGACCCACCGTGTACGCCATGGTTCCCTCCCTTCCGGGAACCACGCTCCCGCCTGCCGTTACGTGAGGGTCAAGTCCGATTCTGCGACGCCGGTCACCTGCGGCGGGACGGGCTGGGCCAGGACGCTACGCAGTTCGGCCAGGGCGGCGGGGCGACCGTACCGGTAGCCCTGCCCCTGCACGCAGCCGATCGCGGCCACCGCGTCGTGCTGCCGGTCGGTCTCCACCCCCTCGGCCACCACACCCAGGTCGAACGCGCCGGCCAGCCGGGTGACCATCTCCACCGTCGCGTACGCCCGGGTGTCCTCGGAGATCCGGGCCACGAACGAACGGTCGATCTTCAACTCGGTGGCCGGAATCCGATGCAGGTAGCTCAGCGACGAGTACCCGGTGCCGAAGTCGTCGATGGCGATCCGGATGCCCAGCTCCCGCAGCTGACCGAGCCGGTCGAGGACCTCGTCGCTGCCCTCGATCAGCGCCGACTCGGTCAACTCCAGGGTCAGCGCCCGGGGTGCCAGCCCCGCCCCCGCGGTGGCCTCGGTGACCGTGGCGATCAAATCCGGCCGGCGCAGGTGCGCCGCGGCGATGTTCACCGCCACCGTCGCCGTCGGGACCCCGTCCTGCCAGGTGGCCGCCGCCCGGCACGCCTCGTGGATCACCCACCGGTCGATCGGCAGGATCAGCCCGGTCTCCTCGGCCAACGGCAGGAACCGGGCCGGGCTGAGCATGCCCAGCTGCGGGTGCCGCCACCGCACCAGCGCCTCCGCGCTGCGCACCGCCCCGGTGGCCAGGTCCACGATCGGCTGGAACTCCAGGTGCAGCTGCTCCTCGTCGACCGCCCGCCGCAGGTCGGCGATCAGCTCCGCCCGGCTCACCGCCGACTCCCGCAGCACCGGCGTGCACCGGCGGTACGCGGACTTGCCCGCCGCCTTCGCCGCGTACATGGCGATGTCGGCGTCGCGCAGCAGATCGGTGTACGTGATGTGCTGCGGGCCGTACTCGGCGATGCCGATGCTCGCCGACGGGTGCACCCCGACGACCTCCTCGCCGGCTGACGGTTGCAGCGCCGCCAGCAGCCGCTCCGCCAGCTGCTCCGGCGTGGCCGGGCGAGCACCGGTGACCAGCACGGCGAACTCGTCACCGCCGATCCGGGCGATCATCCCGTCGTCGGCCACCGCCCGGCGCATCCGCCGGGACAGACCGCTCAGCAGGGTGTCTCCGGTGCTGTGCCCGAACCGGTCGTTGACCTGCTTGAACCCGTCCAGGTCGAGAAGCAGCACGGCGACCGGCTTGGCCCCGCGCAGGGCGGTACGCAACCGGCGGGTGAACGCCAGCCGGTTGGGCAGCCCGGTGAGCTGGTCGACGTAGGCGAGCTGCCGCAGCCGGGCCACCAGCCGCAGGTTCTCGTTCGCCGCCAGCGCCTGTCGCAGCCCCAGCGCCGCGAGCAGCGCCATCATCGCCAGGAAGACGGGCAGCGGAGTGTGGCCGTGGGCGTCGCGGGCCAACATGGTCGCCACCACCGCCCCGCCCACCGGCACGTACGGCAACGCCACCCGCCACCACGGCGGCAACGGCGTCTCGCCCGCCTCGTCGCCGGGGTCGTAGTACGGCGGCGGGGACATCCGGGTCGCCAGACCGATCAGCAGGTAGCTCAACGGCCAGAGCACGTCGACCGGTGCACCGGCCTGGTAGGTGCCGGCGGCCACCAGGGACACGTACACCGCGTCGGCCACCACCCGGATGGACAGGCTCACCCCGAGCAGCGTGAGCGGGCGCCACACCGGCCGGCGCGGACCGATCACCGCGACCAGGATGGTCAGCTGCATCAGGTCGAACATCGGGTAGAACAGGCCAACGGTGCGCGACGGCTCGTCGAGGTCCGCCGTGACGACGTTACGGAAGATCAGCAGCCAGCCGACCGGGATCAGCGCCAACCCGACGATCAGCCCGTCGAGCAGGGTCCGGGCCCGGCCCACCACGGTGCGCGGCGCGGTGACCGAGCAGAGCAGCGCGCCGGTGCCGGTGAGCAGGCTGGCCGCGAAGATCAGCCCGATCGGCAGGGTGTGCGGCAGGCTGTCACCGATCAGCCGCTGCGAGGTCCACAGTGCCCGGCCGGCGAGGGCCAACGCCATCGTGGCCGCGAGCAGGAACCAGAACCGGCGCAGCGACGCCGGATGCCGGCGGGCCGCCCCGACGCAGGCCACCGCGACCCAACCCGCCACCGCGACCGCACCCAGGTCGCTGACCAGAGCCGCCGCGGGGAGTTCCAGCAGCAGCCAGAGAGCCTCGACGGCGACCACCACGCCCGCGCCGACCAGCCCCGCCCGACCGGCCCGTTCCGGCCCGGGCGGCCGCGCGGCAGCCTGCTCGACGTCCTTTCGCGACACAGTGATCGCTCCGGCTCTCTCTCGTACGCACCCTCGACGGCGAGGCCCGGTCCTGGCAAACCCCGAAAGCCTAGCCACGCGGGCAACCGCCCCGCCAGATCCGCCGGTACGGAGTCCGCAACCCGACGGCCATTCGTTGATCCGAATCCGTCACGGCAGCCCGCCGACGCCGGCCGGGGCACCGACGCGCACGGTCAGGCCCACGCCTCGTCGGGCTCGGGCTCGGGCGGCGGGGCACCGTCGGCGACCGCCGCCGGACCGACGTCGGGCGGGCCGCCGTGGGTCCACGGGGTCTCCTCCACCGCCGGGAACGCCCCGCTCGGCACGTACGCCTCGCTCAGCGTGGTGTAGCACAACCGTTGCCCCACCTCGGGCACGCTGCCCGGGGTGGCGGTCAGCCCCCGACCCATCCCGCCGGAGAGTTCCAGCACCACCTCGGTCTTGCCGTCGGCCGTCGGGGTGACGAAGACGACCCGGGCCTTCTGCCCAGGTCGGGCCGGGCTGCACAGGCTCGCGCCCACCGGCACCAGCACCGGCTCGGTGGTCACCAGCTGGATCCGCGGGCGCAGCACCGGCCGCCGGCCGCTGTCGTCCACCCGCGCCGGATCGGCCAGCACCACCTCGCCGACGAACGCCTCACCGGTCAGCCGGTACTCCGCCAGCACCAGCGGATCGTCGTAGGCGCGCTGCACCGCGTACGTCGCCGCGGCCCGCTCCAGGCGGTGCAGCCGGGCAGCCGCCGCCACGGCACCGTCGCGGCGCGGCTGCGGCGCACCACCCTCGTCGATGTGCTCGCTCTGGGCGGTGAAGGCGTCCCGGTCGCCGTCCCAGCGCCCGGCCACCCTGGCCCCCGGCGGCAGGGCGCGCAGCAACCCCAGGCCGCGCCACATCAGGTCCCAGGTGGGCGTCAGCTGGTCGCGCAGCAGCCGCTCCAGCCGCGCGTACGCCTCGACCCGGGCCGCCTCGTCGTCGCCGGCCGCGGCGTACGCCTCGACGGCCGGGGCGAGCAGCCGGTTGTCGAAGCCGGGATCGGTCGCCGGGCCGGCCGGCGGGCAGACCGACGGGTCCTCGGCCCGGGCCGCCGCCCCGGCACCGGTCAGCCCGGCCGGCGGGGCGATCCACCCGAGCAACGCCGGCAGGTGCAGGTCCTCCACCGCGCTCTGCCCGGTCGCCCAGTGCAGCGTCAACGCCTGCGTCATCGCCAGCAGTGCCGACGAGCCGGGATGTTCGGCCCGCTCGGCGAAGAAGGTCAGCCAGCGCCCCAGCAGCGGCACCTCCGGGGGCACCGGATACTCCCCGTCCACCCGACGGAACCGGGTGGACCGGCCCAGCAGGCGCAGGAACGTCACCCCGGCCGGGTTCGGCACCAGCAGCTGCGGCGCGTCGAGGTACCGGTACCGCACGTCCCGCCCCCGGTCCACGGCCACCGCCTCGGTGGCGCCCCGGTGCCCGGCCAGGTACGGCAGCACGGTCGCGGCCAGCTCGGCCGCGAACGCGAACCGCTGGTCCCGGTTACGCGGCTGCGGCACGATCAGCAGCCGGCCCTCGCCCGGCGCCGCGCCGACCATCGCGGCCAGCGGCGCGTTCGCCTCACCGGCCATCGCCAACGGCACCAGCACCAGCGGTCGCCTCGACAGGTGCAGGTGCCGAACGGTGGCCACCGGCTGGGCCGCCCCGGCCGCCACCGCCTGGGCCGCCGCCAACGCCCGCAACGTGCTCATGCCTTCCCTCCGCTGCGCTGCGGGTCGGCATTTTCCCGGCGCTGATGATTCGCTCGCCGCGGCTCGCTCACGCCTTCCCTCCGCTGCGCTGCGGGTCGGCACTTTCCCGGCGCTGATGATTCGCTCGCTGCGGCTCGCTCATGCCGGCACTCCGCCAAGGGCGTCGGCGCGTAGGCGGGCGGCGGCGCGTAGCAGCGCCGCGGCCTGCGCCCGCTCCGGGTCGGCGACGCGTTCACCCCCGGCGAGCGCCAGCACCTCGGCCACGTCGGTGATCCCGCCGAGCGCCTCGCGGACCGGGCGGCCGAGCGTGCCGGTCTGCCCGCGCGCCTCGTGCCGGCAGAAGTACGCCAGCTCGCAGCTGGCCAGGCAGTCCGGGGCGTAGCGGGCCGGCACCTGGGACAGCGAGCCGACCAGGGTGGCCGGGTCGGCGGCCGGGTCGGCGGTGAAGTCGGCCGGTACGGCGGCGAGCAGCGTGTCGAGCCGGGCCATCCGGTCCAGCTGTCGCCGCACCACCAGCAGCTGCTTGCGGACGTCGAGCAGGTGCGCCACCGGCTGGTTGGCGAAGTCGCGCGGGCAGACCAGCACCACCTCGTGCGACACCAGCTGCGGATCGTGCCCGTACGCCGCGAGCAGCTCCCGCAGGGCCAGCACGTACACCGCGGACTGGACCGCCGCGGCGGCCAGCTTGGCCGGGTCGGCCTGCCCGTCGATCACCGGAAACGACTTGATCTCCACGACGTGGAACCGGCCGCCCAGCCGGGCGGCCACCAGGTCCGGCTCCAGGTGCACCCGCCGCCCGGCGACCTCCAGCCCGAGCAACGGATGGTCGAACAGCGCGGCTGCCGGCTCACCGGTGCCGCCATCCTCGGACGCGGCAGCACCGGACGCGCCGGCGACATCGGGCGCGCCGGCGACATCGGGCGCGGCCGCAACGTCGGGCGCGGCGGGCGCGGCGGCAACATCGGGTGCGGCGAACACGGCAGCGGCGGAACCGGCGGTGGGTAGGGCGGCGGCGAGGAGAGCGGCCGAGCGCCGCTCGCGGCCGGCCGGGTCGTCGCCGTGGCCGAGGTCCGTCCAGCTTGCCGTCGCCGGCACCGGTACGCCCAACCGCTCCGCGACCAGCCGCAGCAGCTCGGTACCGCCGTCGGCCTTCACCTGCGCCTCGAACGCGTTGCCCCGGGTGATGGCGAACCGGGACTGCCCGAACCCGGCGGGGAAACCGATCCGCTCGGCCAGCAACGGCTTGTCCACCCCGGCGCCGTCCAGGACCGCCCGGCGGGTGCAGCCCGGGTTGCCGGTCAGCGCCGCGATCGTCCGGGCGTTGTGCCGGCGCGGCGGCACACCGCCCCGGATCGTGGCCAGTCGCTCCTCGCTGCTCGTCACGACACGCCACGATAGTCGCGCCCGCACACCGGCACCCGTGTCAGCGCCGAGCCGCCGGCGTCCGTCATCGTGCTGTCATGGCGAGGTATCAGCCAGTAGCCACCTTCTCCACCGGCCCTGCGCTGCGGGCGCGGCGGAGCAGCACGGCGGTGACGACCGTCGAGCACGCCAGCACCGCCGCCATCGACCACAGCACGGTCCGCAGCCCGCCGGTGAAACCCGGGTCGGCGAGCCGGCCCCCGGTAGTGCTGGCCAGCACCGCACCGACCACCGCGATGGCGATGGTCTCGCTGGCCAACCGGGCAGTGTTGATCATCCCGGCACCAGTGGCGGCCCGGTGCGGTGCGACGCTGCCGATGGCCAGGGCGTCCAGCAGACCGATGGAGAGCCCGATCCCGACACCGATGGTCAGCAACGGCCCGGCCAGCGCGGCGGTGCTGCTGGTCGGGGCGAGCACGGTGGCCCAGGCCGCGCCGACCGCGACCGTTGCCACCGACACGACGATCACCAGTGACGCCGGCATCACCCGGGTCAGCACGCCACTGAGCAGCGGGAACACCACGGTGGGGGCGGTGAGCAGGATCAGCGTGGCACCGGCCGCGCCGGAGGACAGCCCGACCACCGTGGTGAGGTACGACGGCAGGTAGACCAGCAGCGGCACGAGCACGGAGATGATGGTGGCCGCCGCCAGGCAGATGCCGAGGAACTGAGGGTTCGCCAGCAGGGCCAGGTCGAACATCGGGTCGACCCGGCGCCGTTGCACCCTGACGAAGAAGACCAGCAGCGCGGCGGCGGTGGCGAACGCGGCGATGATCCGCGGGTCGGCCCAGCCGAATTCGGGGCCCTGCACGAAACCGAAGATGAGCAGCAGCAGCCCCGCCGTGAACGACGCCGTGCCGACCCAGTCGACCCGGCCCGCCTGCGACGGGCGGGACTCGGGCAGCAGCGGCACCAGGGCCAGCACCAGCAGCGCGGCGACGGCCGGCGCGGCGAAGACCGCCCGCCAACTGAAGGTGTCGATGAGCAGCCCGGCGATCGAGGGGCCGAAGGCCAGCCCGACACCGATCGTCGTACCGAAGACGCTGAAGGCGCGGGTCCGGGCCGCGCCGTGGAAGGTTCCGGCGAGGATCGCGGCGGCGCTGGTCGCGGCGGCGGCCGCGCCGACACCGGCCAGCGCGCGTACGACGTCGAGCAGCAGGATGTCGTCGGCGACCGCGGCGAGCAGCCCGGCCCCGGCGAAGATCGCGACCCCGGTGGCGAAGACCCGGCGCCGGCCGAACAGGTCGGCCAGCGCCCCGGTGGCGAGCATGAAGCTGGCGAAGGTGGCGTTGTAACCGTTGATCACCCACTGCACCCCGGCCAGCCCGGCGTCGAGGTCCCGGCCGATGTCCGGCAACGCGACCGAGGCGCCGGTCAGCGAGACCGGCAGTGAAAGGGTGGACAGCAGGACGACGACCAGCACGATCGCCGGGTGGTTGCGCAAAGAGTCTCCCTGTTCCGACAGCCGTCCCAGGGTAGTTGCGCAGGTGGCGGCCCGGCATGAGGGCTCCACGACATTACTGATCAACGAACGGCGAGGTCATTTACGTCCGTGCCCGCAGTCGCGGCGAATGGCTCAACCGGCCCGCCTGAAGCTTCCGCCCTGCGGGGCCTGGCCGCGGCCATCGGGTGACCACGGTCAGGCTCCGCAGGTTGGGCTCAGCTGGCCGCGCCGGCGGCGGCCTCCTCCGGCAGCCAGATCGGCTGCCAGTCCGGCACCTCGTGGAAGCGACGCAGCTCGGCCAGCCCGGCGACCGACCCGGACCAGGCCGCGTACGGCGGGTTCTGCGTGTCGAAGCCGCTCTGCACGAAGGTGAGCTTCGTCTTCCCCTCGGACTCGGCCAGCTCCCAGTTGGTCACCCCGGACGGTCCCCAGTCGACCGACATCCGCCGGCCCGGCTCCAGGTCGACCACCTTGGCGGCGTACCCGCTCTCGAAGCCGCCCATGGCGTACCGGCCGCCGACCCAGGGCTCGATGCCGATCGGGTAGCCGAACCAGGTGCTGGCCTGCTCGGAGTCGGTCAGTGACTCCCAGACCTTGTCGGCCGGGGCGGCGATGACCAGCTCGCCGCGGAACTCGGTGCTGGTGAAGTCCGTCTTGGGCAGCAGCGGGCGGCCCTCCAGGTGGGCGGCGAGGTTGGCGATCGCCAGACTCCAGTAGGTCTGCAGGACGCCCCGGATGCTGGTGCCGTTGACCACGTCGGCGAAGTCGAAGTGGGACTGCGACAGGGTCAGCACGGTGCCGTCCGGCCCGTCCGGGCGCAGGGCGATCTCGGTGGTGGTCTCCACGCCGTCGAGCAGCCAGGCGAACCGCAGCCGGTCGTCGTCGGCGTGCAGCAGCCGCTGGTGCGCGGCGTCGCCCTCGGGCGTGTAGCGGCCCCAGAACTCGTACCGCTTGGGCAGGTCGACCTCGGCGTACTCGGCCAGCCAGACGCGCAGCTCGGCCGGGTCGGTCAGGGCCCGGCGCACCAGCGTGATCGGCGCGGCGAGTCGAGCGGCGAGGGTCATCGGTTCAGTCACGGTCGGTCCCCTTCGGGTAGCAGGCCACGGCGAGCTTGAAGGCGTCACCTTCGGCGCCGCCGTAGCGCGTGAACAGGTCCTGCAGCGCGGACTGCAGGTCGTGCAGGAACTCCTGCCGGCGCTCGGCCGGCACTCGGATCTCGCCGGAGACCCCGATCGAGGGCAGCTCCGGGGCGGTGCGGTCCAGGGCGGCGACGTCGGCCTGGACCTCTTCCATCAGGTCGAGCAGGTAGCCCAGGCTCAGCTCGTCGCGAGCCCGGCGCAGCCCGATCCGCCCGACCAGGCGGGGCGACAGCCAGTACGACCGCGCCACGGCCTGGTAGATGCCCTCGGTGATGCCGCGAACCTTGCGCTGGTCGACCTGCTCGACCAGCCCGGCCGCGACCAGCTGCTTGACGTGGTAGTAGACGCGCTGTGGCGTCTGCTCCAGTCGGGCCGCCACCTCAGTGCAGGTGCGTGGCTCGGCCAGTTGCCGCAGGATCTCGACACGCTGCGGCTTGAGCAGCACCTCGGCCTGCTCGATCTGCTCCAGGTACAGGACATCTCTCATGGCAAAAATGAGTTTGTACGTACAAAATCTGTTTGTCAATAGGAACCACGGAGGCCGCGCCGACGGATCCGGCGCGGCCTCGGTCAGTTCGTCAGGGCAGCCAGTCCGGGCGCAGCGGATAGCCGCTCGCCGCATCCGGGCCGTTGCGCGTCGCCAGCACCTGATGCAGCTGGATGCCGTTGCGCTCGAACGCCAGCCGCGACCCGGCCATGTAGAGCCCCCACACCCGGGCCGTGCCCGCCCCCACCTCGGAGACGCAGAAGTCCCAGTGCTCCACCAGGTTGCGGCACCAGGCGGCGAGGGTCAGCGCGTAGTGCTGGCGCAGGTTCTCCTCGTGGTGCACCTCCAGCCCCACGTCGTGCAGCTCGCTGATCACCCGGCCCGGCCCGGCCAGCTCGCCGTCCGGGAAGACGTACCGGTCGATGAACGCGCCCGAGCGGTGCGGCGCCCGATTGTCCGCCCGGGTGATGCAGTGGTTGAGCAGCCGCCCCTCCGGACGCAGCCGATCGCGCAGGAACCCGAAGTAGGCCGGGTAGTTGCGCACCCCGATGTGCTCGGTCAGCCCGATCGAGGAGACCGCGTCGAACTGCTCCCGGGGCGCGTCGCGGTAGTCGAGGTGCCGCACCTCGGCCAGCCCGGTCAGCCCCTCGCGTTCGATCGCCGCCTGCGCCCACTGCGCCTGCGCCCGGGACAGGGTCACGCCGAGCGCCTTGACGCCGTACTCCCGGGCCGCGTGCCGGACCATGCCACCCCAGCCGCAGCCCACGTCCAGCAGCCGCATCCCGGCCCGCAGCGCGAGCTTGCCCGCGACCAGGTCGTACTTGCTGGCCTGGGCCTGCTCCAGGGTGTCGTCCGGGCTGCGGAACACCGCGCAGGTGTACGTCATCGACGGGCCGAGCACCTTCTCGTAGAAGGCGTTCGACACGTCGTAGTGGTGCGAGATGGCACTGCTGTCGCGGAAGCGCGAGTGCCGCAGCCCGCCCACGATCCGCTTCCAGCGCGGCACCGCCTCCTGCGGCGGCGCCGGCGGCGGCATCAGCCGCTCCCAGCCCAACCCCCGCACCAGCGCCAGCCCCTCGGCCAACGCCGGCGTCCGCAGCCGCAGCTCGTCCTTGAGCACCCGCAACGCCTCGTACGGGTCGCCCGGGTGCACGCCCTCCAGGGCCAGGTCACCGCTGACGTACGCCCGCGCCATGCCCAGGTCACCCGGGGCGGTGAGCAGGTACGACAGCCCTCGTTCGGATCGGATCGACAGGGTGATGCCGGCGTCGGCCGGGCCGATGGCGCTGCCGTCGTACGCGGTGACGCGCACCGGCAGCGGGCCGGCGGTCAACGTACGGACGACGTCCGCCACGGTCGGCCCACGCCGCCGGCCCCCCGGGGGCGGCGTGGCGGGAGCGCCGGCCGCTCCCTGGTCTCGGTCGGTCAGGCTCATGCGCGTGCTACCGCCTTCTCGTACAGTCCGGTGAGCCGATGCTCCGGGTCGTACCGGTCTCGTACGGCGCGCCACGTGTCGCCGCCGTAGAGCCGGTCGAACGAATCCCGGTCGTAGTACGCGTCGGAGTAGAGCGACTTGTGCCCGCCCGCCTCCGACACCGCGCGCTCGATCTCCCGGTTGACGTCGCCGTCGGCGGCGCCCCCGGTGATCGGCACGCTCCCCCAGAACCCGATGTTGACGTAGCCCTGCCCCGGCCGCAGCGGATACAGCGGCCAGGACCGGGCCGATCCCGCACCGGCCGGCTCGCGCAGCCGCAGCGGGCACAACCACACCGGCGTCATCCCCACCCGCCGGGCGAACCAGTGCAGGAACTCCGCGGTGCGCTCCAGCGGGACCTCCACGTCCTGCACGACCCGCTCCCGGGCCGGCTGGCCACGCCACCGGTCGATCCGGGCGGCCACCTGGTGCCGGTGCTCCAGTCGCACGATGCGGTGATAGACGTCGCTGCGTCGCCACCGCGCCGGCCACAACCGCCGCACCACCGGGTGCTGCACGCCGAACGCCGCCGAGCACCAGAACCAGTCGGTGTCCCAACGCCACAGGTAGTCGTACGTGGTCAGCGCGTCGTGCTGGCGGCGGCGCAGCGAGCGGTAGTAGATGTCCTGGCCGGTGTAGTCGGAGACCGCCGACGCGTCGTCGGTGAAGGTCGCCAGCACGAGATACGCCTCGTCGGGGCTGAACATCACCCCGTCCATCGCGTCGACGCCCTCGCCGGCCCAGGAACGGGTGGCGGTGATCTCACCGATCGCATCGGTCAGCTCGGTCAGGTCGGTGAACCGCAGGTTGCGCAGCGCCACGTGACGGCGGACCGGTTGCAGCTCGATGCGCAGCCGGGTGGCGTAGCCGAGGCTGCCCAGCGAGTTGGGGAACGCGGCGAACAGGTCGGCGTGCTCGCCGTCGGGCCGGGCGGTGACCACCTCGCCGGCACCGGTGAGCACGTCCAGCTCGGTCACCGACTCGTGCGGCAGGCCGTTGCGGAACGAGGTCGACTCGATGCCCAGCCCGGTGACCGCCCCGCCCAGGGTGATGGTGCGCAGCTGCGGCACCACCAGCGGCATCAGGCCGTGCGGCAGGGTCGCGTCGACCAGCCGTTCGTAGGTGCACATGCCCTGCACGTCGGCGGTGCGGGCGACCGGGTCGACGCCCAGCACCCCACCGAGCCCGCTGACGTCCAGCCCGGTGGTGCGGGGGGCGTTGCGCGGGCGGAACAGGTTGGAGGTGCGCTTGGCCAGCCGCACCGGCTGGTCGGGTGGCATCGCTGCGTACGACCGTCGCAGCTGGGCCACCGCCAGGTCATGATCACGCACAGCGCGCATGGGCTCACTTTACGCGCCACCGGTGACACTGGCGGGATGTCCACGGGAGACGTTTCGCGCCCCGGACTGGCGTGGCGGTCCGATTAGTCTGGAGGCCATGCCGAAAGCCGTTTGGAACGACCTGGTCGTGGCCGAGAGCGACGACACCGTGGTGGTGGAGGGAAATCACTACTTCCCCCGGGCCGCCCTGCGCGACGACCTGATCCGCGCCTCCGACACCAACACCTTCTGCCCGTGGAAGGGCACCGCCTCCTACTACAGCCTCGAACACGACGGCCGGACCAGCCACGACGCGGTCTGGTACTACCCCGACCCCAAGCCGGAGGCGGAGATGGTCCGCGACCGGGTGGCCTTCTGGAAGGACGTCCGGGTCGTCGACTGAGTCACCGCCACCGGGGGCGGCTGGCCGACGCCGGCCGGCGTGGGCCAGGATGCCGGCATGTCGGAAATCGATGGATTGGGCACCGTCTACGGCACCCGCCGCCCCGGGCTGCCCCGCGACCCGCTGATGCGGATGGCACTGGCGGTCGGGCTGGTCGGCGTACTGCTCGGGGTGCTGTTCGGCACCGGCGTGCTCGGCGGCGGCGACCCGACGCCGGCACCGACCGTGGCCGCGGCCGCGGGCAGCCCGACGCCGGCCGAGCCGAGCCCGACCGAGGCGGAACCGCCGCCCACCACGGAGGCCCCCGA
>NZ_POTY01000002.1 GCF_003236315.1 Micromonospora craterilacus
ACCCCACCCGGCGCCGGCCCGTCCAGCCCGTCCGCCGGCCCGACCTCCGGCGCTTCCAGCCCGACCTCCGGAACGTCCAGTCCGCCGTCCGGTCCGCCGAGCGCCGACGCGGTGCTGTCCGGGAAGCGCCAGGTCACCATCGTGCGGGTGTCGGACCAGGCGGCCGGGCTGGCGCTGCTCGACGACGGTCGGCTCGCCGAGGTCGACGGCGACGAAGGCCGCCAGTTGTTCGTGTTCGCGCCGCAGGGGCCTGACACCTATCTGATCCGCACCGCGGAGCCGGGCACCGACGACCTGACCGACACCTGCTGGGAGGTCCGGTCCTCGGGCAGTCAGCCGCTGCGGGTCGTCGCGGCCCCCTGTGCCCCGGAGGAGCCGAGGCAGCAGTTCTCGATCGTCCGCGACGGGCAACGGAACGGCGCGCCGACGTACGCGATCAGCAACCACTCCGCCTATCTGCAGAACTCCGCGACCCGTGGCCTGATCCTCGAAGAACTCGGCGACGCACCGCTGACGACCCGGTTCCGGTTCGTCGACAACGGTGCCGCACCGGGGTGACGGATCGCGTGCCCGAGCGGGCGTCTCGGGTGGAGATCGGGCAGACGGAACGGCCAAACGGGCGGCCGGTATGCGGGATATGCAGCGGATCACCCGTTCCCAACTGCCCGTTCGGGGCTGGCGCTCGGGCAGCAAAACCACCAGATTGACCTGCATGTGACCGGGGTCACGCGCCGTTAACGGTGTTACAAAAAGACCCACGGGCCAGCAGGAGGTGCAAAGTGGACGCGACGGAGCGCAGACACCACATCCTCACCCTGGCGCGCCGTCAGGGCGACGTTGACGTGCGGAAGCTCGCCGCCGACCTGGCCGTCGCGCCGGAGACGATCCGACGCGACCTGAGCCTGCTGGCCCAGCAGGGCCTGGTACGGCGGACGCACGGCGGCGCGTACCCGATGGAGACCGCCCGCTTCGAGACCACCCTGGAAACCCGGGCCACCAGGATGGTCGTGGAGAAGCGGCGGATCGCCACCGCGGCGGTGGAGCACCTCGGCGACGCGGAGTCGGTCTTCATCGACGAGGGCTACACCCCGCAACTGATCGCCGAGGCGTTGCCCACCCACCGGCCGCTGACCGTGGTGACCGCCTCGCTGCACACCGCGGCGGCGCTGGCCGCGTACCCGACCATCACCGTGCTGCTGCTCGGCGGCCGGGTCCGCGGACGCACCCTGGCCACCGTCGACCACTGGGCCACCCGCATGCTCGCCAGCTTCGTCATCGACCTGGCCTACGTCGGGGCGAACGGCATCTCCCGCAAGCACGGGCTGACCACGCCGGACCCGGCGGTGGCGGCCGTCAAGGCCCAGGTGATGGCGGTGTCCCGGCGGGTGGTGTTCGCCGGGGTGCACACCAAGTTCGGTGGCCACAGCTTCTGCCGCTTCGCCGACGTCGCCGACGTCGACACCATCGTCACGGACACCGCGCTGCCGGCGTCCGAGGCACACCGTTACTCACTGCTCGGCCCGGTGGTGCTGCGCGTCTGAGCGCCCCGGCTGATCCCTCCTTTCACCCACCACACCACCACCATGGAGGTTTGCTGTGCCCAGAACACGATCTCCTCGCCGATGGCGCGGCACGCTCGCCGTCGCCCTCGCGGTCGGTCTGGCCTCGACCGCCTGCTCCGGAGCCGGCGGCGGCTCGTCCGGCGACGGCGACGGTACGGCCATCACCGTGTTGATGGTCGGCAACCCGCAGATGGAAGACCTGGCCAAGGTCACCGCCGACAACTTCACCAAGCAGACCGGGATCACGGTGCGGTTCACGATCCTGCCGGAGAACGAACTGCGCGACAAGGTGACCCAGGACGTCGCCACCCAGGGCGGACAGTACGACGTGGCGACCATCGGCGCGTACGAGGCGCCCATCTGGGCGCAGAACGACTGGCTGCACGAACTCAGCTCGTACGCCGACGCCGACACCGGATACGACAAGGGTGACCTGCTCCAGCCGATGGTCGCCTCGCTCTCCGGCGCCGACGGCAAGCTCTACGCCGCGCCGTTCTACGGCGAGTCGTCCTTCCTGATGTACAACAAGGAACTCTTCGCGGCCAAGGGCATCACCATGCCCGAGCGGCCCACCTGGCAGCAGGTCGCCCAGTTCGCCGCCCAGCTCGACGACAAGAGCGCCGGCGTCGCCGGCATCTGCCTGCGCGGCCTGCCCGGCTGGGGAGAACTGTTCGCGCCGCTGACCACCGTGGTCAACACCTTCGGCGGCACCTGGTTCGAGAAGGACTGGACGCCCAAGGTGAACGCGCCCGAGTTCACCGAGGCGACGAAGTTCTACGTCGACCTGCTCCGGGCGCACGGCCAACCGGGCGCGCCGCAGGCCGGGTTCACCGAGTGCCTGAACACGTTCGGCCAGGGCAAGGCGGCCATGTGGTACGACGCCACCTCCGCCGCCGGCACGCTGGAGGACACCAACTCCAGCACCGTCGCCGGCAAGGTCGGCTACGCGTACGCGCCGGTCAACAAGACCGAATCCTCGGGCTGGCTGTGGGCCTGGGCCCTCGCCATGCCGAAGACCACCAAGAACGCCGACGCCGCCTGGAAGTTCATCTCCTGGGCCACCGGCAAGGAGTACGAGCAGCTGATCGGCTCCTCGCTCGGCTGGTCCCGGGTGCCGGCCGGCAAGCGCCAGTCCACCTACCAGATCGCCGAGTACCGCGACTCCGCCACCGCCTTCGCCGACATCACGCTCAAGTCGATCCAGGAGGCCGACCCGGTCAACCCCGGGGTGCAGCCGCGTCCCGCGCTCGGCGTGCAGTTCGTCGGCATCCCGGAGTTCGCCGACCTCGGCACGAAGGTGTCCCAGGAGGTGTCGGCCGCGATCGCCGGCCAGACCACCGTCGACAAGGCGCTCGCCGACGGCCAGCGGCTGGCCGAGGACGTCGCGAACAAACACCGGTAGTCGCGCGCCGGGGCCGGCCATCGGCCGGCCCCGGCCCTGCCCAAGGCGGATCGATGACCACGACCATCACCACCGGTGCGGGCGCGACACCGCGCCCCACCGCACGACCCTCCCGTCCCGGCCGGGGGCAACGCTGGGCCCGCCGGGCCCCGCTGCTGCCGGCCCTCATCTTCGCCATCGTGGTGACCCAGCTGCCGTTCCTGTTCACCCTCTACCTGTCCACCCAGAGCTGGAACGTGCTGCGGCCCGGCAGCCGTGAGTTCATCGGGCTGGCCAACTACGGGCGGGTGCTCACCGACGACCGGCTGCGCGCCGCGCTGGTGAACACGGTGGTGCTCACCGCCTCGTCGGTGATCCTGTCCGTGCTGCTCGGCCTCGGCCTGGCCATCCTGCTGGACCGCAAGTTCCCCGGCCGCGGCATCGTCCGTACCCTGCTCATCACGCCGTTCCTGGTGATGCCGATGGCGGCGGCGCTGCTCTGGAAACACGCCATCTACAACCCGTCGTACGGCCTGATCAACGGCATCCTCGGCGGCAGCACCGACTGGGTGTCGCAGTACCCGATGGTCTCCGTGGTCGCCGCGCTGGTCTGGCAGTGGACCCCGTTCATGATGCTGATCATCCTGGCCGGGTTGCAGGGCCAGTCGCTGGAGACCCTCGAAGCCGCCCGGGTGGACGGCGCCGGGCCCTGGCAGACCTTCACCCGGGTGACCCTGCCCTACCTGCGGCCCTACCTGGAACTGGGCGCGTTGCTCGGCTCCATCTACCTGGTGCAGACCTTCGACGCGGTATTCACCATCACCCAGGGCGGTCCCGGCCGGGCCACCACCAACCTGCCGTACGAGATCTACCTGACCACCTTCCGCAAGTTCGAGTACGGCGAGGCCGCCGCGGCCGGCGTCGTGGTGGTGATCGGCACCATCATCGTCGCCACCTTCGCGCTGCGGGTGATCTCCAGCCTGTTCCGGATGGAGGACACGCGATGACCGCCCTACGTCAACGCGCCGCCGGCGCGACCCGCCGCAGCACCGCCAGTCCGGCCCGCCGCAGCACCGGCGTGACCGGGGCGGCCTGGACCGTGCTGGCCTGGCTCGCCGGGCTGCTGTTCTTCCTGCCGGTGCTGTGGATGGTGCTCACCGGCTTCAAGCGCGAGGTCGACGCCGCCAGCAACCCGCCGTCCTGGTTCTCCACCCCGGTCCTCGACGGCTACCGGCAGGTCTTCGACCGGGACATCACCCCGTACCTGCTCAACTCGATGATGGCCAGCCTGCTGTCCACCCTGCTGGTGCTGCTGCTGGCCACCCCGGCGGCGTACGCGTTGTCGATCCGGCCGGTCGCCAAGTGGCGCGACGTGCTGTTCTTCTTCATCAGCACGAAGATGCTGCCGGTGGTCGCCGCCCTGCTGCCGATCTACCTGCTGGTCAAGGAACTCGGCATGCTGGACAACATCTGGACCATGGTCGTGCTCTACACGGCCATGAACCTGCCGCTCGCGGTGTGGATGATGCGTTCCTTCCTGCTCGAGGTGCCGGCGGCACTGATCGAGGCGGCAGCCATGGACGGCGCCAACCTGATCGTCACCATCCGGCGCATCCTGTTGCCGATCGTCGCGCCCGGCTTGGCCGCCACCGCGCTGATCTGCTTCATCTTCAGCTGGAACGAGTTCTTCTTCGCGGTCAACCTGACCGCCACCCGGGCCGGCACCTCGCCGATCTTCCTGGTCGGTTTCATCACCTCCGAAGGGCTGTTCCTGGCCCGGCTCTGCGCGGCCGCGACGATCGTGTCGCTGCCGGTCGTACTGGCCGGCTGGATCGCCCAGAAACAACTCGTCCGAGGACTCTCCATGGGGGCGGTCAAGTGAAGGCAGCAGTCATCGTCACGCCGGGTCAGATCAGCGTGGAGTCCGTGCCGGACCCCACGCCCGGCCCGCGCGACGTGGTCGTCGAGGTGGCCGGGTGCGGGATCTGCGGCACCGACCTGCACATCATGGACGGCGAGTTCGCGCCCGCGTACCCGATCGTGCCGGGCCACGAGTTCGCCGGCACGGTGGTCACGGTCGGGCGGGACGTCACCGAGGTGCGGGTCGGCGACCCGGTCGCCGTCGACCCGTCGCTGCACTGCGGTGAGTGCTACCAGTGCCGGCGCGCCCGGGGCAACCTCTGCGAACGCTGGAACGCCATCGGGGTCACCGTCTCCGGCGGCGCGGCCGAGTACGCCCTCGCCCCGGTCCGCAACTGCATCACCCTGCCCGAGGGGGTCACGCCGGCCGACGCCGCCCTGATCGAGCCGCTCTCCTGCGCGGTGCGCGGCTTCGACGTGCTGCCCCGGCGGCTGGCCGACCACTACCTGATCTACGGTGCCGGCACCATGGGCCTGATGATGCTGGAGCTGGCCAAGCGCTGCGGCGCGGCCACCGTCAGCGTGGTCGACCTGAACCCGGACCGGCTGGCCACCGCGGTCCAGCTCGGCTGCTCGGCGCACGCGGCCAGCGCCGACGAGTTCGACCGACCGCGCGGCTGGGACGTGGTGATCGACTGCACCGGGGTGCAGGCGGCCATCGAGGACGGCCTGCGCCGGGTCGCCCCGGCCGGCACATTCCTCCAGTTCGGCGTCTCCGAGTACGCCACCCGGGTGCCCGTCGAGCCGTACCGGATCTACAACCAGGAGATCAGCATCACCGGCTCGATGGCGGTGCTGCACAGCTTCGAGCGGGCCGGCGAGCTGTTCGCCGCCGGTGTGCTGGACCCGGCCGTCTTCATCAGCCACCGCTTCCCGCTCGACAAGTACGCCGAGGCCATGGCCCAGTTCCGCGCCGGCGTCGGCCGCAAGATCCAGATCGCTGGCTGAGGTGTAAGGAGGGGCCCCTTCTTAACGCCTGAGGTAGAGAAAGGGCCCCTTCTTAACACGCTCACGGTGGCCGGCTGACCCGCCGGGAGTGGCCCCGGCATGCCGGGAGTGGCCCCGGCATGCCGGCCGGGCTGCTGTCAGCCGGCCTCGGCTCGGGTCGGCGTAGCGGTCACGTCGGGCAGCGGTGCCCGTTGCCGGGCGATGCCGGCCGCGACGACGGTCGCGGCCAGCACGGAGACGGCGGCGACCGGGCCGATCCAGGCCGGACCGAGCCCGACCGTGAGCACCGCGCCGCCGAGCGCGGCCCCGAGTGCTCCGGCGGCGCCGGCGACCGAGATGTTGACGGCCGCGACCAGCCCGGTGCTGCCCGCGTCGACCTGGCCCATCAGCCAGGTCTGGACCAGCGGTACGACCAGGAAGGCCGCCGCTCCCAGCAGGGCGAGCCCGGCCAGCGCTATCGGCGGGACGGGCAGCAGGACCGGCTGCGCCAGCAGGATCACGGCCAGGGCGCCGACCGCCGCCGGCAGTCGGCGGCTGATCGCGTCCGGGCGTACCCGGCCGGCGAGCAGGTTGCCGGCGATGGTGCCCAGGCCGTAGCCGACCAGCCCGACGCTGACCCAGCCCGGGCTCAACCCGGTGACCTCACGCAGCATCGGCGCGACGTAGGTGAACGCCGCCACGAAGCCGGTCAGCGCCAGCAGGGTCACCCCGAACCCGGCGAGGAGGGCGGGGCGGAACAGCCCGCCGACGCTCTCGCGTACCCCGGTCGGCGGCGGCGTGGCAACCCGGGGGCAGAACACGAGCACGCCGAGCAGCCCGGCGGCGGCCAGGACGGCCACCGCCACGAAGGTCACCGGCCAGCCGAACGCCTCGCCGACCAGGCTGCCCAACGGCAGGCCGAGGACGGTGGCCAGCGCGAACCCGCCGAACAGCCGGGCCACCGCGGTGGTCTGCCGCTCGGCTGGCACCGAGGCCATGGCCACCTGGGACGCCACCGCCATGAACAGGGCCTGGGCCAGCGCCGAGCCGAGCCGGGCGGAGAGCAGCATCGGGTACGAGGTGGCCATGGCGCTGGCCACCGCCGACACCGTGGCCAGCGCCATGGTGCCGGCCAGCAGCTCACGGCGGGGCAGCCGACGGGTCAGCACGGTGGCGACCGGCCCACCCACGGCGACCACCACCATGTACGCGGTGACCAGTTGCCCGGCGGCGGGTACCGACACACCCAGGTCGGCGGCGACCTGGGGGAGCAGGCCGACCAGCACGAACTCGGCGGTGGCCACGGCGAACGAGCAGACGAGAAGGACGTAGATGATCACGAGGCCGACGCTAAAGCCTGACACTGACGTTAGAGTCAAGGAATGCAGATCGGGGAGTTGAGCAAGCGGACCGGGGCCTCGGTGCGGATGCTGCGCTACTACGAGGAGCAGGGGCTGCTGGTGCCCACGCGGACCGACTCGGGATACCGGGTCTACCAGGACGCCGACGTCGACCGGGTGGCCCGCATCCGCTGCATGCTGTCGGCCGCGCTGCCCTCCGGGGTGGTCGGGCAGGCACTGAGGTTCCTGCTGGACGGGCGGGCGGTGATCCCCGACGAGCCCGCCGACCGTGCCCGGTTGGCCGAGACCTTGCAGGGTGAGCTGGACACGTTGACCGAGAAGATCGCGGCACTGCAACACAGTCGGGACCTGCTCGCCACCATCGTCGCCGACGTACGCGGGGAACTGGTCGGCCCCGGCCGGCCGGGTGACCCGGGCGGCGCGGTGGTACGCCGATCGGTGCGTAAGGCGGGGCCGGCGGTCGGGCGCGCTCGCGGCGCCGGCCGGGACACCGACCGCTGACCGATCGCCTCCCGGCGTGGGCGCGCCGTGCGGGTCCACGGCGCGGCGGCGTCGCGCCCTGCCGCGAACCGATCCCGCCCAGCATCGCCTCGCCCGTCGCCCAGTCACCGTGTCGCAACGAGCTCGCTGATACGTCCGATGTCTATCAGTCCGTGGCGACGTCCACAAGGTCGCGACATCGATGCGCTGGTTTTGTCCGACCGATGCCGACGACCGAGCGGAAGGCTTTGTCGAGGTGGGAGCGCTCACCGGGCGGAATCGACGATGTTGACTCCTTGTTTCTCGCTGATGTCCTTTGTAGCCTCGTGCTCAAACATCGGAGGTGAGCCGGCTTCCGCCGGTGACCCGGCCGGTCCGTTCCCCACCCCTGCCCTCGGACGACCCGGAGACATCGATGGATGAGCCACGCCGGCGGCGATCTCTTCGTCGCTTGACGACCGCAGCCCTCGCGGCCAGCCTGGTGGCTGTGCTGCCCGCCTGGTCCGCCACCACCCCGGCGGAGGCCACCGCGGCCGCCGCTCAGGATCCCCTCACCCTCTGGTACGACGAACCGGCCGCCGACTGGGAAACCCAGGCGCTGCCGATCGGCAACGGCGCGCTCGGCGGCATGGTCTTCGGCCGGGTGGCGGCGGAGACCGTGCAGTTCAACGAGAAGACCCTGTGGACCGGCGGCCCCGGCTCGGCCAACGGCTACAACTTCGGAAACTGGACCTCGCCACGGCCGGGCGCCATCGAGGAGGTGCAGCGGCTGATCAACGAGCGCGGCCGACTGTCACCCTCGGAGGTGGCGAACCGGCTCGGCCAGCCCAAGAGCGGATTCGGCTCGTACAACACCTTCGGTGACCTGTCGCTGCGACTCACCCGGGACCCCGGAACGGTCCAGGAGTACCGGCGGGAGCTGAACATCGGCACCGCGGTGGCCAAGGTTTCCTACCTCGACGGCGGGGTCCGCTACACCCGCGAGTACTTCGCCAGCTACCCCGACCACGTCCTGGTGGTCCGGATCAGCGCCGACCAGCCCGGCCGGATCGGCTTCACCGCCGGCGTCACGGCGCCGAGCAACCGGTCCAGGACGGTCACCGCCAGCGGCGGCCGCATCACCTTGGCCGGCGCGCTCAACGACAACCGGCTCAGGTACGAGTCGCAGATCCAGGTGAAGGCGGAGGGTGGCGCGGTCACCGACGGTGCCGACGGCACGGTCACCGTACGGGACGCCGACGCCGCCACGGTGATCCTGGCCGCCGGCACCGACTACGCGCCCAGCTACCCCACCTATCGGGGCGCCGACCCGCACCCGGCCGTGACGGCCACCGTGAACGCCGCGGCGGGCAAGACGTACGCCCAACTGCTCGCCGCGCACACCGCCGACCACCGCGCGCTGTTCGACCGGGTCCGGCTGGACATCGGCCAGCAGATGCCCGACATTCCGACCGACGACCTGCTCCGCGGCTACACCGGCGGCGGCTCCCCGGCGGACCGCGCCCTGGAGGCGCTGTTCTTCCAGTACGGCCGCTACCTGCTGATCGCGTCGTCCCGGGCCGGGTCGCTGCCGGCGAACCTGCAGGGCGTCTGGAACAACGTGACCAACCCGCCCTGGGACGCCGACTACCACGTCAACATCAACCTCCAGATGAACTACTGGCCGGCCGAGGTCACCAACCTCTCCGAGACCACCGCGCCGCTGTTCGACTACGTCGACGCGATGGTGCCGCCGGGCCGGGTCAGCGCGCGGGAGATCTACGGCAGCCGGGGCTGGGTGGTGAACAACGAGACCAACATCTACGGCTTCACCGGCCTGCACAACTGGGCCAGTTCGTTCTGGTTCCCGGAGGCCGGCGCCTGGCTGGCCCAGCACTACTACCAGCACTACCAGTTCACCCGCGACGGCGCGTTCCTGCGCGACCGCGCGTACCCGGTGATGAAGGAGCTCGCCCAGTTCTGGCTGGACGAACTGGTCGTCGACCCGCGCGACGGCAAGCTGGTGGTGTCGCCGAGCTACTCGCCCGAGCAGGGCGACTTCACCGCCGGCGCGTCGATGTCGCAGCAGATCGTCTGGGAGTTGTTCACCAACACCGTCGAGGCCGCCGGGATCATCGGGGGCGACGACGCGTTCCGGCAGGAACTGCGGGCCGCGCTCGGCCGGCTCGACCCGGGCATCCGGGTCGGGTCCTGGGGCCAGTTGCAGGAGTGGAAGGCGGACCTGGACGACCCGAGGAACGAGCACCGGCACGTCTCGCACCTGTTCGCCCTGCACCCGGGCGCGCAGGTCTCCGCACTGCGTGACCCCGAGCTGGCCGCCGCGGCCAAGGTCTCGCTGACCGCCCGGGGCGACGGTGGCACCGGCTGGAGCAAGGCCTGGAAGATCAACTTCTGGGCCCGGCTGCTCGACGGCGACCACGCCCACAAGATGCTCACCGAGCAACTGCGGCAGAGCACCCTCACCAACCTGTGGGACACCCACCCGCCGTTCCAGATCGACGGGAACTTCGGGGCCACCTCCGGGGTGGCGGAGATGCTGCTGCAGAGCCAGAGCGGCGAGGTGCACATCCTGCCGGCACTGCCCAGCGCCTGGGCCGACGGCTCGATCAGCGGGTTGCGCGCCCGCGGTGACCTCACCGTCGACACGGCGTGGTCGGCCGGCGCCGCGACCGAGATCGCCGTCACCGCCGGCCGGACCGGTGCGGTGACGCTGCGCAGTCCGCTGTTCGCCGGGCCGTACCAACTGGTCGACACCACCACCGGCAAACGGGTCACGGCCCGGCCGCAGGGCGAACGGCTCACCTTCACCGCGCAGCAGGGGCACCGCTACGTCGCCACCGCACAGGTCGCCTTCGCCGTCGCCGCGCCGCAGACCCTGGAGGCGGACGAATCCGGGACGGTCGCGGTGACCGTCAACGCCGGGGTCAACCTCCCGCCGTCGACGTTGACGCTGGCCCTGCCGGCGGGCTGGAACGCGCAACCCGCCCGGTTCGAGGTGCCCCGGATGGGGCCGGGCAGCTCCCGGGTGTACCGGTTCACCGTCACCGCGACCCGGCAGGCCGCACCCGGCAAGAACCGGATCGAGGCGCGGCTGGTCACCAACAACGGGTGGCGGGCGTCCGGGTGGACGGCCGTCGCGTTGCCCGTACCGCCGCCCTGCGGCCGGCCGGACCCGGCCCACCCGCTGGTCGCCTGGGACCCCACCAGCGGGGACACGGTCGCCGACCGATCGCCGCACGGTCGCACCGGCACGGTGCACACCGGTGCCGGGTACGTCACGGACGGGCCCACCGGCAGTGCGCTGGCGCTCAACGGCACGCGGTACCTGCGGACCGCCCCCACCACGCTGGGATTCCTGGAGGCCGCCACCTTCGCCGCCGAGGTCAAGGTGACCACCACCGGCAGCTACCGACGGCTGTTCGACTTCCAGCCCAGCGGTGATCCGGGCACCGACGGGGTGCTGATCGACCTCACCCCCACCAACCAGGTGCGGTTCATCGGTTCGGGCGCCGGCGTCACCAGCAACGCCACCGTGCCCGTCGGCCGGTACGTCGACCTGGTCGTCACGATGGACGACGGCGGCAACATCGTGGTCTATCTCGACGGCCAGCAGGCCGGCACGGCCAAGGTGCCGGACGGCGGCATCATCGGCTGTGCCACCCGCGAGCTGCGATTCGGAGCCGACCAGAACGGCGGCCAGCGGTTCACCGGTGAGGTGGACCGGATCGCCATCCTGCCCGAGGCGCTCCCGGCCAGCCAGGTCCGCACCTGGCAGGCGCGCGCCTTCGGCTGACCCTGGCCCGCCGGTCGCCGCCGGCTGAGCGCCCGGCCGGTCACGGTCCGGCCCGGTGGGACCCGCCGTCCCGCCGGGCCGGACCGTCGGCCACCGGTACGGCCACCGCACCGGCCTCCGCGGGACCGGGTGTTGCCGGGGTCTGCCATGCTCTGGCTGGTGACGACCGGCCACCCCCGTTCCCACCGCCGTACCCGTAGCCGCAGGTTCCGGATCCTGCTCACGCTCGGTGCCGTGGCCGTCCTGGCCGTGGTCGCCGTGGTCGCGGTGCCGCTGCTGCGGCCGCCGGGCCCGCGCCCGTTGTTCCAGCTTCCGGTCGGCTGCGGCGAGACGTGGCAACTGAGCACCTACCCCGGCCATGACGACTACGACGTGGACCTCTACCCGACCGAGGGCGAGGTGTGGGGCAGGCCGGTGCTCGCCTCCTCCGAAGGCACCGTCACGGTGGCCGGGATCAACGGCTCGCTGGGTGGTCGTACCCCGGAAAACCCGGACGGCCCACGGGGCCGCGGCGGCGGTTACTGGGTGAAGATCGATCATGGCGGCCGGTGGGAGACGCAGTACCTGCACCTGCTCGAACCGCCACTGGTGGAGGTCGGGCAGCGGGTCGCCCAGGGCGAACAGATCGGGCGGATCGGCAGCACCGGCAACTCCGGCGCGCCGCACCTGCACTACGAGCAGCGCCGGGGCTGGCAGAAGGTGGAGACCTGGTTCGACGGGTCGCCGTCGGGCATCACCCACGACGACGCCGAGTACACCCTGCGGCTGACCAGCAACAACTGCGCTCCCGCACAGTCGTAGCCGGCATCGCGGGAACCGCCTCCGGGCTGCGCCGGTGGCTCCTAGGATCGGCACATGGCCCAACCCGACGAGGGGGACGTGTCGGGTCGGCACGGCGACCCGATACCGGCGACGGTGCCCGACGGCGCGGAGACACACACCCGGGTGATCGTCGACCGGATCACGCTGACCTCCGCGCGGGCGTTCGACGACGTGCTGGCCGACGTCTACACCGGCATCTCGCGGCCCGACCTGGCGGCCGAGATGCACGAGTGGGCGTCGGCGCCGTCGTACGCCGACTACACGAGAAAGGTACGCGAGGCCAGTGGCCCGGCCGGCCTGATGCGCTTCCTGCACCTCGACCTGGACACCGCCCTGCGCGAGGACCCCGACATCACGCCGTACCGGCTGGTCCGAATCATCGCCGGCAACCCGGTCACGATGAGTCGGATGACGCGCCACGTGCCCGACGCGGGCGCGTACGCCCCCGTCACCATCCTGCTCTGGCAGGACGGCGACACCGTGCGGATCGCTTACGACACGGTGGCGAGCCTGATCACCCCGTACGGCGATCCGCGTGCGTTGGCGGTGGCCCGCGAACTGGATGCCGAGGTGCTGGACCTGCTCCGCCGCGCCGCCGCGGCCCCAGCCCGCGCCTGACGCCGGCCGCCCGGCGGTGCGGAGCGCGGGGATGTCGTACCCCTCTGCTGGAATGCCGGGCGTGGGTGTGTTGTATGACTACTTCCGGGCGGCGGACGACGCCGCGGCGGTGAAACTGATGGCGGATCTCGACGGCGGCCCGGTCGTCACGGCAGACGGGCGACCCGGGGTCGACGCGATCGACCTCAAGGGCATCGACCCCGGGGTGACGCTGGGTCAACTGGTGTCTCTCGCGCGTGGGGTGGCCTGGCAGGCCGGTCTGGTCGGAGAGCAGTTGCTGTGCAGCGGTGACCCGGACGGGCCCTGGCTGACCTCCCTCGACGACGCCACAAGGGACACCCTGGCCTCGATCACCGCCGCCCAACTGCCCGAGCTGTCGGCCCGCTGGGGGCAGACCGAGGAACTCGCCTGGGACGGCCCGCTCCCCGCCGACCAGATGCTGCCGGTGATCGAGGCGGTCGCCGCCCTCGCCCGGCGGGCCCGCGACGCCGGTGAACACCTCTACTGCTGGTGCTGCCTGTAGCTCCGGCGGGGCCAGCGGCCGAGCCTCCGTGTCCTGCCGGCAGGGCGGTTTGCGGCTAGCGTGGGGCGAGGAGGGGAGGCGGCGGCCCCGCGGAGCGGGCAATTTGCCACAGTTTGTGTTGACATTCGTCGGCCAGGGGGCCAGACTCGCCAAAATCTTTCATCTGCCGGGGAAGAATCCAGGGGGAGGACCATGTCCAGCACCAGATTCCGGTTGGCCGGCGCCACATTCGCCCTGATGCTCGTCGCCGTCGCCGGATGCACCACCGGTGAGGGCGTCGACGTCGACGGGGCTGACGGGGCAGGCGCGGGCGGCGTCCTCAATGCCGCCATCGGCGGCGAGCCCGACCAGCTCGACCCGCACAAGACTTCCGCCTACTACAGCTTCCAGGTGCTGGAGAACGTCTACGACACCCTCGTCGAGCCGGACGCGAACCTGGAGATGAAGCCCTCCCTGGCCACCGAGTGGACCACCAGCGACGACCAGCTGACCTGGACTTTCACCCTCCGCGAGGGGGTCAAGTTTTCCGACGGGTCGCCGCTGACCTCGGCGGACGTGGTCTACTCCTACACCCGGATCATCGACGGGAAACTGAACACCGCGTACAAGTTCGCCACCGTCAAGTCGGTGACCGCGCCCGATCCGACCACCGTGGTCGTCGCCCTCACCGCGCCCACCCCGAACCTGCTGGCCAACCTCGGCGGCTTCAAGGGCGTGGCGATCGTCCAGAAGTCCAACGTGGAATCCGGCGAGGTGACCACCAAGCCGGTCGGCAGCGGCCCGTTCGCCATCGGCAGCTACAGCTCCGGCGACAACATCCGGCTGGTCCGTAACGACAATTACTGGGGCGACAAGCCCAAGCTCGACGGGGTGACCTTCACCTTCGTCAAGGATCCCACGGTGGCCCTGCAGAACCTGCGCGGCGGCGAGGTGCAGTGGACCGACAACCTGCCACCCCAGCAGGTCCCGGCCCTGCTCGACGGCGACGACGTCAACGTGCGAACGGTGCCGTCCAGCGACTACTGGTACCTCGCCCTCAACCAGGCCCGCAAGCCGTACGACGACGTCAACGTGCGCCGGGCCGTCGCCTTCGCACTCGACCGGGAGGCGATCACCAAGGCCGCCAAGTTCGGGCTGGCCACCGTCAACCAGGCGGCCATCCCGGAGAACAGCGCCTTCTACTACGAGTACGCGCCCTACCGGCACGACCCGAACCAGGCGCGGCAGCTGCTCGACCAGGCCGGCGTCAGCGATCTGACCATGGATCTGATGGTCACCAGCGAGTACCCGGAGACCGTCACCGCCGCCCAGGTCATCGCGTCGCAGCTGGAGGCCATCGGCGTCAACATCAAGATCCGTACGCTGGACTTCGCGCAGTGGCTCGACGAGCAGGGCAAGGGCAACTTCGACTCGTTCATGCTCGGCTGGCTGGGCAACGTCGACCCCGACGAGTTCTACTACGCCCAGCACCACAGCGGCGGCACGTTCAACTTCCACAAGTACCGCAACCCCGCCGTGGACCAGCTGCTCGACCGGGCCCGGACGGAGACCGACCAGGCCGCCCGCAAGCAGCAGTACGAGCAGGTGGCCAAGCAGATCGTGGACGACGCCAGCTACATCTACCTGTACAACCCGGACGTGGCGCAGGGCTGGTCCAAGCAGGTCTCCGGTTACGAGGTACGCACCGACCGGGCGATCCGGTTCCGCGACGTGGCCCTCGCCCGGTGAGCCGGCAGGGGACCTCAGGTGGCCCGCTTCGTCATCCGCCGGCTGTTGCAGTCCGGCGTCGTACTACTCGGCGTGACCCTCGTCGTGTTCCTGCTGCTCCAGTTGGTGCCGGGTGACCCCGTCCGGGTGGCCCTCGGCACCCGCTTCGACCCGCAGACGTACGAGGCGCTGCGGGCCCGGGCCGGGCTGGACCAGCCCCTCGTCGCGCAGTACTTCAACTATCTCGGTCGGGCGCTGACCGGCGACCTCGGCGTCAGCTTCCGCAGTGGACGGCCGGTCACCTCGATCGTGCTGGAGCGGCTGCCCGCGACGCTGTCCCTGGCGGTCACCGCCGTCGTGTTCGCGATGCTGATCGCGTTCCCGTTGGGCGTGCTGTCGGCCATCCGCAGCGGCTCGTTCATCGACCATGCGGCGCGGGTGTTCAGCCAGTTCGGCGTCTCGGTGCCCGACTTCTGGATGGGCATCATGGGCATCCTGCTCTTCGCCGGGGTGCTCGGCTGGCTGCCACCGTCGGGCTATGTGGCCCTCACCGAGGATCCGGCCAGGTGGGCCTCGCACGTCGCCCTGCCGGCGGCGACGGTCGGCCTGGTGACCGCCTCGATCCTCACCCGGTTCATCCGATCCTCAATGCTGGAGGTGCTGTCGGAGGACTACGTCCGCACCGCCGAGGCGAAGGGGCTGCGGACCCGGGTGGTGGTGCTGCGGCACGTGCTGCGTAACGCGCTCATCCCGGTGGTCACCGTCGTGGCGGTGCAGCTGGCGAGCCTGCTCGGCGGCGTGATCGTGATCGAGGTGCTGTTCGCCTGGCCCGGCATCGGCCGGCTCACCTACGACGCGGTGCAGGCCCGGGACTATCCGGTGCTGCAGGGGGCCGTCCTCCTGGTCGCCGCGTTGTTCCTCCTGGTCAACCTCCTGGTGGACATCCTCTACGCCCGCCTCGACCCGCGCATCACGGTCCGATGAGCGCGGGTGGAGAAGGCGGTGGGGACGGTCAGCTGCGCCGGGCCCTGTCGGCGTTGCGCCACGACCCGCTGGCCCTGACCGGCAGTGCGGTCCTCGCGCTGCTGGTCGTGGTGGGCGTGGCCGGGTCCTGGTTGGCGCCGTCGGGCGTCAACGACGTGGACGTCGACCGGATGCTGGAGTCGCCCAGCTGGTCGCATCCCTTCGGCACCGACGAACTCGGCCGCGACGTGCTCAGCCGGGTCATGGTCGCGGCCCGGGTGTCGCTCCAGGTCGGCCTGGTCAGCGTCGGGATCGCCCTGGTCGTGGGCGTGACCCTCGGACTGTTCGCCGGCTACTACCGGGGCTGGCTCGACAACGTGCTCATGCGCTGCATGGACGTGTTGTTCGCGTTCCCGGTCCTGCTGCTCGCGGTGGCCATCGTGGCGGTGCTCGGGCCGGGGCTGCTCACCGCGATGATCGCGATCGGGGTGGTCTACACCCCGATCTTCGCCCGGGTGACCCGGGCCGGGGTGCTCTCCGTCCGGGAGCAGGTCTTCGTCCGGGCGGCCGTCTCGATCGGCGCGTCCGACCTGCGCATCATGCGCCGGCACGTGCTGCCCAACATCGCGGCGCCGCTGATCGTGCAGACCTCACTGTCGCTGGCCTTCGCCATCCTGTCCGAGGCGGCGTTGTCCTTCCTCGGTCTCGGCGTCCAACCACCGGCGCCCGCCTGGGGCCGGATGCTGTACGACGGGCGCGGCTTCGTCACCGATGCGTGGTGGCTGGGCGTGTTCCCCGGCGCCGCGATCTTCCTCACCGTCCTCGCGTTCAACCTGGTCGGCGACGCGCTGCGCGACGTGCTCGATCCCCGCCAGCTCACCGTCAGCGAAGCGAGGAGAAGCACCGCATGAGCGAGCGTCAGCGAGGCGATCGGCCGGTCCTGGCTGTCGAGGACCTCACCGTCACCATCGGCACCCGCCGGGGTCCGGCCCGGGCGGTCGCCGGCGTGGACTGGTCGGTCCGGGCGGGGGAGACCCTCGCGCTGGTGGGCGAGTCGGGCAGCGGCAAGAGCATGAGCGTGCTCGCCGCGACCGGCCTCGCGCCCCGGTCCGCCCGGGTGACCGGGCGCGTCCACCTGCTCGGTACGGAACTCACCGGGCTGCCGGCGGAACGCCGCCGACGGATGCGCGGGCGGCACGTGGGTTTCGTCTTCCAGGATCCGATGACCTCGCTCAACCCGGTGCTGACCGTGGGCCGGCAGGTGATCGAGGCCGCCGAGGAACACCTCGGGCTGACCCGGCGGGCCGCCCGGGCCCGCGCCGTCGAACTGCTCGACCTGGTCGGCATCCCGTCCGCCGCCGAGCGGGTGGACGCGTACCCGCATCAGTTCTCCGGCGGCATGCGCCAGCGGGTGGTGATCGCCATGGCGCTGGCCTGCGAGCCGGATCTGCTCATCGCCGACGAGCCGACGACCGCCCTCGACGTCACCACCCAGGCCCAGATCGTCGAGCTGGTCGCCGACCTGCAGCGGCGGCTGGGCACCGCGGTCGTCTGGATCACCCACGATCTCGGCGTCGTCGCCGGCATCGCGGACACGGTGGCCGTCATGTACGCCGGCCGCATTCTCGAACAGGGCCCGGTCGACGCTGTTTTCGCCGACCCGTCGCATCCGTACACCGCGGCGCTGCTGGCGGCCCGACCTGACCCGGCCGCCGGCGGCGGTGATCTGGTCACCATCCAGGGTGCACCGCCGAGTCCGCTGGACCTGCCCGCCGGCTGTGCCTTCTGGCCCCGCTGCCCGGTACGCGGCGACGCCCGCTGCGAGCATGAACTGCCGCCGTTGGCCCCGGTGTCCGCGGACCACCACGTGCGTACGTTCTACCCGCACCAACCCGACGGGGGGAGCCGATGAGCGAGCGCAACGCGAATCAGCGAACTCGGAGCTACGGTGCGTCATCTCGGCCCGGGGCGCAGCGGGGGAGTGCCGGCATGAGCCCCCAGCCGGAACCGGCCGAGGTGGTGGCCGCGCTCGACGACCTCACCGTGTGGTTCCCGACGCCGGCCGGCGTGGTTCGCGCCGTCGACGGGGTGTCGTTGCAGGTGCGCCGAGGCGAGACGCTGGGCCTGGTCGGCGAGTCCGGCAGCGGCAAGTCCACCACCGGCCTTGCGTTGCTGCGACTGGTCGACCCCACCTCCGGCAGCGTGTGGGTGGCTGGGCAGGAGGTGACCCGTTGGTCCCGGCGGCGGCTGCGCGCGCTACGCCGCCGGGTCGCCATGGTGTTCCAGGATCCGCAGGCATCTCTCGACCCGCGATGCACCATCGGGGCGAGCATCGCCGAGCCATTGATCGTGCACCGGCTCACCGACGGCGGTGCTGCCCGTCGCCGCCGGGTCGAGGAACTGCTCGACCTGGTCGGCCTGCGCCGCGACCTCGCCGACCGGCATCCGCACGAACTCTCCGGCGGCCAACGGCAGCGGGTGGGCATCGCCCGTGCGCTGGCCGGCGAGCCGGACCTGATCGTCCTGGACGAGCCGATCGCGTCACTCGACCTGAGCGTGCAGGCGCAGATCATGAACCTGCTCCGCGGTCTGCAACGGGAGTTGGGACTGACCTACCTGTTCATCGCCCATGACCTCGCCGCCGTGGAGCACATGAGCGACCGGCTGGCCGTGATGTACCTCGGCCGGATCGTGGAGAGCGGCACCCCGGCGCAGATCTGGCGGGAGCCCGCTCATCCGTACACTGCCGCCCTGTTGTCGGCGGTGCCGGTGGCCGATCCGCGAGTCGAGCGGCAGCGTCGGCGGATCATCCTCACCGGCGACATCCCCAGCCCGGTGGACCCGCCCGACGGCTGTCGGTTCCGGACCAGGTGTCCCCAGGCCCGGCCGGAGTGCGCCGGCACCGACCCGGTGCTGGTCGAGGTCGACGGCGAACACCGTGCGGCCTGTCTGTTCGCCGGGGAGGCCGTGCGGGCGATGCGGGCACCGTGACCCCGCCTCATTAAGGCTTGAAAACCTGTCGAGTTAGTGGGATATTCGGTGCGCGGTCGGCACGGACGATCAGAGTCGCCGCGCCGGTGTGGAGCCGAGCGCGACGCCTGATCGCCGCCGTCGAGGGGTAGCCAGTCGGGCATCGAGGCCCGATCCGCGACCGCACCCACCACTGTCTTCATGCCACCCCAACTCAAAACGGGCATATTCCCTATCTAATTGGTCGGATTTATATAGTGCGGGCGCGCACTGGATGGAGGACGGCATTCCGATGAGGCACCGGATCAGAGCGGCCATCGCCCTCGCCATGGTGACCGGCTTGGCGCTGTCGGGCTGCGGTGGCGGCGACGCGGCGGCGGGCGGCTCCGCCACGCTGAACATCGTCGGTTTCGCGGTGCCCGAGGCGGCGAACAAGGCCATCGCCGCGGAGTGGACCAAGACCGACGCGGGCAAGGGAGTCAGGTTCAAGACCTCCTACGGCGCCTCCGGCGACCAGAGCCGCGCCGTCGTGTCCGGCCTGAAGGCCGACTACGTCCACTTCTCCGTGACCAGCGACGTGACCCGCCTGGTCGACGCCGGGCTGGTCGACGAGAGCTGGGACGACGGCCCGAACAAGGGCATCGTGTCGTCCTCGGTGGTGGTGCTGGCGGTACGCAAGGGCAACCCCAAGAACATCCAGGGGTGGGACGACCTGACCAAGCCCGGCATCGGCATCGTCACGCCCAACCCCGCGTCCTCCGGCGCCGCCCGGTGGAACGCCCTCGCCGCCTGGGGGCACATCGCCGCCAACGGCGGAACCGACGCCCAAGCGCAGGACTACCTCACCAAGCTCTTCGCCAACGTGGTGTCGCTGCCCAACAGCGGCCGCGACGCCACCACCACCTTCCTCGGCGGCACCGGTGACGTCCTGCTCGCGTACGAGAACGAGACGATCCTGGCCCGGCAGAACGGTGAGGAACTCGACTGGGTCCTGCCGGCGACCACGCTCCTGATCGAGAACCCGGGCGCGATCCTCAAGGCCGCCGACCCGAAGGCGAAGGACTGGCTCGACTTCGTGCTCGGCCCGCAGGGCCAGCGGCAGTTGGCGCGCACCGGCTTCCGGCCGATCATCGACGGGGTCGACACCAGCGGCATCGAGGGCGCGCTCGACCCGAACAACCCGTTCCCCGCCCCGCAGAAGCTGCTGACCGTGGAGAACGACTTCGAGAGCTGGTCCGCGCTGTCCAAGAAGTTCTTCGACGAGAAGGACGGCATCGTCACCAAGGTCATCGCGGCGTCCGGGAAGGCGAAGTGACCTCGACCACCCTCGTCCCGGACCGGCCGGCGGGCAACCGCCGGTCGGCCCCGGGCGGCCTGCCGCTCACCCGGGTCTCCGGGCTGGGCCTCGGCGTGGCGATGGTGTGGTTCAGCCTGCTCGTCCTCATCCCGTTGGCGGCCGTGGCGGTGACCGCGTCGCAGGGCGGATGGAGCGGGTTCTGGCGGACGGTGACCAACGAACAGACCGCCGCCACGATCCGCCTGACCGTGGGCACCGCGCTGCTCGTCACGCTGGTCAACATCGTCATGGGCACCCTGATCGCCTGGGTGCTGGTGCGGGACCGGTTCTTCGGCAAGCGCGCGCTGGAGATCCTCATCGACGTCCCGTTCGCGCTGCCGACCATCGTCGCCGGTCTGGTGCTGCTGTCGCTGTACGGGCCGGGCAGCCCGCTCGGGGTCAACATCGCCAACACCCGGATCGCGGTGTTCCTCGCCTTCCTGTTCGTCACCCTGCCGTTCATCGTGCGGACCGTGCAGCCGGTGCTGGCCGAACTCGACCCGGAGGTCGAAGAGGCCGCGGCGTCGTTAGGATCCAGCCGGTACACCACCTTCCGGCGGATCGTCCTGCCGAGCCTCACCCCGGCCATCGCGGCCGGCGCCGCGCTGTCGTTCGCCCGTGCCGTCGGCGAGTACGGCTCACTGGTCCTGCTCTCCGGCAACCTGCCGATGCGTACCGAGGTGGCCTCGGTCCGCATCCTCAGCAGCATCGAGAACGACAACCCCGACAGCGCGGCAGCGGTCGCGGTGGTGCTGCTGGCCATCTCGTTGGCCGTCATCGTCGTACTCGACGCCATCCAGCGGAGGGTGATGCGCCGTGGCTGACCGTTCGATCGCCGCCCGTACCCAGGTCGGCCGCCGCCCCGGCCGGTACGTCCTGCGGGCCGTGGTCACGGCGTACCTGTTCTTCCTGGTGGCCTGGCCGCTGTACCTCGTCGGGCGGAACGCCTTCGCCGACGGGTTCACCAACCTCAACGACATCCTCGGCGATCCCGACGTGACCCACGCGCTGCGGCTCACCGTGGTCATCGCGGTGACCGCCGTCGTCATCAACACGGTGTTCGGCGTCGGCATCTCGATCCTGCTGGTCCGCTACGACTTCCCCGGCAAGCGGGCGCTCAACGCCCTGCTCGACATGCCGCTGTCGGTATCGCCGATCGTCGTCGGCCTGGCCCTGATCCTGGTCTACGGCGGCCGGGACGGCTGGTTCGGTCCGACGCTGGAAGCGGCCGGTCTGCAGATCATCTTCGCCGTGCCGGGCATGGTGCTGGCCACCGTGTTCGTGGCGCTGCCGCTGGTCATCCGGGAGGTCGTACCGATTCTCCAGGAGGTGGGCGACGAGCAGGAGCAGGCCGCCCGCAGCCTCGGTGCCAACGCGTTGCAGACGTTCCGCCGGATCACCCTGCCGTCGATCAAGTGGGGCGTGATCTACGGAGTCGTGCTCAGCCTCGCCCGTTCGCTCGGCGAGTTCGGCGCGGTCAAGGTCGTCTCCGGCAACGTGCTCGGTGAGACCCGTACGGCCACCCTGGTGGTCGAGGAGAAGTACCTGAACTTCGACAAGGGCGGCGCGTACGCCACCGCCTTCCTCCTCGCCCTCGTCGCCGTCGCCTGCATCATCGTCGTATCCGTCCTCAGGCCGAAGGAAGACCGTTGAGCATCGAGATTGTCAACGTCGGCAAGCGTTTCGGAGATTTCGTCGCGCTGGACGAGGTGTCGGTGAGCATCCCGTCCGGCCGGCTCACCGCCCTGCTCGGCCCCTCCGGCGGCGGCAAGTCCACGCTGTTGCGGATCGTCGCGGGCTTGGAACGCGCCGACACCGGAAAGGTCGAGATCGAGGGCGTGGACGCGACCGGACTGCCGCCGCAGAAGCGCAACGTCGGTTTCGTGTTCCAGCAGTACGCGGCGTTCAAGCACCTGTCGGTGCGGCGCAACGTGGCCTTCGGCCTGGAGATCCGGAAGCGGCCCAAGGACGAGATCCGGCGTCGGGTCGACGAGCTGCTCGCCCTGGTCCACCTGGAACAGTTCGCCGACCGGCTGCCCGCGCAGCTCTCCGGCGGGCAGCGCCAGCGGATGGCCCTGGCCCGGGCGCTGGCCGTGGAGCCGACCGTGCTGCTGCTCGACGAGCCGTTCGGCGCCCTCGACGCCAAGGTCCGCAAGGAACTGCGGGACTGGCTGCGCCGGCTGCACGACGAGGTGCACGTCACCACCGTCTTCGTCACCCACGACCAGGAGGAGGCGCTCGAGGTCGCCGACGAGATCGTGGTGATCAACGACGGCCGGGTGGAACAGATCGGGTCACCCGACGAGCTGTACGACCGCCCGGCCAACGAGTTCGTCATGCGCTTCCTCGGCCCGGTCACCCAGCTCGGCGACCAACTGGTGCGCCCGCACGACCTGCAGCTTTCCACCGAGGGCGGGGACCAGGCCGGTCTGCCCGGCCGGGTCACCCGGGTCACCCGGATCGGCTTCGAGATCCGGGTCGAGGTCACCGCCGACGACGGTCAGACCGTGACGGTGACCCTCACCCGCAACGAGTTCCTCGCCCTGGGCATCCAGGCCGACTCCGCAGTCCGGATCCGGCTAGCCCCGAACAGCCCCACCACCACTGCGACGTCCCCCGCACAACGGGCGGCGGCGCCCAGCCTCGCCGCAACCCATTAGTCGAACTCGCGCGCCGACGGCGCAAGATCGTGCTCGATCCCGGATCGAGTGGCCTCACGGTCGCTGGGATGCCACTCGATCCGGGATCGAGCGTGACAGCTGCTGCACGCCCTCCATTGACACCTGGATGCTGGTCCGAAATCAGCCCTTGTCGGAGCCGTCGTTGGCGTCTCGGACGAAGTAGCGCTGGAAGACGACGAAGATGATCGCCACCGGGATGGTGGCGAGCAGCGCCGCGCCGAGCTTCAGCGGGTACTGGGTGCCCTTGCCGAGTGACCCGCTGACCAGGTCGGCGAGGCCACGGGGCAGGGTGAACAGGCTGGGGTCCTGCACCGAGACCAGGCTGTGCGGGAACTCGTTCCAGGTGCCCTGGAAGGAGAGGATGGTGAGGGTGATCAGCGCCGGCTTCGCCATCGGCAGCACCACCGACCAGAAGGTGCGGAAGATGCTCGCGCCGTCGATGCGGGCCGCCTCCTCCACGCTGACCGGGATGGACTCGAAGAACTGCTTCATGATGAACACGCCGGCGGCGTCGGCGAGCAGGGGCACGATCAGCGCGGAGTAGCTGTTGTAGATGCCGAGCTGGTTGAGCACCAGGAACTTGGGGATCAGCAGCACCACACCCGGTACCGCCATCACGGCGATGACCGCCGCGAAGAGTCCCGACCGGCCGCGGAAGCGCAGCCGGGCCAGCGCGTACCCGGCGAGTGAGCAGAAGAAGACCCGGCCGGTGGTGGCCACCAACGTCACCAGCAGCGAGTTGCCGAGCCAGAGCGGGAAGTTGGTGCCGGTGAAGATCCGGATGAATCCGTCGAACACCAGCTGGTCGGGGATCGGCGAGAGCGGGTTGGCGGCGGCGTCGGGCTCGGTCTTGAGCGAGTTCCCGATCTGGATCACGAACGGGTACAGGAAGACCAGCGAGAAGAAGACCAGGACGGCGTACCCGAGAAACCGGCTGGCCAGGGTGCGGGCGCCCCGGTTGCCGCGTCGCCGGGTGGGCGTCGCCGGACGCTCGGCCAGTGCGGTCACTTCGCGGATCCTTCCGGTGTACGCCGGCGCCGCCGGCCCCAGCGGGGTCGGTCAGGGTCCCGGTCGGCCATCACCCAGCGCTGCACGAGGGTGAGCACGATGATGATCAGGAACAGGACGAACGAGATCGCCGCGCCGGAGCCGTAGTCGAAGTCCCGGAACGCGGTGCGGTACGAAAGGTAGGCCGGGGTGAGGGTGGTCTTGGCCGGGTCGCCCTGGCTCATCACGTACACCTGGTCGAAGACCTGCCAGGAGCCGATCAGACCAAGGGTGACCACCAGGAACATGGTCGGCTTGATCATCGGCAGGGTGACGTTGCGGAACCGCTGCCAGCGGCTCGCGCCGTCGAGGGTGCTCGCCTCCTCCAGCGCGACCGGCACGTTCTGCAGGGCGGCGAGGAACATCAGCATGAACGTGCCGGAGGTGGTCCAGATCACCAGCGTGATGATGGACATCATCGCGACGCTGGGACCGGACAACCACTCCCACCAGGTCAGCCCGAGCGGTCCGCCCTGGGTCAACGCGGTGGGCGGGCTGTCCACGCCGACCACGCCGAGCAGCAGGTGCAGCACGCCCCGGGAGTCGGCGAACCACTGCGGCCCGCTGATGCCGAACATCCGCAGCAGGCTGTTGACCGCGCCGGAGTTGGCGAACAGGAACAGGAAGACCACGCTGATCGCCACCGAGCTGGTGACCGACGGGAAGTAGAACGCGGTACGGAAGAAGCTCTTGCCCTTGAGCAGCCGGTTGTTGACCACCAGCGCCAGCCCGAGGGCGAGCACCGTCTGCGTCGGTACGACCAGCGCCACGTAGTAGATGTTGTTGCGGATGGCGGTCATGAAGTCCCGGCGGTCCAGGCCGTCTTCGGTGAACAGCCGGGTGTAGTTGTCGGTGCCGACGAACGGCACCTGACTGGTGAACGGGCTGCCCTGCCCGTTCCAGTCGGTCAGGCTCACCCACAGCGCCATCAGGATCGGCAGCAGCAGGAACAGCCCGAGGATGACGATCACCGGCGCGACGAACAGCCAGCCGGCGATGTTCTCGTTGGCGCGTACGCCGCGCCTGCCGCGCCGGCGGCGGTCGTCCGGCCCGCCGGTCGCAGTCGCCGCTGCCCTCAGCATGTTCGTCGCCATCGTCACTCCCCTCTTAGGTCGAGATGGGAAGGAGGGTCCCTTCCTGACGCGCCTGCGGCGGTCAGGAAGGGACCCCTGCGATCAGCTACCGCCGAGCGCTGCCTTCGCGTTCTTGTCGAAGTTGGCCAGGATGCTCTTCGGGTCGCCGTTGGCCAGACCCTGCAGACCGGCCTCGAGGTCCTGCAGGACGCTGTCCATCTTCGGGGCGTTCACCGGGCCCTGGGCGTACGCGGCACCGTCGATGAACGGCTTGTCGGCGGGGAACTCCGCGGTGTACTGGTCGCGCACCGACTCGCGGGACGGCATGACCCCGAACGCCTTGGCGAAGGCGATCTGCTGCTCGCCGCTGGTCATCGCCTCCACGAACTTGATCGCCTGCTCCTTGTACTTGCTCTTGGCCGCGATGCCCCAGCACTGGGTGAAGGAGAGCGTACCCTTGCCCGCAGGTCCCGCCGGCAGCTCGACGACCTGGTACTTCACCTTCGGGAAGTCGTTCTGCAGGGCGCCCTTGATCCAGTTGCCCTCGATGGTCATCACCGCGGCGCCCTTGCCGAATGCCTCACCGGACCAGCCCGCGTCGAGCTGCTTCGGGAAGCGGACGAGCCCGTCGGTGACCATCTGCTTGACGTGGGTCAGCGCGGCGACGTTCGCCGGGGTGTCGCCGGTGGCGGACTTGCCGTCCGCGCTGAGCAGCCAGCCGCCGTTCTGCACGAAGAACGCGCCGATCCGGTCCCGGGTGTCACCGAGCACCAGCGGCACCATGCCCTTGGCCTTGATCTTCTTCGCGGTGGCGGTGAGCTGCTCCCAGGTGGTCGGCACGTCGGCGTCGGTCAGACCGGCCTTCGACCACAGCTCGGTGTTGATCTGGAGGGCGAGGGTGGAGAAGTCCTTGGGCGCGCAGTACAGCTTGCCGTCGTAGGTGAAGGTGTTGCGCAGGCTCTCGTAGAAGTCGCCGACGTTGCTGATCTTGTCGCCGTACGGCTCCAGGGCGCCGACGCTGGCGTAGTCGGCGAAGCGGCTGGCGTCGACGTAGAACACGTCCGGCGGGTTGCCGCCGGCCAGGCCCTGGCCCAGCTGCTGCGTCAGGTCCTGCGCGGGAACCACGGTGGCCTGGTTGCCGGAGGAGGTGGCCCAGGCCGCCGCGGCGTCCTGCACGGCCTTGGTCTCGGCGTCGCCGGAGGAGCCGATCATGATCTGCAGGCTGGCCGGCCCGGTGGACTGGGTGGTCTCCGCGGCGGGGTCGTCGAAGCCGCTGCCGCAGGCGGTCGAGCCGAAGAGCGCGGCGGCGGTCAGGCCGGCCACGGCGGCGCGGGTGAGGACGCGGGGTGTCATCGTTCTTTCTCCTGAGGTGAGGGACGGGGTGTCAGGCGAGGTGCCGCAGGACCAACGCGGGTCGCAGCAGCACCTGCCTCGGGTCGCGGTGCGGCCCGTCGAGAAGGTCGGTGAGGAGGTCGACGCAGCGGGCGGCGGCGTCGCCGAGGGGTTGACTGATGCTGCTCAGGCCGACCGCGGCGGCGACCGGGGTGTCGTCGAAGCCGATCACCGGCATGGTGGTGCCGGCCGCGCGCAGGGCCTGGAGTGCGCCGAGGGCTAGGGAGTCGCTGGCGCAGACGAGGGCGGTGGGTGGGGCCGGCCGGCCGAGCATCTCCCGCGCCGTACGGGCGCCCTCGGCGATGCCGTCCTCGGTCTCCGCGTCGAGCCCGTCGGGGTCGACGCCCGCGCCGAGCAGGGCGCGATGCCAGCCCGCCCGCCGGTCGTCGCCGACGCCCGAGCCGGCCGGCCAGCCGATGAAGCCGATCCGGAGATGGCCGGCCGCGAGCAGGTGGGCGGTCGCCTCCCGGGTGCCGGCGGCCCCGTCGACGTCGACCCAGCTGTGGGCCTGCGGGTGGTCCCACGGCCGACCGAAGGTGACGAACGGGATCTCCCGCTCGGCCAGCCAGGCGGTACGCGGGTCGCCGTGGTCGGTGCCGGTGATCACGAATCCGTCCAGGTCGTACGCGCTGAGCAGGTCCCCGTACGCGGAGATCTCGCGGTCGTCGTCGGTGGCGGTGTAGAGCATGACCCGGTAGCCGGCCGACTCGGCGGTCTCGGTGAGCCCGTGCAGGAAGCGGTCGAGCACCGAGCCGTTGATCCCGTCCCGGGTGGGTTCGATACGCACCGCGATCAACCGAGAACGGCCGGTGCGCATCTGTCGCGCGGCCTGGTTGGCTCGGTAGCCGAGGGTGACGATCGCCTCTTGCACCCGTTGCCGGGTCTCCGGCCGCACGATGTGCGGTGCGTTGATGACGTTGGACACGGTCTGCCGGCTGACCCGGGCGTGCCGGGCCACCGTGGCAATGGTCACCTTTTCCGCCACATCACGCCTTTCGAGGGGCTTGAACGATCCAATTTGGATGGGGCAGGATTGGATCGTTCAAGTTGCTGGAGTGTTTCGGACTCTGCACCCTCTCGGAACCGCCTGTCAAGACGCCGTTCCATAACGAACCTGGAGCCGTACGTGACCGCACGCCACCTGCAACCCTTGCTGCACGATCTGGTGGGGGTCGTCCTCGCTCCCACCAGTGCACTCGGGGACCCCGCCGGGCAGATTCGGCCGCTCGGAGTCCAGGGCGTCTTCCACGCCGACAGTCGTGTCCTGTCCCGCGCCGAACTGCGCATCGACGACCGCGAAGCCGAGGCGATCGGCCACGCGCCGGTCACCGCCCATGCCACCCGCTTCGTCGGGCTGGCCCGCTGGCTCGGCGATCCCGGGGCCGACCCGACCATCCGGGTCGAGCGGACCCGTCGCCTCGACCAGCACGGCCTCACCGAGGAGATCCGCCTGGTCTCCACCGCCGCGGTGCCGGTGCAGGCCACCGTCACCGTCGACCTCGGCTGCGACCTCGCCCCGATCGAGCGGGTGAAGACCGGCTTCGCCATCGAGCCCCTGGCGGCGCAGGCGTCGGCGCCGGGCCAGCTCGGCTGGGCCGCCGACGGCACCACCGTCACCGTCACCGCCGAAGACGCGGAGGTCGACCTCGCCGGCGACCGCGCCACCGCCCCCCGCCTGAGCTGGCCGGTGACCCTCGCTCCGCGGGCCAGCCGGACCCTGCGCTGGCGGCTCACCGTCACCGACCCGCGCGCCGTCGTCGCGTACCCGCCGACCGAGCCGACCTGGGCCCAGCCGCAGGTGCAGGCCGACGACCGGCGGCTCGGTCGACTCCTGCACCGCTCCCTCGACGACCTGCACGCGCTGCGCCTGGCCGACCCCGAGGCACCCGGCGACGTCTTCCTCGCCGCCGGCGTGCCCTGGTTCCTCACCCTCTTCGGCCGCGACAGCCTCTGGGCCGCCCGGATGATGCTGCCGCTCGGCACCGAGTTGGCCGCCGGCACGCTGCGGGTGCTGGCCCGGCGGCAGGGCCGGCGCACCGACCCGGCGACCGGCGAGCAGCCCGGCAAGATCCTGCACGAGCTGCGCCGGGGCGAGGTCAGCCTGCCCGACGTGGGGCTGCGGCTGCCGCCCGCCTACTACGGCACGGTCGACGCGACCCTGCTCTGGGTCAACCTGCTGCACGACGCCTGGCGCTGGGGACTGCCCGCCGAGCGGATCGAACCCCTGCTCCCGCACCTCGACGCCGCGCTCGGCTGGCTCCGCGACCACGCCGACGCCGACGGCGACGGCCTGCTCGAGTACATCGACACCACCGGGCACGGGCTGTCCAACCAGGGTTGGAAGGACTCCGGCGACGCCATCCGGTTCCGCGACGGGAGCCTGGCCAACGCGCCGATCGCCCTCGCCGAGGTGCAGGGCTACGCCCACGAGGCCGCGATCAACGGGGCCGCCCTGCTCGACGCGTTCGACCGGCCGGGCGCCGACCGGTGGCGGGAGTGGGCCGCCCAACTCGCCGCCCGGTTCCGCGCCGCCTACTGGGTCGACGGCCCGCACGGCCCGCAGCCGGCCCTCGCCCTGGACCGTGACAAGCGCCCGGTCAACTCGCTGACCAGCAACATCGGCCACCTGCTCGGCACCGGCCTGCTGGACGGCGAGGAGCAGGCCCAGGTCGCCCGGCTGCTCGGCACCGACGCGCTGGCCGGCGCGTTCGGGCTGCGGACGATGTCGACCCAGGACGCCGGCTTCAGTCCGCTGTCGTACCACTGCGGCTCGGTCTGGACCCACGACACCGCCATCGTGCTCGCCGGCCTGGCCCGCGCCGGGTTCCACGAGCCCGCCCTGCGCCTGGCCGACGGGCTGCTCGCCGCCGCCGAGGCGTTCGACTACCGGCTGCCGGAGCTGCATGCCGGTGACGACCGGGACGCGCTCGGCCGGCCCGTGCCGTACCCGGCGGCGTGCCGTCCCCAGGCCTGGTCGGCCGCCGCCGCGGTGTCGCTGCTGCACGTCGCCGCCGGCGTCTACCCCGACGTACCGGCCGGCACGGTACGCGTGGCGCCGCTGGCCGGCCCGCGCCTCGGTGGCCTGTCGGTGACCGGCCTGCGGGTCGGCGACGGTGAACTCGGCGTCACCGTCGACGCCGCCGGCCACGCCACGGTCTCGGGCCTGCCGGCCGGGCTGACGGTGACCACGACCGCGATCCCCGCCCAGCGCACCGCCTCGGTGGAGGCCGCCACCCGGTGAACGCCGGGAGCCGGACGGCGGGCCGCCTGCCGCCGGTCGGGCTCCCAGTGTCGGCCATGTCCGGCGGCGCGGCGTCTTCCGCGCCGCCGGACGTGCCGCCGTACCCGGGTCCGGGTCGACGCCGGGGCGGCGAGGTTCAGGACGTGCTGCCGGCGTGGTGGCGTTCGAGGCTGTCGAGAATGAGGTCGAGGCCGAACCCGAACTCGTGGGCGTAGTTGTAGTCACGGCCGACGACCTGGTTGGTGATCATCTCTACCAGGTGTGGGTACTCGTCGGCCGGGAGCGCGTGCTGGATCTCGTCGACGAACGTTTCGGCACCCTCGTCGGCGTCGAACGGGAGGTTCAGCTCGGTCAGCACGAAGCCGTACACGTAGGCGTCGATCGCCGAGAACGCGTGTGCCGCCAGGGTGATCGAGAAGCCGTTGCGGCGCAGGCAGCCGAGCACCGTGTCGTGGTGCCGCAGGAGTGCCGGCCCGGGGGAGCGGCGCGACTCGATCAGGCCCAGTGCCCAGGGATGCTGCGACAGGACGCGCCGGCTTGATTCGGCGCGGTCGACCATCGCCGGCCGCCAGAGCCGCTGCGGTTCGGGCAGCTCGATCTGCGCGAAGATCCAGTTAGCCAGACCGTCGAGCAACGCGTCCTTGCCGGCGAGGTGGTGGTAGAGCGACATCGCCTCGACACCGAGCTCCTTGCCGACGTTGCGCATGCTCACCTGGGCGACCCCGCCCCGGTCGGCGACCCGTACCGCCGCGTCGATGATGCGGTCGTGGGTGAGGGCAGGACGACGGGCCATCACAAGGCACTCTCCGAACCGATTGCTGACTTACGGTCGTAAGGCTATCATCCAACGAAACTTACGGGTGTAAGGAGAGTGTCGTGCTGGCAGCAGTGATGGATCGGTACGGGGCACCCGACGTGGTGCGCGTCGCCGAGGTCGCCCGGCCGCGACCGCGCGCCGGCGAGGTGCTGGTGCGGGTCCGGGCCGCCGCGGTGACCTCGGCCGACTCGCGTATCCGGGGCGCTCGGTTCCCGGCCGGGTTCGGCGTCCCCGCGCGGCTGATGTTCGGCATCGTCCGGCCCCGCCGGCCAACCCTGGGCAGCTCCTTCTCCGGGGTCGTGGCGAGCGTCGGCGCGCGGGTCGGTGACTTCGCCGCCGGCGACGAGGTGTGCGGCATGACCGGCATCAGACTCGGCGCGCACGCCGAGTACGTCGCGGTGCCGGCGGACCGGCTCGCCCGCAAGCCCGCCGAGGTCACCCACGAGGCGGCCGCCGGGCTGCTGTTCGGTGGCACGACGGCATTGTTCTTCCTGCGCGACAAGGCGGGCGTCGGGCCCGGCACCTCGGTGCTGGTCAACGGCGCGTCCGGTGCGATCGGCACGAACGCCGTCCAGCTCGCCCGGCACCTCGGCGCGACCGTCACTGCCGTGACCAGCTCGGCGAACGCCGAACTGGTCACCAAACTGGGTGCCGACCGGGTCATCGACTACACCGACGGCGGCCTGGGCGCCACCACCGAACGATTCGACGTGGTGCTGGACGCCGTCGGCAACCTGTCGATCGCCTCCGGTCGGCGGCTGCTCAGCACCCGAGGGGTACTGCTGCTCGTCGTCGCGAGCCTGGGCGAGACCATCCAGGCACGCGGCAACGTCGTGGCCGGAGCCGCGCCCGAACGCGTCGCCGACTTCGATGTCCTGCTCGATCTCGCCGCCCGAGGCGAGATCACCGTCGTGCTCGACCAGATCCACGACCTCCACGACATCGCCAACGCCCATCGTCGGGTCGACACCGGCCACAAGGTCGGCAACGTGGTGGTACGCCCATAGCCCACCCGGTGCCGCCTGCTCGACCGGTGACGGTCGGCGGCCACCGCGCACAGCACGCCCACCCGGCCGATGCCGCCCGACGGGCCCGCTGTGGCAGGCTGGAGCGGTGCGAGATGCCGAGCTGACCAGGGTGGCGGTGCTTGCCGGCGTACTGCTTGCGGCCACCGTCGTCGGCCTGTGGCACCGGCGCCGTAGTGGGCGGATCCGGTCCGTGTCGCCGACCCCGGGTCCGTCCGCCGCGCTCGCCGGTCTCGGCGTCACCGCCGGCGCGCCGACGCTGGTGCAGTTCTCCTCGGCGGTCTGCGCGCCCTGCCGGGCCACCCGTCGGGTCCTGGAGCGGGTCCGCGCCACCGTCGACGGGGTGCGCCTGGTGGAGGTGGACGCCGAGCAGCACCTGGACGCCGCCCGCGAGCTGGGCGTCTGGCGTACGCCGACGGTGCTGCTGGTCGACGGTGACGGCCGGGTCGCCCGGCGCGCGTCCGGGGTGCCGGACGCCGGGCAGCTGACCGAGGCCGTACGGGAGCTGTGCGCGGGAGTGACGCGGTGAAGGCCCTGGCGCTGACCCGTCGCCGGACGGTGGACCATGGCCGGCTGGCGGCCAGCCTCTGTCGTCCCGACCGCCGCCGCTGACCCGTCCTTCCGCGCCAATCCCTCCGTGCCGGTGCCCGGCAACCGATCCGCCCGGCCCAAGCCCCCAGGAACCGCCATGCTTCTCGATCCTCGCGCGCCCCGGTTCGCCGCGGCCGTCACCACCGTCGTGCTCGCCGCCGCACTGCTCGGCGGCGGAACCCCGCTGCTGCTCGTCCAGGCCGTCGTCTTCGCGATCACCGCGGCGAACCCGCGGCTCGGCCCGTACGGGCTGCTCTACCGCACCCTCGTCGCCCCGCGCCTCGCCGCCCCGACCGAGCTGGAACCGGCCGCGCCGGTCCGGTTCGCCCAACTGGTCGGCCTGATCTTCGTCGGGGCGGCGCTGGTCGGCCAGCTCGCCGGGTTGCCGGTGCTCGCCCTGGTCGCGACCAGTGCGGCCCTGGCCGCGGCGTTCCTCAACGCCGCGTTCGACCTGTGCCTCGGCTGCGTGGGCTACCTGGCGCTGCGTCGGCTCGTCGGCCGGCCGCTCGCCGCCCGCGTCCCGGCCGGTTCCTGACCAACCCGTACCGGCTGGTCACCCACCGCTGCCGGTGAGGGCCGTCGTCGGGGTGCCCGCGACCAGGCCGGTGGTGCGCTGGTAGCGGACCGGGACCGGGTCGCTGAGCTCGCCGACGAACTCGCCGTCGGCGTGGTCGACGAAGCCGATGAGCGCCCAGCCGTCGGCGTCGGGGACCAGCCGCGGCGCGTACAGGTGCGGCTGCGCGATCGGCTGGGCGGACGCCACGTCCCAGGGGCCCCGGACCGTCGGTGCGGTCGCCACCCAGAGCCGGTGCTCGGATTCCCGGCCGGCGGCGAAGGCGTTGGTGCAGAACAGCAGCAGGGGCTGGCCGTCCACGACAGCGACCTGTGGCACCTCGAGGTGACCGAAGCCGGCCGGCGTGGACAGCGGGGGCTGGACGGTCCAGTTCAGCAGGTCCGGGGAGGTCGCGTGGCCGACGACGCCGCGATCGTCGGCCGGCCCGTGGTTGGCCCGGGCGGTGATGAGCATGTGCCAGCCGTTGCCGTCCGGGTCGGGAAAGACCCAGGGATCGCGCCAGGCATGCTCGTACCACATCTCGCGGTCGAGCAACTCGTACCAGGTGGGGTCGGCGACCACGATCGGGCCGTCGCCGTGTCGGTGCCAGGTGACCAGGTCGTCGGAGACGGCCAGGCCGATGCGCTGCACCAGCCCGTCCTCCGCCCGCCCGACGCCGGTGTAGAACAGGTACCACCGCTGGTCCGGGCCGCGGACGGTGCAGCCGGTCCAGGTGGCCAGGTCGTCCCAGCTCGGCGAGTCGGCCGGCACGAGCGCGTCGGCGAGCAGGCGCCAGGAGCGTAGGTCGGTGGAGACGGCGTGGCCGATCGAGGCGCGTCGGTGGCGGCGGTCCGGGTCGAGCAGGGCTCGGGAGGCGCGCAGGAAGAAGGCGTGCCGCAGACCGTCGTCGTCCTGGGCGTACCAGCTGTCCCACACCCAGTGGTCGGGCAGACGAAGCATGGCGGGCAACGTACCACTAAATCGGTTTAGCGGCGACGGCGGGTGCCGCGCCCCGCACCCCGCGCCCGGGCGCTGTTCAGCCGGCCGGCGCGGCGACGGACCGGCGTCGGCGCAGCGGCATGGGCACGAACGACGGCCCGACGGCGTCGCCGTCGAGCAGGAGTTCCACCGCCCGGCGGCCCATCTGCTCGTGCGGCAGCGCGGCGGTGGACAGCCCCGGCCGAAGCCAGGAGGCGATCGGGTCGTCGTCGAAGGAGATCACCGAGAGGTCGCCCGGGATGGTCAGCCCGGCCTCGCCGAGCGCCTGGTAGGCGCCGAAGGCGAGCCGGTCGTTCATGCAGATGATGGCGCTGGGACGCGTCGGTCGGTCCAGCAGCCGACGCGTCGCGGCATAGCCGTGCTCCGGCAGCCACTCGGGGCAGAAGCCCTCGACCAGCAGCGTGACGCCGGTGGCGGCGAGGGTGCTCCGGATGCCGCGCAGTCGCGCCTCGGCGGCGAGGGAGATCTCCGGGTCGCTTTCCTTCTGCCGGTTGCGCCCGATTAGGGCGATCCGGTCCCGGTGACCCTGCGCCAGCAGCGTCTCGGCGACCATCGCGCCGGCCCGCTCGTCGTCGGGCAGCACGCAGGGCAACTGCAACTGCACCGGGCTGGTGGCGTTGAGCAGCACCACCGGGCCGCCGAGGATCGCCGGCGGCACCGCCAGCCGGCGGGTCGCCATGGCCGCGTAGATCACCCCGTCGACCTGGCGGTCCAGCATCGCCTCGATGGCGTACTGCTCGAACGCCGCGTCGCCCTGGGTCTCGGTGATGAGCAGTACGTGGTCGCGCTCGCGGGCCGCGTCCAGCGCGCCACGGATGAGACCGCCGGCGAAACGGGTGGTGGCGACGATGTCGGAGACGAACGCGATGGTGGCCGTCTTGCGGGTCCGCAGGCTGCGTGCGGCGACGTTGGGCCGGTAGCCGAGTTCCTCCGCGGCCGCGAAGACCCGCTGGTGCGCCTCTGCGGACAGCCGGGTGCCCTCCCGCCCGTTGAGCACCATCGACGCGGCGGTCTTGGACAGCCCGGCCAGGCGGGCGACATCGGCCAGGGTGGCTCTGTTGCGGCCCATGAGTCCTCCGATCGCGGCGGTCCGTCCGACGCCGCTGTTGACCATCATGATGCGTCGAGTCGGGCCGTCGGTAACCGGCGCGGTCCGTACCTCGGCGGCCAGCGGCGTGAACAACCTGTTTCGAGGCCGTTGCCAAACCGTTCTTGACAGCCTCAGGCATCGCGCGCATGCTCTGCTAAATCAGTTTAGCGACGTAGTTCCGCTGCTTGGGGGAGGACTTCTTCCCCTTGGAAAAAGTCATGTTGGTACCGCGGGCCGCGAGCCGGAGAATCGGCATGCGACGGGCGACACGTGGCGGCCGGCGGCTGGGTCCGTGGCAGTCGCCACGCCCGCCGCCGACCGGCGAGGCGCGCGGATGAGTCAAGGAGCTATTGAGGTGCCGGAGTACTCGACGAGGTTCACCCGACGCCGGCTGGCACTGCTGGTGCCGCTACTGACCGCCGGCCTGACAATCACCGCCTGTAGTCCGCCCGGTGCGGAGCAGACCCCGTCGGGGGACTCCGACGCCGCGGTCAGCACCGAGCTCGGGACGGACCCGATCACCCTGGAGATGTACGCCGAGACCGGCTTCCCACTGGCGAAGGCGCTCGCGGACGAGTTCACCAACCAGCACCCGAACGTCAAGTTCAACATCCGCGAGGACCAGTTCACCGTCATCGTGGAGAACGCGCCCCGGGTGCTCGCCTCGGACAACGCGCCCGACATCATCCGGCTGCCCACCATGGTCGACCTGGTCAAGGACGGGCTGCTGAAGAACATGGACCCGTACTTCGACGCGTACGGCTGGGACAAGTTCCCCGCCTCGCAGCTGGTCCAGCTGCGGCTCGCCGACGGCGGCGCGGTCCGCGGCAGCGGCTCCCTGTACGGCATGGGGCTGGGCTACAGCGTGACCGGCGTGTTCTACAACAAGGAGCAGGCCGAGAAGATCGGCATGACCCAGCCGCCGGCCACCATCGCCGAGTTCGAGGACCTGCTGGCCAAGGCCAAGACCGCCAACCTGCAGCCGATCATGCAGTTCAACAAGAACACCGCGGGCATCAACTTCCCGCACCAGGCGCTGCAGAACCAGTACGGCGACCCGACCCAGATCGCGGACTGGATCTTCCAGAAGCCGGGTGCCACCTTCGACACCCCCGCCGCGCTCAAGGCCACCCAGACCATCCAGAAGTGGGCCCAGGCCGGCTACTTCCCGAAGGACGCGAACGCCATCGACTACACCGCGATGATGGGCGAGTTCATGAAGGGCAACGGCACGTTCATGTTCAACGGCGACTGGGAGTCGGCGAACCTGGACAAGAACATGGCCGGCAAGGCCGGGTTCTTCCTCTTCCCGGGCGAGACCGCGGACGCCAAGAACGTGGCGATGTCGGCCCCGAACACCTTCGGTGTCGGCGCGCGGGCCAAGAACGCCGACGCTGCGGCCTACTTCCTGAACTGGGTGCACACCAACGACAAGGCCCGGGAGATCTCGGTGAACGTCGGCGGTTCGCACCCGGGCGGCCCGGCCGACCTGCCGCTGCCGGCGGTGTCCGACGGCACCGTGCTGGCCGAGACCCTCAAGGCCTCCCAGCAGCTCGGTGCCGACAACGGCGCGGTCGACTTCACCGCGAACGCGACCGGCGGCATCTTCGCCTCCGCCATCACCCCCGAGATGCAGAAGTTGATCGCCGGTCAGCAGACCCCCGAGGGGTACGTGAAGGCGGTCCAGGCCGAGTACGAGAAGGAACTGTCCCGATGACGTCTGCCCTCGGCAGCGTCCCCGCCGGGTCGGGCACCGCGCCCCGGCCCGGCGGGGCGGACCCACAACTCCCCGTGCGGCCCCACCGGAAGCGGTGGGGCCGCACGGCCCGGTGGGTCGGGTGGCTGTGGGTCCTGCCCGCACTGATCATGTACGGCGTCTTCGTGCTGCGCCCGCTCGTGCTGACGGTGCAGTACTCCCTGTACCGCTGGAACGGCATCGGGACGGCCCAGTGGGTCGGGTTCGACAACTACCTGACCGTGTTCACCGACCGTGACCTGCTGAAGATCATCACCAACGCGTTCGTACTGATCATCTTCTTCAGCTTCATCCCGGTCGCCCTCGGCCTGCTGGTGGCCAGCCTGGTCCGGCGGATCACCACCGGCCCCGGCGGCACCCTGGTCCGTACCGTGCTGTTCCTGCCCCAGGTGATCCCACTGGTGGCCGCCGGCATCGCCTGGAGCTGGGTGCTGTCCAGCAACGGCCTGGTCAACCAACTGCTCCGGACCGTCGGCCTGGAACGGGTCACCCGACCCTGGCTCGGCGAGTTCAGCACGGCGCTGCCGTCGGTCGGCGTGATCGGTACCTGGATCATGCTCGGCCTCTGCACCATCCTCCTGGTCACCGGCATGAGCAAGATCGACCCGTCGCTCTACGAGGCGGCCCGGATGGACGGCGCCGGCCCGATCCGGGAGTTCTTCGCGGTCACCCTGCCCAGCCTCCGCCAGGAGATCGGTGTCTGCCTCACCGTGACCGTCATCGCGGCCCTGGCCAGCTTCGACATCGTCTACACCTCCACCAGCGGCGGCCCGGGCATCCAGACCACCGTGCCGGGCCTGGAGATCTACCGACTGGCCTTCTCCCAGCGGCAGGTCGGGCTCGCCTCCGCCCTCGGCGTGGTGCTGATGCTGCTGGTCCTGGTGTGCGTGCTGCCGATCCAGCGGCTGACCCGAGGAGAGAAGGCGTGAACCTGACCAGTCGCAGCGAACGCGTCAGCGGACGGATCTTCCTGATCGCGCTGGTCGTGGTCACCCTGCTGCCGTTCCTGAGCATGCTGTCGGCGGCCCTGCAACCCCGCGGCACCGTACCCACCGGCCTGGCCTGGCCGTCGGATCCGCAGTGGGGCAACTTCGTCGACGCGTTCACCGCCGCGAACATGGGCGCCCTGCTGAAGTCGAGCATGCTGATCGTGGCCGGGGTGGTGCCGATCGCCGTGCTCATCGCGACCATGGCCGGCTTCGGGCTCGGCCACCTGCGGGTGGCCGGCGGCCACCTCGCCTTCGGGCTGCTGCTGCTCGGCCTGACCCTGCCCTTCGAGGCGGTGGTCACCCCGCTGTACTACCAGATGCGGGACCTGGGTCTGCTCAACACCCGATGGGCGATCATCCTGCCGCTGATCGGCCTGTACATGCCGTTCGCGGTGTTCTGGATGCGGGCGCACTTCACCAACGTGCCACGGGAGTTGTCCGAGGCGGCGCGGGTCGACGGGAGCAACACCTGGCAGCTGTTCTGGCGGGTGCACGTGCCGCTGGCCCGACCGGCCATCGCCTCGCTGACCATCCTGCTGTTCCTCTGGACCTGGAACCAGTTCCTGCTGGCCATCGTCATGGTCGACGACGCCACGAAGCGAACCATGGCCGGTGCGCTCGGCGCGTTCCAGGGCCAGTGGGGGACCGACCTGGTGCTGCTGTGCGCCGGCTCGCTGCTCATCCTCACCCCGACCCTGATCGTGTTCGTGATCTTCCAGCGACAGTTCATCAAGGCCCTGCTCCAGGGCTCCGTGAAGGGATAGCGAGTTGACCGAGACGCAGATCCACGGTGACACCGACGACGGCTTCGGCCGGGTCGCCGACGTGTTCCGGGACAACTTCGCCACCCGCAGCGAGGTCGGCGCCGCAGTCGCCGTGTACGTGCGGGGCCGCAAGGTCGTCGACCTGTACGGCGGGCTGGCCGACCCCCGGTCGGGCCGCACCTGGACCGCCGGCACACCCGCGGTCGTCTTCTCCTGCACCAAGGGGATCATGGCGATCTGCGCGTACCTGCTGGTGCAGCAGGGCCGGCTCGACCTGGACGCGCCGGTGACCCGCTACTGGCCCGAGTTCGGCCAGCACGGCAAGGCGGAGATCCCGGTGCGCTGGCTGCTCACCCACCAGTCCGGCCTGTCGGCGTTGGACAAGCCGTTCAGCCGCGAGGAGGTGCTCGCCTGGCGACCGGTGATCGAGGCGATCGAGGCGCAGGCACCGCTGTGGCGACCGGGCACCGCACACAGCTACCACCCGATGACCTACGGCTGGCTGATCGGCGAGGTGATGCGCCGGATCACCGGCGAGCTGCCCGGTGCCTTCTTCGCCCGCTCCCTCGCCGACCCGCTCGGCCTGCGTACCTGGATCGGTCTGCCGGCGGCCGAGCGCGACGCGGTCGCCTGGACCCTGGCCCCGATCGGCGAACCCGGTCCGGCCATCGACCCGGTCGCGGAACGCGGGCTCACCATGGGCGGTGCCTTCGCCTTCCCGGCCGACGCCGACGGCCTGGTCAGCTTCAACGACCCGGCGATCCAGGCCGGCGGGATTCCGGGCGCGGGTGCGGTGAGTACGGCCGACGGGCTGGCCCGCCTCTACGCCGCCTGCGTGTCCGAGGTGGACGGCCCGCGCCTGCTCAGCTCCGCCTCGGTGACGGACGCGACCACGGAGCGCGTGGCCGGCCAGCAGGTCTACGGGGCGCCCGACGCCGGCCACCGGTGGGGCACCGGCTTCCTCCTGGACTCCGCCACCGCGCGGCCGATGCTCGGCGCGCGCAGCTTCGGTCACGACGGCGCCGGCGGCCACCTGGCCTTCGGCGACGACGCCCACCAGGTCGGCTTCGGCTACGTGGTCAACCAGATGGGCGGCGTCGACGACGAGCGCGCCAACCGGCTCGCCGTCGCGGTTCGGGCGTGCCTGACGGAGTAGGCGATGCTGGGTGCCGGTTGACGTTCGGGCAGCGGTTGAAGGCCTACCGGGAGCGGTCCGGGAAGACTCGTGCCGCCTCACGCTCTCCGGCGACGTGCCCACCGAGTCGTTGCCCAGCCTTAGGGGGCGTCTTGCGGCGGCGTGGCGGGCGCGCCATCAGGCGTCGGATCACCGTACGGTGCTGGGCGGGCTGCTGCCGGGGCTGCTGCGCGACGTGCAGCGCGCCGCGTTGACGTACGACGGTGACGAGCGTCGCCAGGCGCAGGCCCTGTTGGCCGAGACACTCGGGCTGGCGCAGATGTTCCTTGCCTACCAACCCGCTGCCGGGCTGCTGTGGCGGGTCGCCGACCGGGGCGATGGTGGCGGCGCAGGAGTCCGGAGATCCGGAGACGGCGGCCTGCGCGGGGTGGTTCCTGTGCCAGGTGCACCGGGACGCCGCATGTGTGTCGGCTGCCGGGCGTGGTGGTCGCGGCTGACGCCGTACCCGTGCTGGCAGGTGGAGTGGGCGACCAGCCGGCAGGCTCGGACGATCACCGATCGCTTCCTGAGTGGTGTCCGGTGACCAGCAGGGTCGTGCCCGATCCTGGATCGAGTGGCCTCATTCGGTTTGCCAGGCCACTCGATCCAGGATCGAGCGTGATCATGGGTGGGGTGACGGACCTCGTGCTCGAATCGCCGGAGTCGTCAGCCCTTCCGCTGGGCCAGCAACCACTGCAGGATGCTGCTGTCCTCGTACGTCGGGCCGTAGGCCGCGTGGTAGTCGGGCAGCGAGAACGCCTCGTTGCCGTACTCGGTGTAGTGCAGCAGGTCGGCGATCTGCTCGGGCGTCTTGCCCCGGGCCTCGTAGGCCGATCGCAGCGCGGCCTGCGAGCCACGGGCGAGCGAGATGTTGAGCAGGTGGTCGTTGAGCCCGTGGGTGATCCAGAGCGGCACCTCGCCGGCCGCGATGGCCGTGGCCTGGCCCGCGCTGATCTGGAAGCCACCGGTGACCAGACCGGCGGTGAACAGGTCGGGGCGCTTGGCGAACGCCTCCCACAGCAGTCGGGAGCCGTACGAGACGGTGGTGGCGTACACCCGCTTGGTGTCCACCGCGAAGTCCTTGCTGAACTGCTCGACCAGCCTGATCAGGAGGTCACCCTCGGCGGGCAGGCCGACCCGCTGGTTCTGCGGCGCCAGCACGATGACGTCCTCGTTGCTGCCGGTCCAGCTGGACTGCAACCAGGCGGTCGCCGGGATGTCGGCGGCGATCTGGACGCCGAGGTTGTCGCCGTCCCAGCCCATGCCGTGCCCGGGGAGGACGACCATCAGCGGGTACTTCTTGCCGGGCTGGTAGTTCTCCGGCAGGTGGTAGTGGTAGGGCAGCACCATGCCGCCGCTGAGGTACGAGCCGTAGCGGAACTCGTCGACGAGCAGGTTGACCGGCTCCTCGGTGACCCCGTGTGAGGTCTTCGGCGCCGCCTTGGCCAGCACCGGGCCCTTGCCCTGGCCGTTGCCCGGCTGGGCGTGCACGTCCTTGCGCTGGACCACCTGGGTCGGCAGGTCGGTGTTCACCTTGACGTGGCACAGGAAGGTCGGGCACTTCGAGAGGATGACCGTCCAACCGAGATTCTCGTCGGGGTCCAGCTCGACGATGACGTACCGGCCCGGCACCGATCGGCGGTCGGCGCGGGTCGTCGGCTCGCTGTTGGTGTAGGTGTGGGTGACCGTGCGGTCGGCCAGCTTGGGCAGGTCTTCGATGGGGTTGAAGCGGAAGTTGTACGTGGTGTCGGACACCGCGAAGGTCGAGTTGTCGAGGGTGCGGGGGTTCACCGTGGCCGCGTACTCCACGGCCACCGCGGTGACCTTCTGGCCGTAGGTCTGGACGGTGGTGATCGGGGTGACGCCTCGGATGCCGCCGGTGGCGCCACCCTGGTCCTTCGTCGCGGCGTAGGCCGTGCCCGTCGAGGCCAGCGCCAGCACCGCGGCGAAGGCGATCAGCATCCTTCGCAGTCTCATTGGTCCTCCTTGTCGGACGCGGCCGGCTGGCCGGTCAACGCCGGGAGCGCGCCCGGTGCCGGCTGGGGTGCTGTAAGAAGACGGCCGCTAAACTGATTTAGCAGAGCATCTGCCGTGCCGGGTTCGGATGTCAAGGGGCCGCGGCAACAGGCCGGAAACGTCTGGTTCACCTGGGCGGCCGGATTCGCCGGCCGAAGGTGGTCCAGAGTGGATGTTGCGGGGCGTGGCGGCTCGGCTGCGTTCCGCCGCCGACACTCGACGTGACGCATCCCTCACCGTCGATGAGTGTCCCCGATTCGGTCCGCGTCGCCCGCTGGCGCCGCCGCGTGGACACCCGCCCTGACCTGCGGCAACCTGACCGATCGGAGGAGCGGCTCGTTCGTTACGAGACCGTGACCGCCGGATTTCGGGCGAGGTGTTGACCCGGGCTATGTGAGCGCTAACACTTGGCGTCCAAGTGCGACCCGCGCAGCCGTCTGACGGCGCGAGTTCCAGATTGGGGAAGCCAGTGAACAGAAAGATCCTGGCCGCTCTCGGTAGCGCCGTACTGGCGCTCAGCATGGCGGCTTGCAGTGGTGAGGGTGCCGGCAGCGGCGGCAGCGGCGATAAGAAGCCCGCCGACCTGACCATCGGCGTCTCGATGCCGACCCAGACCTCCGAGCGGTGGATCGCCGACGGCAAATCGGTCAAGGAGAAGCTAGAGGCCAAGGGCTACAAGGTGGACCTCCAGTACGCCGGCGACGACATTCCCACCCAGTCGCAGCAGGTCGACCAGATGATCACGCGCGGTGCCAACGTGCTGATCATCGCGGCCATCGACGGCACCGCACTGAGTGGACAGCTGCAGGCGGCGGCCGAGGCCAAGATCCCGGTCATCGCCTACGACCGGCTCATCCGGGAAAGCCCGAACGTCGACTTCTACGTCAGCTTCGACAACTACAAGGTCGGCGTCGCGCAGGCCAGCGCGCTGCTGGTCGGCCTCGGAGTGCAGAACAAGGACGGCTCGAAGGGCAGCGCGTCCGGACCGTTCAACATTGAGCTGTTCGCCGGATCGCTCGACGACAACAACGCGCACTTCTTCTTCAACGGCGCGATGGACACGCTCAAGCCGTTCATCGACGACGGCACGCTGAAGGTGAAGTCCGGGCAGACCAAGATCGACCAGGTGGCGATCCTGCGCTGGCAGCAAGAGGGCGCGCAGAAGCGGATGGAGGACCTGCTGACGTCCAGCTACAACGACCGCAGCAAGGTCGACGGGGTGCTGTCGCCGTACGACGGCCTGTCGCGCGGCATCATCACCGCGCTGCAGAACGCCGGCTACGGCGGGGCCAACAAGATGCCGGTGGTGACCGGGCAGGACGCCGAGATCGCCTCGGTCAAGCTGATCAACGACGGGGTGCAGAGCTCTACCATCTTCAAGGACACCCGTCTGCTCGCCGACCAGGCCGTGGTCGCCGCCGAGGCGTTCCTCCAGGACAAGACGCCGGAGGCCAACGACACCGACACCTACAACAACGGGGTCAAGGTCGTCCCGTCGTTCCTGCTGCCGGTGCAGACCGTCTACAAGGACGAGATCAAGCCGATCCTGATCGACTCCGGGTACTACACCGCTGAGGAAGTCGCCGCCGGCCAGGCCAAGGGCTGACGGTGCGGTACCGGGCTCGGCTGCGCTGTCCGTCGCCGAGCCCGGTATCCGTCCCGGACTGACTACCCTCCAGACACGACGACCTAGACGCTCAGGACGGTGAGCATGGACGACAACATCCTCGAGATGCGTCACATCACCAAGACTTTCCCTGGGGTGGCGGCGCTCCAGGACGTCTCGCTCGCCGTCCGCCGCGGGGAGATCCACGCGATCTGCGGCGAGAACGGTGCCGGCAAGTCCACTCTGATGAAGGTGCTGTCGGGCGTCTACCCGTCCGGCAGCTTCGACGGTGAGATCCTCTTCGACGGCGAGCCGGTGCACTTCCGTGGCATCCGGGACAGCGAGGACCACGGCATCGTCATCATCCACCAGGAACTCGCCCTGGTGCCGTACCTGTCGATCGCCGAGAACATCTTCCTCGGCAACGAACGCCGGGGCCGCAGCGGGCTGATCGACTGGAACCGCACCAACGCCGAAGCGGCGGCGCTGCTGTCGTCGGTCGGGCTGCACGAGAACGCGGTCACACCCGTCGTCCAGCTCGGCGTCGGCAAACAGCAACTCGTGGAGATCGCCAAGGCGCTGTCCAAGAAGGTCCGGCTGCTCATCCTCGACGAGCCGACCGCCGCGCTCAACGACCTCGACTCGGCGCACCTGCTCGACCTGATGCGTCGACTCCGCGAGCAGGGCATCACCTGCATCATGATCTCGCACAAGCTCAACGAGATCACCGCCATCGCTGACTCGACCACCGTCTTGCGGGACGGGCGGACGGTGGAGCGGCTCGACATGGGCTCGGGCGAGGTGACCCAGGAGCGGATCATCCGCGGCATGGTCGGGCGCGACCTGGACAGCTTCTACCCCGACCGGGTCTCCTCGCCCGGCGAGGAGGTGCTGCGGATCGAGGACTGGTCGGTGCGGCACCCGACCCAGGACCGGCTGGTGGTCGACGGCGCCAGCCTCGACGTACGCGCCGGTGAGGTGGTCGGCATCGCCGGGCTGATGGGAGCCGGGCGTACCGAGCTGGCCATGAGCGTCTTCGGTCGGTCGTACGGCCGGGACATCACCGGCCGCCTGTTCATGCACGGTAGGGAGATCAAGGCACGCTCCGTCGCGGAGGCGATCGGCAACGGCATCGCGTACGCGACGGAGGACCGCAAGCGCTTCGGGCTCAACCTCATCGAGGACATCCGGCGTAACATCTCGTCCGCCGGGCTGCGCAAGCTCGCCCGACTGGGGTGGGTGCACGACAACGAGGAGATCAAGGTCGCCGAGACGAGCCGGCGCGACATGAACATCAAGGCGCCGAGCGTGATGTCCGTGGTCGGCAAGCTCTCCGGCGGCAACCAGCAGAAGGTCGTCCTGTCCAAGTGGCTGTTCACCGATCCGGACGTGCTGATCCTGGACGAGCCGACCCGCGGCATCGACGTCGGGGCGAAGTTCGAGATCTACACGATCGTCAATCGGCTGGTCGCCGAGGGTAAGGCGGTCATCATCATCTCCTCCGAACTGCCCGAGCTGCTCGGTATGTGCGACCGCATCTACACGTTGTCGACGGGCCGGATCACCGGCGTGGTGCCGGTCGCCGAGGCGACCCAGGAGAAGCTCATGGAACTCATGGCGAAGGACAAGGAACCCGCCCGATGACCAGCACCAAGCCCTCCTCGACGGCACCGAAGCCGACCGAGAGCGCTCCGGCTGCCGCACTGCACGTCGGCACCAGCGACCCCCGTACGCTGATCATGAACAACCTGCGGCAGAGCGGCATCTTCGTCGCCCTCGTCGTCATCGTCGCGCTCTTCGCGTTCCTGACCGACGGGCTCTCGCTCAGCCCGGGCAACATCACCAACATCGTCCTGCAGTACTCCTACATCCTCGTGCTCGCGATCGGCATGGTCATCGTGATCATCGGCGGGCACATCGACCTGTCCGTCGGCTCGGTGGTCGCGTTGACCGGCGCGGTCTCCGCCGTGGTCGTCATCCGGCAGGGCCATCCGTGGTGGCTCGGCGTGCTGGCCGCCATCGCCGTCGGGCTCGCGGTCGGCGCCTGGCACGGCTTCTGGGTGGCGTACGTCGGCATCCCCGCCTTCATCGTGACCCTCGCGGGCATGCTGCTGTTCCGCGGCCTCACCCTCCGGGTGCTGGACAACATCTCGCTGTCGCCGTTCCCGGCCGAGTACAACCGGATCGCGGCCGGATTCCTCAACGGACTGATCGGCGGCGACGGCTACGACGCCTTCACCCTGCTCATTGGCGGCATCGCGGTGGCCGGCTACGTGGTGAGCTGCTTCCGCACCCGGGTGGCGCGCATCCGCTACCAGCAGCCCGTCGAGTCGTTCGCGCTGTTCGTCGCGCGGATGGCGCTGGTCGGCGCCGTGGTCATGTACTTCGCCTGGCAGTTGGCCAACGCCCGGGGCTTGCCGATCGTGCTGATCATCCTCGCCGTCCTGGTGCTGGTCTACGGCCTGCTCACCCGGCGTACCGTCTTCGGCCGGCAGGTGTACGCCATCGGCGGCAACCTCTCCGCGGCGATGCTGTCCGGCGTGAAGGTCCGCACCGTCAACTTCTGGATCTTCGTCAACATGGGTTTCCTGTCCGCCGTGGCGGGGATCATCTTCTCCTCGCGGTCCAACGGGGCCCAGCCGGCGGCCGGTAACATGTTCGAGCTGGACGCGATCGCCGCGGCGTTCATCGGCGGGGCGGCCGTCACCGGTGGTGTCGGCACCGTCGTAGGCGCCATGGTCGGCGGTCTCATCATGGCGGTGATGAGCAACGGCATGCAGCTGATGGGCGTGGACCAGTCGATGCAGTCGGTGGTGAAGGGCCTGGTGCTGCTCGTCGCCGTGGCCTTCGACGTCTACAACAAGCGGCGCGCCGGCGCGAACCGTTGACGGTGCGGTGCCGGAGGTCGGAGTGGTCCAGGAGGAGATCCGCCGGCGCAACGCCGGTGCTCTGCTGCGGTACGTACACCTGCTCGGCGCGGTGTCCCGCGCCGAGCTGGCCGAGCGGATGGGACTGAACCGCAGCACCATCATGGCGCTGACCACCGAGTTGACCCGGGTGGGTCTGGTCCACGAGGAGCTGCCCACCGACACCGGGCGGGCCGGGCGGCCCTCGCTGCTGGTCCGGCCCGCGGCCGACCGGTTCTACGTGCTGGCCTTCGACGTCGCCGTGGACCGGCTGGTCGCCGCTCGGGTGGGGCTCGGCGGCTCCATCCTGGAGCGTCGGACGGCGGTGCGCCCGCGCGCCGGGCCCGATCTGCACGAGGTGGTCGAGGTCCTCGCCCGCTTCGGCCGCCAACTGCACCGCGCGGCACCGCCGGACGCGATCTGCGTGGGCGTGGGCGCCTCGTACTGCGGCATGATCCGGCCCGGGGACGGGATGGTGCGCTTCGGGCCCGACCTGGGCTGGGTGGACCAGGCGTTCGGGGCCGAACTCGGCCGCCGCCTCGGCCTCGGCCTGCCGGTGACGGTGGGCAACGAGGCGCATCTCGGCGCGCAGGCCGAGCAGCAGCGCGGTGCGGGCGTCGGCTTCCAGAACCTCATCTACCTGCATGGTGACGTGGGTGTCGGCGGTGGGATCATCGTCGGGGGCCGGTTGCTGGGCGGTGACGGCGGCTACGGCTGCGAGCTGGGGCACATGGTGGTGAACCCGCACGACGGGCGCCCCTGCGGCTGCGGCTCGTACGGCTGCCTGGAGGCGGAGGTCGGCGAGCGGGCCCTGCTCGACGTCGCCGGCCGACCCGCCGAACTGTTCGGCCGGGAGGCCATCCGGTCGGTGACGGACGACGCCGACCGCGGCGACCCCGCGGCCCGGGAGGCGCTGCGCCAGATCGGCGACTGGCTCGGCATCGGAGTGGCGAACCTGATCAACCTGTTCAACCCGGGCATGGTGGTCTTCGGCGGGATGCTGTGCGACCTGTACCCGGGTGCGGCGGCTCAGGTGCGCAGCCGGATCGCCCGCAACGTGCTGCCGGTCGCCCGGGAAAACGTACGGCTGCGCACCGCGGCGCTCGGTGACGACGCCACCCTGGTGGGCGCCGCCGAACTCGGCTTCGCCCCGTTGCTCGCCGACCCGCTGGGCCGGCCCGCCGACACGGGGCGTCGCGCCGCCGGCAGCTGCCGTTGACGGTCGTCGGTGCCGACGGTGTCGGCCATCCGGCTGCCAAACTGCATCGATATATGGCATGTTATCGCTGACATAAGCAGCCAGGCGATCGAGGCGGATTCCATCGAATGAAATCGAGGTGCCCGGGTTGTTGTGGTGGGCCGGCGCCGGTCCCTGAACATGCATGTCAACGGCGAGGGAGGACCGCGATCGCGCCCCCGGCGCTGGTGCGTCCGGGTCTGCCTTCGGCTGTCGCTGATCTCGATTGCCGATCGATGGTGTTAACGCTCATTCAGCCAATTTTCCGGTGCCGAGGTCGGTGCCTGCGCTCGCGGTGGGTTGCCGGGCGCCGGCCGTCGCGCCGGTATCGAGCGGGCTGCCGGAGCGGCGATCCGGCCCTGCCGGCAACGGCGGTGGCGGTGTTTCGCTCCTTCGTGGGGTGCTGCGCGCAGCCGCCCGGTCGAGGCATGCGCGAGCCGACCGGCCGGAGCGTCGCCCGGTCGGCGGTGGCCCCGGCCGGCCGGGCCAGAGTCCCGATCGCTGGCCGGAGCCCCTGTTTCGTTGTCCGGCAAGCGTTTCGGCGGCACCGCACGGCAACGTGACGGTGTGCCTGGACGGTGGGCGGCGGCTACGATGCCGTCCGCGCTGAACTGGGCCGCAGGGGGCGTGGATCTGGGCCTGCCACCGGTTCCGCCGAGGGGTGACAGACCCGGCGGTGCGCTCCGTTACGGAGCTGTTGCCGGCAGGTGTCTTGACGGCATGGGATGTGAGCGTTAACACTGAGGTTCGTCATCGGCGGAGGTTGAACATGAGCGGTGTGGACGCAGCGGGCGATCGGTACGTCGTCGGGGTCGACTACGGCACCCTGTCGGGGCGGGCCCTGGTGGTCCGGGTTCGCGATGGTGCCGAGTTGGGGACGGCGGTGCACGAGTACCGCAACGCGGTCATCGACTCCGCTCTGCCGGACGGCGGAACGCCCCTGCCACCCGACTGGGCGTTGCAGGATCCTGAGGACTACCGCGACGTGCTGCGCTACGCCGTACCCGCCGCCGTGGCCGCCGCCGGGGTGGACCCGGGCGACGTCGTCGGCATCGGCATCGACTTCACCGCCTGCACCGTCCTGCCGACGCTCGCCGACGGCACCCCGCTGTGCGAGGTGCCGGAGCTGCGCCAGCGCCCGCACTCCTGGGTGAAGCTCTGGAAGCACCACGCCGCCCAGCCGCACGCCGACCGGATCAACGCGCTGGCCCACGAGCGCGGCGAGCCGTGGATCGGCCGCTACGGCGGCAAGATCTCCGCCGAGTGGCAGTTCGCCAAGGGCTTGCAGCTGCTGGAGGAGGACCCGGAGGTCTACCAGCGGGCCGAGCGCTTTATCGAGGCCGCGGACTGGATCGTGTGGCAGCTGTGCGGTGTCGAGACCCGCAACGTCTGCACGGCCGGCTACAAGGGCATCCTGCAGGACGGCCGGTACCCGTCGACGGACTACCTGACCGCACTCAACCCCGGCTTCGGCGACTTCGTGGCCAAACTGGACGGTCCGCTGATGCCGCTGGGCGGCCGGGCCGGCGAGCTGACCGCCCGCGCCGCCGCGTGGACCGGCCTGCCAGAAGGGATCGCGGTGGCCGTCGGCAACGTCGACGCCCACGTCACCGCGGCCTCCGCCCAGGCGATCGCGCCGGGCCGGCTGGTGGCGATCATGGGTACCTCCACCTGCCACGTGGTCAACGGCACCCGGCCCGCCGAGGTGGCCGGGATGTGCGGCGTCGTCGACGGCGGCATCAGCGCCGGCGCGTGGGGCTACGAGGCCGGGCAGAGCGGCGTCGGCGACATCTTCGGCTGGTTCGTCAAGCACGCCGCCCCGACCGGGGCGGACTCGCACGAACGGCTCACCGAGCTGGCCGCGGCCCAGCCGGTCGGTGCCCACGGCCTGGTCGCGCTGGACTGGTGGAACGGCAACCGCTCACTCCTGGTCAACCACGACCTCAGTGGACTGATCGTCGGGCTGACCCTGGCCACCCGGCCGGAGGACATCTACCGGGCCCTGCTGGAGGCGACGGCGTACGGCACCAGGATGATCGTCGAGGCGTTCGTCGAGGCGGGGGTGCCGGTCGACGACCTGGTGATCGCGGGCGGCCTCACCTCGAACGAGCTGCTGATGCAGATCTACGCCGACGTGACCAACCGTCCGCTCGGCATCATCGGCTCGGCGCAGGGGCCGGCGCTCGGTTCGGCGATCCACGCCGCGGTCGCCGCCGGGGCGTACCCCTCGATCCAGGAGGCGTCGCAGGCGATGGGCCGGGTGCAGGAGGCGGTCTACCGGCCGGACCCGGATCGGGTACGCGCGTACGACGCCCTCTACGCCGAGTACCGGACCCTGCACGACCACTTCGGTCGGGGCGCCAACGACGTGATGCTGCGCCTGCGGGCGATCCGGAACGCGGCCGTCGAGTCGGCCGCGACGCAGAACGAGGCCCCGCTGGAGGTGGTCGCATGAGCGAGTGTCAGCGAGCGAATCGGCAGTGCAGTGCGGTGAACGCCCAGGCCGGCGCCGAGCGGAGCGAGGGGACGGCATGAGCGTCGAATCAACCCTTCAACTGACCGAGCTGCGCGAGACCGTCGCCCGCCTGCACGGCGAGCTGACCCGCTACGGCCTGGTGGCCTGGACGGCCGGCAACGTCTCCGCGCGGGTCCCCGGCCGTGACCTCATGGTGATCAAGCCCAGCGGCGTCGACTACGACGACCTCTCGGCCGACAACATGGTGCTCTGCGACCTCGAAGGCGTGCCGGTCGAGGGTGAGCTCTCCCCGTCGAGCGACACCGCCGCGCACGCGTACGTCTACCGCGCCATGCCCGAGGTCGGCGGCGTCGTGCACACCCACAGCACGTACGCCACCGCGTGGGCGGCGCGTGGCGAGTCGATTCCCTGCCACCTGACCGCACAGGCCGACGAGTTCGGCGGGGAGATCCCGGTCGGCCCGTTCGCGCTGATCGGCGGCGACGACATCGGCAAGGGCATCGTCAGCACCCTGACCGGGCACCGCTCGCCCGCAGTGCTGATGCAGAACCACGGCGTCTTCACCATCGGGCGTAATGCCCGCGCTGCGGTCAAGGCCGCGGTGATGTGCGAGGACGTCGCCCGCACCGCGCACCTGGCGCGGGCGCTCGGGCAACCGGTGCCGATGGCGCAGGCCGACATCGACGCCCTCTACGACCGCTACCAGAACGTCTACGGCCAACGCCCCTCGCCTCCGGCGAACTCCAGCCGGTCGCGGGTCGCCCCGGCGCCCCGCGACTGAATTCGCACCACCCACTGAATTCGCACCACCCACTGGATCCACACCACCAGCTCAGGCCGCCCGCGCACGTCGGCGGGCGGCGTGGACACCCGCACCCACCTGAGGAGATCCGATGAGAAACATGCGAATGCCCCGGCGCGCGATCGGGGTCGTCGCCGCCGTCCTGCTGGCCGGCAGCGTGGCCGCCTGCGGTAACAGTGACACCGGAGGGGAAGGCGGCGACGGCAAGATCGTCCTCGGCTTCTCCCAGGTCGGCGCCGAGAGTGGCTGGCGTACGGCCAACACCAACTCCATCAAGGAGGCCGCTGGGGAGGCGGGCATCGAGCTCAAGTTCGACGATGCCCAGCAGAAGCAGGAGAACCAGATCAAGGCCATCCGCAACTACATCCAGCAGAAGGTCGACGTGATCGCCTTCTCGCCGGTGGTGGAGTCCGGTTGGGACACCGTGCTCAAGGAGGCCAAGGACGCCGGCATCCCGGTCATCCTGACCGACCGCGCGGTGGACTCGGCCGACAAGTCCCTCTACAAGACCTTCCTCGGCTCGGACTTCGTCAAGGAAGGCCGGCTGTCGGGGGAGTGGCTGATCGAGAACAAGAAGGACGCGACCGGCGATGTGAACATCGTCGAGCTGCAGGGCACCACCGGCTCGGCCCCGGCCAACGACCGCAAGAAGGGCTTCGCCGAGGCGATCGCGGCCGACCCGAAGCTGAAGGTCATCGCCTCCCAGTCGGGTGACTTCACCCGCGCCGGCGGCAAGCAGGTCATGGAGCAGTTCCTGAAGGCCCACCCGAAGATCGACGTGCTCTTCGCGCACAACGACGACATGGGTCTCGGTGCCCTGGAGGCGATCACCGCGGCGGGCAAGGTGCCCGGCCAGGACATCACCATCATCACCATCGACGCGGTCAAGGACGGCATGCAGGCCCTGGCCGACGGTAAGTTCAACTTCATCGCCGAGTGCAGCCCGCTGCTCGGGCCACAGCTGATGGACCTGGCCAAGAAGGTGCACGCCGGTGAAGAGGTGCCGGCGCGGATCGAGACCGAGGAGACCACCTTCACCCAGGAGCAGGCCAAGGAGGCCCTGCCCAACCGCAAGTACTGATCGACGCCCGGGGCCGCCGCTGACGTGGCGGCCCCGCCGCGTCGCTCACCTACCCGACGGACTGGGCGGCTGACCCGAAACCCCCGTGCCGTCTCCGCCCGGCCGACCTCCAGGGGCGGCCGGGCGGGACGCCACGGGGGCGCGGTGGCCCTTCCGTACCGCGAGAACCCAGAAGAAGGTCCGATGGGATGACGGATAGCCGTCCGGTCCTCACGATGACCGGGATCAGCAAGTCCTTTCCGGGGGTGCGCGCACTCCACAATGTTGATTTCCGGCTCTTCCCCGGCGAGGTGCACGCCCTGATGGGCGAGAACGGTGCCGGCAAGTCGACCCTGATCAAGGTGTTGACCGGCGTCTACGGCATCGACGACGGCATCATCACCCTGGGCGGGGAGCAGGTGGCCTTCAGCGGGCCGATGCAAGCCGCCGCCGCCGGGGTCAGCACCGTCTACCAGGAGGTCAACCTCTGCCCCAACCTGTCGGTGGCGGAGAACATCTTCATCGGCCGCGAGCCGCGCCGCTTCGGGGCCGTCCGGTGGGGCGAGGTCCGGCGCCGGGCCCGGCAGCTGTTGGCCCGGCTGGACCTCGACATCGACGTCACCGCACCCGTGGCGTCGTACTCGCTCGCCGTCCAGCAGATGATCGCGATCGCCCGCGCGATCGACGTCCAGGCCCGGGTGCTGATCCTGGACGAGCCGACCTCCAGCCTGGACGCCGGTGAGGTCGAGCAGCTGTTTCGGATCATGCGCCAGCTGCGCGACGAGGGCATCGCCATCCTCTTCGTGACTCACTTCCTCGACCAGGTCTACGGGATCGCCGACCGGATCACCGTGCTGCGCAACGGCACCCTGGTGGGGGAGCACCCGACCGCCGAGCTGCCCCAGCTGGCCCTGGTCGAGAAGATGATCGGCAAGGAACTCGACGTTCTCGAACGGATCGAGGAGCATCCCCGGCGGGAGCTGGCGGCCCTGGAGGGCGGGACCCCGTTCGTGGAGGTGTCGGACCTCAGCCGTAAGGGCGCGGTCGCACCGTTCAGCCTGACCATCCACGCCGGCGAGGTGGTCGGCCTGGCCGGGCTGCTCGGCTCCGGCCGCACCGAGGTGGCGCGGCTGCTGTTCGGCGCCGACCGCGCCGACCGTGGCCAGGTCGCCGTGGGCGGCAAGCCGACCGGTCTGCGTACCCCGGTGCAGGCCATCGACCGCGGCATCGGGTTCTGCTCCGAGAACCGCCGCGCGGAAGGGATCATCGCCGACCTGTCGGTCCGCGAGAACATGATCCTCGCGATGCAGGCCGCCCGCGGCTGGCTGCGCCCGATCCCGCGCCGCCGCCAGGACGAACTCGTCGACAAGTACATCAAGGCGTTGAGCATCCGCCCCGCGAACCCCGACGTGCCGGTGCGCAACCTGTCCGGCGGCAACCAGCAGAAGGTCCTGCTGGCCCGGTGGCTGATCACCGAGCCCCGACTGCTCATCCTCGACGAACCCACCCGTGGCATCGACATCGGGGCCAAGGCCGAGATCCAGAAGCTCGTGGTGCAGCTCTCCGACGGCGGCATGGCGGTGCTGTTCATCTCCGCCGAACTCGAGGAGGTGCTGCGGCTGAGCCACAAGATCGCGGTGATGCGCGACCGGGAGCTGGTCGCCCAACTCACCAACGACGACGCCGTCGACGCCGACCGTGTCATGCAGACCATCGCCAGCGGATCACAGCGGGAGGAGGCGAACCAATGAGCGAGCGTCAGCGAGCGAATCATCGGCGCAGTGTGTTGGTGCCTCATGGCGGCGCGGAGCGAAGCGGAGCGCTGGCATGAGCGAGCGTCAGCGAGCGATTCATCGGCGCAGTGTGTTGGTGCCTCATGGCGGCGCGGAGCGAAGCGGAGCGCCGGCATGAGTGACGCCAAGAACCGCTTCCAGGCCATGGTCGGCCACCGGCTGTTCTGGCCGGTCGCCGTGCTCGTGGTCATGCTGGCGGCGAACACCCTCTACCGCCCCGGCTTCCTGACCATCGAGGTCAAGGACGGCCACCTGTACGGCACCCCGATCGACATCCTCCGGCTGAGCGCGCCGCTGATCCTGGTCGCGTTGGGCATGACCCTGGTCATCTCCACCGGCGGCATCGACCTCTCGGTCGGCTCGGTCTGCGCCATCAGCGGCGCCATCGCCTGCCTCTACATCAGCAAGGCGCCGGACCAGAACGCCCTCGGCATGGTGCTGACCGCGCTCGCGATGGCGATCGGGGCCGCGCTGGTACTCGGCGCGTGGAACGGCATCCTGGTCTCCGTGATCGGCATCCAACCGATCATCGCCACGCTCATCCTGATGGTGGCCGGCCGGGGCCTCGCGCAGCTGATCACCGAGGGCCAGATCATCACCATCAACTCCGGCCCGTACCGGGCGATCGGTCTGGGCCACTTCCTGACCCTGCCGCTCGCGATCTTCATCGCGTTGGCCGCGGCCCTGCTCGTCGCGGCGTTCACCCGCCGCACCGCCCTCGGCATGATCATCGAGTCGGTGGGTGGCAACCGGGAGGCCAGCCGCCTGGCCGGCATCCGGTCGGGCCGGGTGGTCTTCCTGGTGTACGTCGTCAGCGCCGTGTGCGCCGCGATCGCCGGGTTCATGATGACCGCCAACGTCTCCAGCGCCGACGGCAACTCGGCCGGCCTCTGGGTGGAACTCGACGCGATCCTCGCGGTCGTCATCGGTGGTACGTCCCTGGCGGGCGGCCGGTTCTTCCTCAGCGGCACCATCCTCGGCGCGCTGATCATCCAGACCCTGACCACGACGGTGTACGCCATGAACATCTCACCGCAGACGGCACTGCTGTTCAAAGCGGTCGTCGTCATCGTCGTCTGCCTCGTCCAGGCGCCGGCCTTCCGGGCCAGGTTCAGCCGCCGCCGACCCGGTGCCGCGCCCCCCGAGGCGTCGCCGCAGCGGCAGAAGGAGCAGGTGCCGGCATGAGCGAGCGACAGCGAGCGAATCACCAGCGCCGGAAAGATGCCGGCCCGCAGCGAAGTGGAGGGGCGGCATGACGATGAACTCGCTGACCACCGTTCCCACCTGGGCCCGGCTGCCACGGCGGCACGTGCCGGTGCTGGCCACCCTCGCCCTGCTGCTGGTCATGTACGGCATCGGCGTCTCCCAGTACCGGGCGTTCTCCAACATCCAGGTCATCTTCAACGTCTTCATCGACAACGGGTTCCTGCTCGTGGTCGCCGTGGGGATGACCTTCGTGATCCTCACCGGTGGCATCGACCTGTCGGTGGGCTCGGTGGTCGCGATGACCGCGATGGTCTCGGCATGGTTGCTCCAGTCAGGCCTGCCCGCGTTGCTGGTGCTGGTCATCGCGTTGCTCATCGGGCCGACCCTAGGCTTCCTGATGGGCTGCGCGATCCACTTCTTCGAGATTCAGCCGTTCATCGTCACACTCGCCGGGATGTTCTTCGCCCGCGGCATGTGCACGTTCATCAGCGGCGCCTCGATCCCGATCACGGACGGCTTCTGGACCACGATGTCGCAGTACCGGATCGGGGACCCCCGGGGCAACTTCGTCTCGGTCAGCGTGCTGGTCGCGTTCGCCGTGGCCGCCGTCGCCGCCTACGTGCTGGCGTACACCCGGCTCGGCCGCAACGTCTACGCGATCGGTGGCAATCCGCAGTCGGCGCTGCTGATGGGCCTGCCGGTGGGGCGTACCCGGATCGCGGTCTACACCATCAGCGGGCTGTGCTCGGCGATCGGCGGAATCCTGCTGTCGTTCTACACGCTTTCCGGAGCGCCGCTGATCGCGGTCGGGATGGAACTCGACGTGATCGCGGCCGTCGTCATCGGTGGCACCGTCCTCACCGGTGGCTCGGGCTACGTCTTCGGCACCGTGCTCGGCGTGCTGGTGCTCGGCGTGATCCAGACCCTGATCACCTTCGACGGAAGCCTCAACTCCTGGTGGACCAAGATCGTGATCGGCGGCCTGCTTTTCGCGTTCATCCTGCTCCAGCGCCTCATCGGCATCCGCTACAAGTAACCCTCCCTCTCGCGGAAGGCAACGTCCATGGCAACACACTCTGAACCCCAGGTCTGGTTTCTCACCGGAAGCCAGGCGATGTACGGCGAGGACACACTCCGGCAGGTGGCCGACCAGTCCCGTCAGATCGCCGCCCTGCTCGACGACTCGGCGCACATTCCCGCCCGGGTGGTCTGGAAGCCGGTCCTGACCACCAGCGCCGACATCCTGGAGGTCTGCCGGGATGCCGCCGTACAGGGGGCGGTCGGGGTCATCGCCTGGATGCACACCTTCTCGCCGGCGAAGATGTGGATCTCCGGCCTGGACGCGCTGCAGACACCGCTGCTGCACCTGCACACCCAGGCGAACCAGCAGTTGCCGTGGGCCGAGATCGACATGGACTTCATGAACCTGAACCAGGCCGCCCACGGCGATCGGGAGTTCGGGTACATCCAGACCCGGCTCGGGGTGGCCCGCAAGACGGTCGCCGGGCACGTCACCGACCCACGGGTCGCCACCCGCGTCGGCGCCTGGACCCGGGCGGCGATCGGCTGGTCGGCGATGCGGTCGCTGCGCCTGGCACGCTTCGGCGACAACATGCGCGACGTCGCGGTGACCGAGGGGGACAAGGTCGAGGCGGAGCTGCGCTTCGGCGTCTCGGTGAACACCTACGGGGTGAACGACCTGGTGCGGGTGGTCGGCGAGGTGGCCGACGCGCAGGTGGACGATCTGGTCAAGGAGTACGACGACACGTACCGCGTCGTCGCCGCGCTGCGGCCCGGCGGTGAGCGGCACGAATCGCTGCGGTACGCCGCCCGGCTGGAGCTGGGTCTGCGTACGTTCCTGGACAGTGGTGGGTTCCGCGCGTTCACCACGAACTTCGAGGATCTCGGCGGACTGCGGCAGCTGCCCGGTATCGCCGTGCAGCGGCTCATGGCCGACGGGTACGGCTTCGGCGGTGAGGGGGACTGGAAGACCTCCGTGCTGGTCCACACGCTGAAGGCGATGTCGGCCGGGGCCGAGGGCGGCACCTCGTTCATGGAGGACTACACCTACGACCTCACCCCCGGTGAGGAACTGGTCCTCGGTGCGCACATGCTCGAGGTGTGCCCGACGATCGCCGCCGGTGTGCCGAAGGTGGAGATCCACCCGTTGAGCATCGGCGGTCGGGAGGACCCGGTCCGACTCGTCTTCGACGCCGAACCCGGTCCCGCGGTGGTGCTCGGCCTGGCCGACATGGGCGAGCGCTTCCGGCTGGTGGCCAACGAGGTCGACGTGGTGACCCCACCGCAGCCGTTGCCGCGGCTGCCGGTGGCTCGGGCCGTCTGGCGGCCCCGCCCGCACCTGCCCGGTTCGGCCGAGGCGTGGATCACCGCGGGCGCGCCGCACCACACCGTGCTGTCCCAGGCGGTGGGCGTGGAGGAGCTACACGACCTGGCCGAGATGAGCCGCACCGAACTCCTGGTCATCGACGCCGACACCGAACCTCGCCGATTCGCCGACGAGATCCGGTGGAATCAGGCGTACTACCGGCTCGCCCGGGGATTCTGACCGCGACACCGCGACACCGCGACACCGCGACACCGCGCCGGCGTGCCGGGTCTGCCCTTGTTGGAGGGCGGCCCGGCACGCCTTTTCGCGTCGAGCCGATTGGCGCGCTCCGCGGCGAACACCTCGATCCGGCCGGCGCGTACCTGCTCGGCGCCGGTCTCGGAGCACATCCGGCATCCGCCCGTTGACCTTCCGTCAATCGGTGTCGGTGCTGGCGTAGACTGTGCTTGATCTAGCGCTATCCACCCCGGGCGGGCACGGGCCGGCGTGGCGCCGCGAGAGAGGATCGTGTTCCAAGCCGCTCCGGTCAGCGTCGACGGGTCGCGGCGACCCACGGCATGCGGGAGTGTGAGATGGCCGTACGCGATCCTGCGATGACCGATGTGGCTCGCCTCGCTGGTGTTTCCCACCAGACGGTTTCGCGAGTGCTCAACGGCCACCCGAACGTGCGTGAACAGACCCGGCTGCGGGTGCAGGCGGCGATCGCCGAACTCGGCTACCGCCCGAACCGGGCGGCCCGTGCGCTGGTCACCGGCCGTTCGCAGGTGATCGGCGTGGTCGCGCAGAACACCACCCTCTACGGCCCGGCGTCGCTGCTCGCCGCCCTGGAGCAGACGGCCGCCGAGGCGGGGTTCGCGGTCAGCGTGGGCAGCGTGCGCGACCTCGATCACCTGTCGATCTCGGCGGTGGTCGAGCGGCATCTGGCCCACCGGGTCGCCGGCATCGTGGTGATCGCGCCGGTGGAGTCGGCCGGGGAGGCGCTGGAGCGCCTGCCGAAGGACGTGCCGCTGGTCACCGTCGACGGGGATCCCCGCCGGCCGATGCCGCTGGTGACGGTCGACCAGGCCGCCGGTGCCCGGGCCGCCACCGAGCACCTGCTCGCCGCCGGTCACCGTACGGTCTGGCACGTGTCCGGGCCGTCCGACTGGTTCGACAGCGCGGGACGCATCGAGGGCTGGCGGTCGGCGCTGCTCTCGGCGGGTGCCGAGATCCCGCCGCTGGTGCCGGCGGACTGGTCCGCGGCGGCCGGGTACCGGTGCGGGCAGATGCTGGCCCGGATGCCCGACGTCACTGCGGTCTTCACCGCCAACGACCATCTCGCCCTCGGTGTGCTGCGCGCCCTGCACGAGCACGGCCGCCGGGTGCCGGACGACATCAGCGTGGTCGGCTTCGACGACGTGCCCGAGGCGGCGTACTTCATCCCGCCGCTGACCACCGTGCGACCGGACTTCGACGCGGTGGCCCGGGCCAGCCTGGAGATGCTGCTGGCCCAGATCGAGTCGGTCAGCGGTGGGGCGTTGCGCGAGACCATCGCGCCGGCGCTGGTCCCGCGGCAGAGCGTCGCCGCGCCGCCCCGTCGCCGAGCGTGATGCCGGCAGCAGGCGAGGTGGCGGCGGGCGCGTCGCCTCAACGGGAGTGGTCCGTCACGACGAGTTGCTCGTCGCAGGTGACCGGCACCACGGGGCGCTGATCCGGGCACGGCGCGGCTAGCTTGTTATCGATAACATCCTCAAGGGGTGTCGATGGAATCAGTAGCGGACTAGACGAACCGCCACAGGTGGTCACCGGTGCCGTTGTCGTCCCAGATCACGATCTGGGCGCCCTGGGCGGAGGAGGCGCCGGAGACGCCGAGCACCCGCCCGCCGTTGCCGCACTGGATGCGGAAGTAGCCGTCCGTGCCGTAGCGCAACCGCCAGCGCTGGTCGGCCGCGCCGGTGTCGGCCCACTGCAGCACGCGGGCGCCGTTGGCGGTACCGCCGCCCTCCACCCCCAGCACCTTGCCGCTGTTGGCGTTGCGCAACCGCAGGTAGCCGTTGGCGTCCACGATCGCGGTCCAGAGGTGGTCGGCGGTGCCGGTATCCCCCCACTGGATCACCAGGCCGCCGTCGGCCGTGGACATGTTCTGTACGCCGAGCACCAGCCCGCTGGCCCGGTTCTGGATCCGCCGCGCGCCGTTGGGTACGAACCGCCACTGGTTGTCCGGCGTGCCGTTGTCCGGGTCCTGCACGGCCCGGGCGCCCTGGGCGGTGGAGCCGTTGAGGATGGCCAGCAGCTTGCCGGTGTGGCCGTTGCGGATCTTGTGGGAACCGTCGCCGACATCGACGATCGCCCAACGGTGGTCGGCCGTGCCGGTGTCCGACCATTGCAGGATCGGGGTGTTGTCGGCGGTGGACATGTTCTGTACGCCGAGCACCTTGCCGCTGTTGGCGTTGCGGAACTTGACCGCCGTACCGTCGACGACGAGCTGCCAGTCGTGGTCCGGGGTGCCGTTGTCGGCCCACTGCAACGCCGGGGCGCCGTCGGCGGTGGACATGTTCTCGATCCCCAGCACGAGGTTGCTGGCGGCGTTGACCAGCCGGAACGTGGCACCGCCGGGGCCGCTCTGGCCGTTCGCGCTCCAGTAGACGGTGTAGTTGTGCCCGTGCGCGTCGTAGAACGGGATCAGGTTGACGGTGGCGCCGTTGGCGGTGGCGGTGAAGGTGAGGGCCGTGCTGCTGGTCCGGGTGACCGAGGCGGTGGCCAACGCGGGCAGCGCCGAGAGCGCCGTGTTGCCGTAGTTGCCGGAGAGCACCGCCGGGCCGTAGGTGAGCGCCACGACGTTCGGGTCGTCGTTCGCGGGCTGCACCAGCACCCGCATCGGCAGGCGTACGGAGACGGTGTCGCCGGAGGCCCAGGAGCGGGTGAGGGTGGCGTAGCTGCCGGGCGTGGTGGCGATGCTCTGCACTGCGCCGTTGACGCTGACGGTGGCGCCCTCCGTCCAGCCGGGGATGCGGATCCGCATCGTCCACGACCCGCCGACGCTGCCGCTGACGGTGAGGGTCGTGGTGTCGCCGGCCGGGTAGCTGGTGGTCTGGGTGACCGTGATCCCGCGTTGCGACCAGTTCAGCACCGACGGCATGAACAGGTTCACCGTCAGGGTGGTGCCGTTGTGGAAGTAGATCGAGTCCATCAGCGTGGTGTTGCTCTCCAGCCCGGTGCCCTGGCAGCACCAGAAGGAGTTGTAGTCGGTGCTCCAGGTGCCGCCGCCCCACGCCGGCCCGACCCCGCGCCGGCCGCCCGGGTTCAGCGGCGTGAAGTAGGTGATGTGCCCGTGGTTGTCGGCCGGGTTCTGCGCGCCGACGAGGTGGTTGAGCAGCGCCCGCTCGTAGAAGTCGAAGTACGCGGTCCGGTTCGGGTCGAGCAGCCACAGCTCCCGGGTCAGCTTGAGCATGTTGTACGTGTTGCACGCCTCGCAGGTGTCGTTGCGCAGGTAGCCGGCGATGGCGTTGGGAGCGCGGAAGTGTTCGGCCTGGCTGTTGCCGCCGATCACGTAGCTGTGCGCGTTGACGGTCATGTTCCACGCGTTGCTGGCGATGTCCCGGTAGCGGGTGGTGCCGGTGGCCTTGAACTCCCGGGCCGCGCCGATCCACTTGGGCACCTGGGTGTTGGCGTGCAGTCCGTTGAGTTGGTCCTGGTTGGCGGCGAGGGGGTTGAACACGGCGCCGTGGTCGAACCGCTGGGCCGAGGTCAGCCAGCGCGCGTCACCGGTCTGCTGGTACAGGTCGGCCAGGACGGCGTTCATGCCGCCGAACTCGGTGCCCAGCATGGCCTGCATCTGGGTCGGGGTGAGCCGGCCGGTACGCCAGTCGACCCAGCCGGCGAGCGCCAGCAGGACGTCGCGGGCCTGGGTGTTGCCGATGTGCCGCCAGACGTCGAGCAGACCGGCCAGCGTTTTGTGGATGCAGTAGTACGGCACGTTGCCGTTGTTCAGCGTGCGCGCCTCCACGGCGGTGAAGTCGGCCTCGGGGAACCCGGAGAGGTATCCGGTGTTGAATCCGGCGGTGCCGTTGTTGGCCTGGCACCTGGCCAACTCGGCCACCATCTGGTTGGCCTTGTCCCGGCAGGTGGTGTCGCCGAGCACCGCCCACCCGTGGGCCCAGGCGGACAGGAAGTGCCCCTGCATGTGGGTACGGAAGGGGAACGTCGGAGCGTCCCAGCCGCCGGCCACCGCGGCGCCGCCGGTGGAGAGGCGGTGGTTGGCGCGGAAGTTGTAGAGCAGCCGGTTGACGTCGACGAAGCGCAGGTAGTTCAGGGTGCGGTTCTGGTTGTCCAGCCAGCGGCTGGCGGTCAGCCGGACCTGTCCGAGGTCGAACGGGAAGGCGGCGACGCCGATGTCGGGCCGGGCCGGGGGAAGCGCCGCGCGGGCGGCGCCGGCGGCGAGGGTGGGGCCGACAGCGGTGGCCACGGCCGCCGCGCCGGCGGCCTGGAGTACGTGTCGGCGGTTGAGGGACGGTTTGCCCAGGACCATGGGGGTTGACCTTTCAGGTGGCGGGACGGCCTGCCGGAACGCCGCGGTGTGGTTGGCGTACGGGTGCTCGCCGGGTCGGTGGTGTACGCGCGGCGGGCGATCGTCCTGGGTCCGAGGCTTGATCGTCACATGCACCCATGTCGATGTTATCGTTAACAATCAGGGGCGCGCAAGCCCCGTCGGGAGGTCGGTGAGGGCGGGCCGACACCATAGCGGGGGCCGGGGGCGGTCACCCCGGATTGTTGCCGGTTCTCGACGGCAAATAGCGGTCTGGTGGCTTTTGCGGCGTATCGCCTGTCGTGGTGAACTTTGCTCAATATGCTCCAGGGGCGACGGGAACCCACGGAGATGCGTGAGACACGATGAAGGACGCCGTAACCATGGTGCTGCCCCGGCTCGGGTCGCCGGAGGCCAGCGACGAGGACCCCTGGGGAGAAGGCCACGGCACCGCCCCGGCCCCCGGCCATCCGGTGACCGACACCCACCGGTGGCGGGCCGCCGCATGGCTGGTGCCGGCGCTGCTGATGGGCGCGCTCGGCATCGCCGGGGCCGGCGCGCCCGGGCTGCGCCTGGAAGAACTCGCGACCTGGGGCAGGGTCGCCTCATCCTGGCCGGGCACCTGGTCGACGCTCGGCTGGGGCGAGGCCGCCGTCACGCCGTACCACCTGCTGATGCGCGCCTGGGCGGAGGTCTTCGGCACCTCGGACCTCGCGCTGCGCGGACCTTCCATCCTGGCCATGACCGTTGCGGCGGCGCTCGTCGGAGCGCTGGCCTCCCGGATGTTCGCGCCGGGCACCGGCCTCCTGGCCGGCCTGCTCTTCGCCCTGCTGCCGACGTCGGCACGGTACGCGCAGGAGGCCCAACCGCACGCGCTGACCCTGCTCGCCGCGGTGCTCGCCACGTGGCTGCTCCGGTCGGCCGTCGACCGGCCGAGGCCCTGGCGCTTCGCCGTGTACGGCGCTTCGGTGCTGGTGCTGGGCCTGTCCAGCGTCGTCGGGCTGCTGCTGCTCGTCGGCCACGGCTGGACCGTGTTCGCATTCCGGCGCGCGGTGGCCGGCCGGTGGCTGGTCGCCGGGGGCCTGGGCGCGTTGCCGGCGGCCGGGTTGCTCTGGCGCACCGGGCAGCAGGGCGGGCGGCTCGCGCAGGTGTCCGATCTGAGCCTGAACGCGCTGGCCGCGACGCCGAGGGAGCTGTTCGGCGTCACCGCGCTGGGGGTGGCGCTGCTCGCGCTGGCGCTGTTCAGCCTCCCGCTGCGCTACCCCGCCGCCCTGTACACCGCCTGGGCGGTGGTGCCGCCGCTCGTGCTGCTGCTCGTCGCGCAGGCGACGCCGATCTGGCTGCCGCAGCTCATGCTCTTCACGCTTCCGGCGTGGGCGACACTCGGCGCGGCCGCCCTCACCCGGGTCCGCGCCCGCTGGTCCGTGGGTGTGCTGGCGGCGATCGCCGTGCTCGGTGCGCCGATGCATATCGCCGTCCGGGAACCGGGCGGGCATCAGCAGGCCACCCGGCAGCTCGCGGAGATCATCGAACGCCGGCTGCAACCCGGCGACGGCGTCGTCTACGGCTCGGCCGACCCGGCGGGCGGATGGGGCGGCCGGAGCGTAGTCGCCCACTACCTGCCGGCCGACCGTCGCCCCAGGGACGTGCTCGCCACCGGGCCGCAACCCGTCGACGGGCGGCTCCCGGTCACCGAATGTGCCGACGTGGCCGGGTGCCTGGGGGACACCCGGCGACTGTGGGTCGTGCGGCTCGGCGAGCAGGCGGACCCGGTGCAGGCCATCGGTGGCGCGAAGGAGCGGCTGCTGCGCACTCGGTATCAGGTGGCGCAGGTCTGGCGACCGAACGGGCTCACGCTGGCCCTGCTGGTGGACGAACGGGCGGATCTCTGAGCGGGTGCGGGGTCGGGAGTGCTTTGGTCTAGATTCCGCCGGTTTGACTGGTTCGGCGACCTAGGATCAGCCGTATCCGTGTTCGTGGCGAGCAGGATCCAGACCCTTGGGGGGCAACGTGGGCGTCGCGGCCGATACCCGCGCTGACCGTCGTCAGCTGAACATCCGGGCCCGCCTCGCGTACGCGAAGTGCGGGGCGACCGCCGGTCCCCTGGTCGCGCCGCGGCATCCGCAGGCGGCGGTCGAGTTTCGCCACGTCCTCTCGCCCGCCGCCCGGCTGACCCTGGCGCTGCTCGTGCTCGCGAACAGCGCGGCCGGGCTGCTGCTCGTCGGCTGGCTGCTGCTCCCCGACCACGTACCCGGATCCGGGGTGACCGGGCTCGGCAACTGGCAGACCACGGCGGCTCGGCTCGGCTTCTGCGTGGTCGTCGGTGTCGAGCTGATCCGCCTCGCGCAGAACGCGGTCGTCTGGGTGTTCGCGTACCACGCCCGGGACCCGGTGCCGGTCGATCCTCCGGTCGGCCTGCGGGTGGCCCTGCTCACCACGATCGTGCCGAGCAAGGAGCCGATCGACGTCGTCGAGCGGACGCTGCGGCGGCTGCGGCAGATCGTGTACTGCGGCCAAGTGGATGTCTGGATCCTCGACGAGGGTGACGACCCGGCGGTGCAGGAGATGGCCGCACGACTCGGGGTACGGCACTTCAGCCGTCAGGGTCGACCGGAGTACAACCAGCCCAGCGGCGAGTTCCGGGCCAGGACGAAATCGGGAAACCACAACGCCTGGCGGGCCGAACACGAGCACCGGTACGACGTGGTCGCCAACGTCGACCCGGACCACGTACCGCTTCCGAACTTCCTGGAACGTACGCTCGGCTACTTCCGTGACCCGGACGTCGCCTTCGTGGTCACCCCGCAGGTCTACGGCAACATGCACCAGAACCTGGTCGCGCACGGCGCCTCGGTCCAGCAGTACCTCTACAACGGACTCATCGCGCGCGGCGGGAACGGCCTGGACGCCCCACTGCTCACCGGCACCGGGCATCTCTACCGGCCGTCGGCGTGGCGCAGCGTCGGCGGCTACCAGGACTCGATCATCGAGGACCACCTGACCAGCATCCGGATCCACGCCGCCGCGAACCCGCAGACGGGCAACCAGTGGAAGGGGGTCTACACCCCGGACGTGGTCGCCATCGGGGAAGGCCCGACGTCGTGGGCCGACTACTTCAACCAGCAGCGGCGGTGGGCGGCCGGCATCTGCGAGATCCTCGTCCGCCCCGAGCTGCGCGCGCCACGTGCGCTGCGGTCCCGGCGACGCTGGCAGTACCGCCTGCTCCAGTTCTACTACCCGAGCGTGGGGGTCAGCCTGCTGCTGGGCAACTTCGCCACCGCCATGTACCTGCTCACCGGCGTGAGCGCGGCCCAACTCGACGTCACCGTGTGGTCGGTGCTGTGGGGCTCGACCATCGGCACCTGGTTCGCGCTGTGGCTCTGGCTCCGCCGGTTCAACATCGCGCCGCACGAGCGGGAGGAGATCGGCCTGGTCGGCATGGCGTTGGCCCTGTTCGCCGGCCCGGTCTACGTGGCCGCCGGCGTCGGCGCGCTGCTGCGGCGAAGGCTCGGGTTCGTGGTGACGGCCAAGGGCAAGCTGCGCACCACCGAGTCGCTCGGCACCTTCCGGCTGCACCTGTGCTGGGCGGCCTTCGCCGCCGGCCTGCTCGCCGCGAGCTTCGTGCTGGACCACGACTTCGCCCTGCTCCGGGTGTGGCCGGTGCTGACCCTGTTGACCGGTCTCGGTCCACCGCTGATCGCGCTCGGGTCGAGCATCCTGGCGCGTGCCGAGCGGCACCGCGAACCGGTCCCGCTCGTCGCCCGTACCGGTGACGAGCAGCGCGGTCGGCCGACGGCCCGGGTAGCGGCCGAGCCGGGTGTGCCATGGCGAGGCTGACCCTGCCGCGGGTCACGATGGCGCTGATCGGCGCGCTGCTGCTGACCTATGCCTTCGCCATCGCGCCCGGGACCACCTCCGGTGGACGGGAACACCCCCGCCCCGATCCGGCTGCGGTCGCAGTCGCACCGAGCGCGTCGCCCCGACCGCCGGAGGTGTTCCCGCCGGCCGAGAAGGTGTTCATCGGTGTCGCGACCAAGGAGGGTCCGTACGACTTCACGCCGGTGGACGACTTCACCGCGGCGGCCAGACACCAGCCGCAGGTCATGCTCTTCAGCTCGGGATGGGCGACCGACACCTTCGACCGTGCGCTCTTCGACGGGATCAGCGGTCGCGGCATGCTGCCGATGCTGGCCTGGGAACCATGGGACTACCGGCTGGACGAAAAGGCCCGCAAGCAGGGGGCTGCCCGCCGTACGATCGACCGGCTCCGCTCCAACCAGCCCGACTACCGGCTGTCCCGCATCACCCGCGGCGACTTCGACGAGTACCTGCTGTCCTGGGCCGAAGGGATCAAGGCGCTCGACCATCCGGTGGCCATCCGGTTCGCACACGAGATGAACGGCAACTGGTACCCGTGGTGCGAGACGGCCAACGGCAACAGGCCGGGCGACTACGTCAAGGCGTGGCGCCACGTGCACGATCTGTTCGAGGCCGCCGGAGCCACCAACGTCATCTGGGTGTGGAGCCCGAACACCAGATGGGACGGCTCGACTCCCAAGCTCGCCACGCTCTACCCGGGCGACGAGTACGTCGACTGGGTGGGCCTGTCGGGCTACTACGGCATGGGCGCCTTCTCGAAGTACCGGTCGTTCGACGCGATCTTCAAGCAGACCATCAAGGAGATTCGTACGTTCAGCGGCAAGCCGCTGGTCATCACCGAGACCGGTGCCTCCGACACCGGCGGCCGGAAGGCCGAATGGATCACCGAGACGTTCCGGTTGCTACCACGGCACGAGGACATCATCGGCCTCATCTGGTTCGAGGTGACCAAGGAGCAGGACTGGCGGATCGTCAGCTCCCCGGCCGTGGCAGCGGCCTTCGCCCGGGCGGTGGCCGCTCCTCGCTACCGCTTCACCTGGGCGCCCGACATGCTCCCGCGCACCGAGCTGGCGGACTAGGGCCGGGCCTGCTCACCGGGGCGGCGGTCGGACCGGCCGCGGACCACGCCGGTCCGGCTTGACCCTCGACCGGGTCGAGGCCGGACAGTGCCGACGCGAGAGACCGACCGGAGCCGCCCCACCCGGCACCGGCCGGCGCGGTCGGCGGTGGGCGGGAGATTCCGTGGTGGCGACCTCAACCGGTCGGGCGACGTCGACCGGCGGCCGGACGGCCGTGCCGGGCGGGTACTGGGCGTGGCTGGGCGGCACGGGGCTGTCCCTGGTCGGTGTGCAGGCGATGGCCTTCGCGATGGCCTGGGTGGCGGCCGGGCAGGGTGGCCGCTTCGCCGCCCTGGTGCTCACCGCGATCAACCTGCCCCGCGTCCTGCTGCTGCTGGTGGGCGGGGCGGTGGCGGACCGCTTCGGTGCCTGGCGGGTAATGATCCTTTCGGACGCGGCGATGGTCGTGGTCACCGTGTCGCTGGCCGTCGCCGCCTGGTCGGCCGCGGACCCGCGGCTGCCGTTGCTGCTCACCGCCCTGGCCATCGGGATCGTGGACGCCTTCTACCTGCCCAGCGCGGGCTCGATGCCCCGGCGCCTGGTGCCGCCCGCCGCGCTGGCCCGGGCGATGTCGGCCCGCCAGGTGGCCGGTCAACTGGCCGTGTTCGCCGGGCCGCCGCTGGGCAGCCTGGTCCTGGCCGCGGCCGGGCTGGCCGGGGTGGCTCTGGCCAACGCCGCTGGCTTCCTGGCGGTGCTGTCGATCCTGGTGGTCCTGCGTCCGCGTGCCGGTGGGTCCTCGGGCTCCGGCGAAGGCCGCTCGTCGGACCCGGGTGCGGGGCGCGCGTCGGATGCGGGCGAGGGGCGGACGGCGGATCCGGTGCCGTCGGTGTGGCGGGCCGCGCTGGACGGGTTGCGGGTCGCCGCGTCGCATGCCGCGCTGCGGCCCGCGCTGCTGCTGACCGGCGTCGCCGCCGGGTTCCTGCTGCCGGCCTCCTCGCTGCTGGTACCGCTGCTGGCCCGGGAACGGGCGTGGTCGCCGCCGGCCACCGGCGCGGTCGTCGCGGCGGTGGCGCTGGGTACGGCATCCGTCGCGGTGACGGTGCTGGTACGCGGAGCGCTGTCCCGCCCCGGCTTGGCGGCCGCCGCCGGTCTGCTGATGGCCGCCGCCGGGGTGGCCGCGCTGGCGGTCGGGCGGTCACCGCTCTGGGCGGGCGCGGCCGGGGCGGCGATCGGTCTCGGGTCGGGCGTCTTCGCCACCCACATCGGCCCGCTGATCCTGGCCGCCGCGCCGGCCACCCACCTGGCCCGGGTGCAGTCCGTGCTGGTGCTCACCCAGAGCCTGCCGCTGCTGCTGACCACCAACGCGTTCGGTTGGCTCGCCGACGTCGTCCGCGCCCCGGCGGTGCTGTCCGGCTGCGCGGTCGTCCTCGCCGTCGCCGCACTGGCGGCGCTCACCTCGCCCGCCCTCCGCCAGAGATCCACCTGACGCGGTGGCCCCGCCAGCGGCGTGACTCGGTGGCCCCGTCAGCGGCCCGCCAGGAATACCTGACTATAGTCAGTCATCATGGATCGTGGACTGGTCGACGTGGTGCGACGCTTCAACCGCACGGTGACCCAGCGCGTCGGCGCACTGGACGACAGCTACCTCGCCCGGGACCGGCCGCTGGCGCAGTCCCGGCTGCTGTGGGAGATCGGCCCGGCGGGCGCCGAGGTCGCCGCCCTGCGGACCCGGCTGGACCTCGACGCCGGTTACCTCAGCCGGCTGTTGCGGACGCTGGAGGGCGAGGGGCTCGTCGCGGTGGGCCCCGGCGAGGGCGACGGACGGGTGCGGACCGCCCGGCTCACCGACGCCGGCCGGGCCGAGTGGGGCCTGCTCGACGGCAGGTCCGACGACCTGGCCTGGTCGGTGCTCGAGCCGCTCTCCGCCGGCCAGCGTGCCCGGCTCACCAGCGCCATGGCCGAGGTGGAGCGGCTGCTCATGGCGTCGCTGGTCACCATCGGCCCGTGCCATCCGGGCGATCCGCGCGCCCGGGCCTGCCTGCGGGCGTACGCGCGGGAACTCGCCGGGCGCTTCGACGCCGGCTTCGATCCGGCCGGCAGCGGCGTCGAGGACAACGAGCTGATCCCACCGGCGGGGCTGTTCCTGGTCGCCACCGTCTCGACCGAGGCGGTGGGATGCGGCGCCGTGCGGCTGCCGGCCGACGAACCGGCCGAGATCAAACGTCTCTGGGTGTCCGGGACGGTGCGCGGGCTCGGCGTCGGCCGGCGGCTGCTGGACGAATTGGAGCGGCACGCCGCAGCCGCGGGCGCCGGCAGCGTACGGCTCGACACCAACCGCAGCCTCACCGAGGCGATGCGGCTCTACCGCAGCGCGGGCTACCAGGAGGTCCCGCGCTACAACACCAACCCGTACGCCCACCACTGGTTCGCCAAGCCGCTCACCTGAGCGGCTCAGCGCGGCGGCGGTGGCGGCCGGCGGGGTCGTCGGCATCTCCATTGACCAGGCGACCGATGATGATCACACTGTCGCCTGTGCCCGCCATCGATGACCGGCCGCAGGCCGGAACCCGGCCCGATTCGTGCCCGGAATGCGCCAGCGCCGACCTGGCGCAGGTTGCCGGCCAGCCACCGTGGTGCGGACGGTGCGAATGGAACCTCGACGCGACCATCCCGTCGCACGGTGACGGTCGCTTCGTCCGGTCCATCGTGCGTCTCGACCGCCGCGCGGGCTTCCGGGCGGACCGCCGGCTCGCCCGTTCGTCGGTGACGGAGAGCGCCACCCGTTCGCGGCCCACCCCGGCGTTCCTCGTCCTCAGCCTGATTTCCGTCGCACTCGTGCTCCTGCCCGTCGGGGCCCTGGGCGCCGCGGTGTGGCTGCTGGTCCGGGGCGGGACGCCGCTCATCCTGCCCCTGCTGCTCCTCGGGGTGGCCTACGCGTTGCGGCCCCGGCTGGGCAGCGTCCGACGGATCACTCGGGGGGCCTACCGGCTGACCCGGCAGCGGCAGCCGGCGCTGCACCGGCTGGTCGCGCGGATCGCCGACTCGGTCGGCGCGCCCGTGCCCGACATCATCGTGCTCGACCGCGACTGGAACGCGGCCGCCGCAGTCGTCGGCCTCCGCCGGACCCGGGTTCTCGTGCTGGGCATTCCGCTGCTCGTGGCACTTCGCCCGCAGGAACTCGTGGCGCTGATCGGCCATGAACTCGGCCACTTCCGCTGGGCGGACTCCCGTTGGCGCCTGCTGACCCAGCCGGCTCGGACCTTCTTCGGCGCGTTGTCCACCGTGATCAGGCCAGCACGCGGTGACGCCCACGACCGGGGGCTGGAGGGGCTCGCCGCCCTGTCGTACACGATCTGGCGCCTGGTCGCCGGTGCGCTCAGCTGGCTGCTGTCCGTCGTACATCTCGCGATGAACACCCTCGACGCGTGGGAGGGGCGCCGTGCGGAGGTGCGGGCCGACTCGATGGCGGCCCGGGCGGCCGGCACCACCGGCGCCCTGAGCATGATCGACCTGCTGGCCCTGTCGCCCGTGCTGGCGCCCCTCATCGCGCCCAACGGGACGCCGGGCGCCGCCATGGACATGTGGCGACGGGATGTCGCCGCGACCCGGGAGGACCACGCGCAGCAGCTCCCGCTGCTGCGTCAGCTCACCATCCGCCAACAGGCATCGTTGCTCGCCAGCCACCCGGCACCGGGACGACGGCACCAGGTGGTCGCGGGCATGGCGTACCAGGACGCCGTGGTCGTGGTGACCGACGGGGAGGCTGCGACGGTCGACGCCGAGTTGCAGCCCTACGTCGAGGCGCTGCGCAAGCAACTCGCCGAGGCGTACGAGTTGTGACCCTGGCGCCGGCCTTGTCGGCAAGAAATGAATGATGGTTCAATTCTTCTGTGGCCTACCGCAGCACGGAGCGGGTGAAGGCGAGGTTGACCGCCTCGCGGGAGCGGATCGTGGCCGCCGCGGTCGGGATCCTGGCCGAGCACGGGTACGCCGGCTGTTCGGTCGCCGCCGTTGCCGAGCGGGCCGGCGTGGCCACCGGCAGCGTCTACCGCCACTTTCCCGCCAAGGCCGACCTGTTCGCCGAGGTCTTCCGCACCGCGAGTCAGCGTGAGGTCGACGCGGTCTCCCGGGCCGCGGCCCGGGAGACGACCGCCGCCGCCAAGCTCCGGGCCGTCGTCGAGACCTTCTCCGGTCGGGCCCTGCAGTCCCCACGACTGGCGTACGCACTGCTCGCCGAGCCGGTCGACCCGGCGGTCGAGGCGCAGCGGCTGATCTTCCGGCGCGCCCACGCCACGCTGATCGCCGGCTATGTGGCGGCCGGCGTGGCCAGTGGTGAGCTGCCGCCGCAGGATACCGAGCTGACCTCGACCGCCGTGGTCGGCGCCCTGGCCGAGGCGATGGTCGGCCCGCTGGCCGCCGGGGTCGCCGGCCCGGACACCATCGGCGGCCTGACCACCTTCATCCACCGCGCGTTGGGAGTGTCGCCGTGACCACACACGAGGTGTTCAACCAGGTCCCCCCGCTGGTCGGTCACGACACCGCCGACGACCCGGCGCTGCTGGACGGGTTGGCCCGCGAGGGTGCCGGCTGGGCCGCGCCCGAACTGCACGAACTGGGCCGGCTGGCCGGCAGCGAGCAGGCCACCGAGCACGGCCGGCTGGCCAACGAACACCCACCGGTGCTGCGTACCCACGACCGCTACGGTCACCGCGTCGACGAGGTGGAGTTCCACCCCGCCTGGCACGAGCTGATGCGGACCGCCGTCGGTCACGGCCTGCACGCGGCGCCGTGGGCCGACGAGCGGATCGGTGCGCACGTGGCCCGGGCGGCCAAGTTCTACACCTGGCGTCCCGACGCCGGCCACGGCTGCCCGATCTCGATGACCTACGCGGCGGTGCCGGCGCTGCGGCACGCCCCGGAACTCGCCGCGCGTTACGAGCCGCTGCTCACCGCCCGGGCGTACGACTTCGGGCTGCGGGTGCCGCTGACCAAGCAGGGGCTGCTGGCGGGCATGTCGATGACGGAGAAACAGGGCGGCTCGGACGTACGGGCCAACACCACCGCCGCGCACCCCCGGCCCGACGGCAGTTACCGACTCGTCGGGCACAAGTGGTTCACCTCCGCGCCGATGTGCGACGTCTTCCTCACCCTCGCCCAGGCGCCGGGCGGGCTCACCTGCTTCCTGGTCCCGCGGGTGCTCTCGGACGGCAGCCGCAACCCGATGCGGTTGATGCGGCTGAAGAACAAGCTCGGCAACCGCTCCAACGCCTCCGCCGAGGTCGAGTACGACGACGCGGTCGCCTGGCGGGTCGGCGACGAGGGCCGGGGCGTACGCACCATCATCGACATGGTCAACCTGACCCGGCTCGACTGTGTCATCGGTGCGGCGGCCGGGATGCGCCAGGGCGTGACCACCGCCGCGCATCACGCCGCCCACCGGCGCGCCTTCGGCCGCTACCTCGTCGACCAGCCGTTGATGCGCAACGTGCTGGCCGACCTGGCCGTGGAGTCCGAGGCGGCGACCGTACTCATGATGCGCCTGGCCGGGGCGACCGACCGGTCCGCCCGGGGCGACGCGGCCGAGACCGGGTTCAAACGGATCGCCCTCGCCGTCGGCAAGTACTGGGTGTGCAAGCGGTGGCCCGGCCACGCCGCCGAGGCCCTGGAGTGCCTGGGCGGCAACGGCTACGTCGAGGAGTCCGGCATGCCGCGGCTGTTCCGCGAGTCGCCGCTGAACTCCATCTGGGAGGGTTCCGGCAACGTGGCCGCGCTGGACGTGCTGCGCTCGCTCGCCGGCCAGCCCGAGGTGATGGCGGCGTTCCGGGCCGAGGTGGACGCCGCGGCCGGCGCCGACCCGCGACTCGACGCGGCGGTACGGCAGCTCCAGGTCGCCCTGTCCGACCCCGCGGACCTGGAGGTGCGGGCCCGGCGGGTGGTCGAGCAGTTGGCCCTGGTGTTGCAGGGGGCGTTGCTGGTGCGTCACGGGCACCCGGCCGTCGCCGACGCCTTCTGCGCCTCCCGGCTCGGCGGCGACCGGGGCCACGCGTACGGCACGCTGCCGGCCGGGGTGGACTTCGCGGCGATCATCGACCGGGCCACCCCGAAGCTGGGCTGACCGGTCTGGCGCCGCCGGGGCGTGCGGCGGCGCCAGCACCGCTGGTTCAGCAGTAGAGGTTCGCTCCGGCGGGCACCCCGAGGATGCCCACGAACTGCTGGTACCGGGTGACCCGGCTCTGCACCTGGGTGGGGTTGCCGCCGTTGCACTCGATCGAGCCGTTGATGCTGCGGATGGTCTGGCCGAAGCCGGCGCCGTTGACCATCGCGCTGTGCGCGGTCATCGTGCCGGGACCGTTCTGCGTCATCCAGTACCAGATCGCGGTCTTCCAGGCCACGGCCGCGTCGTTCTGCACCAGCCACGGGTTGGTCAGCAGCGGCAGCCCGAGCGCGTTGCCGGCCGCGTTGTAGTTGAAGTTCCAGCTCAGCTGGATCGGCCCGCGCCCGTAGTAGGCGGCCTGCCCGGCCGGGCAGCCGTACGGCTGGCCGTAGTCGCAGTAGTGCGGGTAGTTGGCCGTGTTCTGCTCCACGATGTGCACCAGGCCGCCCGTCTCGTGGTACACGTTCGCCAGGAACGCCGCGGCCTCCTGCCGCTGCACGGTGGCGCTACCGGTACGGGCGAACGCCGGGTAGGCGCCGAGCGCGGCGACCAGGCCGGAGTACGTGTAGAAGGAGTTCCGGCCCGGGAACATCTGGTTGAACTGGGCCTCGCTGACCACGAAGCCGCCGGGGTTCGGCGGGTTGCTGGTGGGCGGCGTGCCCGAGCAGGTGTACGGGTCCCAGTACCAGGTGCTGATGATCGGGTCGTAGCCGGGATTGTCGTGCTCGGCGATGTAGTACTGGCCGTTGGTGTAACGCACGATGCTGCCGGCGACGTACCAGGTGCCGGCGACCCAGTTCGGATAGTTGCAGCTGCCGCCCGACGGTGGCGGGTTACTGCCGCCGCAGGCGCCGAGATCCTGCCAGACCCCGGTGCTGCCCGGCGGGGCCTCGTTCTGGGTCCACCACTTCGCCTGGTAGTTGCGGCCGTTGTGGGAGACCTGCATGCCTCCGGTGTAGACGGCCGAGGACTGCCACGCGGTCGCGCAGGCGGCGGCGGACGCGGCGGTCGACGGGATGATCGCCAGCAGTGCGCCGGTGAGGGTCAGCGCCGTGAGCGCGGCCAGGGCGCGCAATCTCGACATGTGATCACTCCTTCCGAAGGGGGAGCGGGGAGTCGACGGCCGGACTGGGCATCGACGGACATCATCGTATCATCGACTGTTCACAAACCTTACTATTTGTCGTCGGCGAGGGAACACGCCGTTGAGTCATCCCGGGCACTGTGGGATTCTTGTGCCTCGATGCGTTGTCGCGCGCGCGAGTAACCGTCGCCCGATGGGCAGCCGGGGCCGTCACGGACCCCGGAGGACGACGGCAGGTGGCCTGAGTCGTCCGGGTGCCCCTCCTTCCGCCGCCGAGGTCCCGCCACGCGGGACCCGGGCCGGGCGAAACTCCGCCGCGATCAACGAAGGAACAACCATGAGAGATCCGAGCACATCCGGTCGTCGACGCCTGATCCCGGCGCCACGGCTGTCCCGACCCGGCCGCGCGGCACTCGTGGCGAGCCTGCTGCTCGCCACGGGTGCGCTGGTCGGGATCCACCAGCCGAGCGTCAGCGCGGCGACCGCGCCGGTGACCGTGACCGTGAACACCCGGGCCGGGCTGGCCACCGTGCCCGACACCGCGCTCGGCGTCAACCACGCCATCTGGGACTCACAGCTGGGCACCGTCGAGACGTCGGACCTGCTCCGCGCCGCCGGCGTCCAGATGATGCGGTACCCGGGCGGCTCGTACGCCGACATCTACCACTGGCGGGACCACACCGCGCCCGGCGGCTACGTCGCCCCGGGCACCGACTTCGACACCTTCATGGCCGGCGTCCGGCGGGCCGGCGCCCAGCCGATGATCATCGCGAACTACGGCACCGGCACGCCGGCCGAGGCCGCCGACTGGGTGCGGTACGCGAACGTGACCAAGAAGTACGGCGCCCGGTACTGGACGGTCGGCAACGAGAACTACGGCAACGGCCACTACGGGTCGGCCTGGGAGGCCGATCACCACCCGGACAAGAGCGCGACCTACTACGCGAACCTGGTGGTCCAGTACGCCGACGCGATGAAGGCCGTCGACCCCACCATCAAGGTCGGCGCGGTGCTGACCATGCCGGCGAACTGGCCCGACGGCCTGACCGCCGGCAACGATCCGGGCCCCTGGAACCAGACCGTGCTCACCATCGCCGGGCCGAAGATCGACTTCGTCGACGTGCACTGGTACCCGGGCGGCAGCGCCGCCGAGTCGCTGCCCCGGACCAGCCACATCACCGACGCGGTCCACCTGCTCCGGCAGCAGATCACCCGGTACGCCGGACCGAACGCCGGGCGCATCGGGATCAGCCTCACCGAGCTGAACGTCACCTCCGGTGGCATGACCAGCCAGCCGGCCGCGCTGTTCCTGGCCGACGCCTACAGCGGGCTGCTGGCCAACGGCGTCTTCACCGTGCAGTGGTGGAACGTACGCAACGGGATCGGCACGGTCTCCACCGTGGCTGGGCAGACCGACTACGGCGACTACGGCATGTTCTCCAGCGGCACCTGCACCTCCGACGGATCGGTCTGCGAGCCGCCACTGAACACGCCGTTCGCGTCGTACCACGGGCTGTCCATGATGAGCGTCTTCGCGCGGACCGGTGACCAGTTCATCCGCGCCGGATCGGATCAGCCGCTGGTCACCGCGCACGCGGTACGACGGAGCAACGGGGAGGTCGCGGTGCTGCTGGTGAACAAGGACCCGGACAACTCCCATCCGGTCACCATCGACTACGCCGGCTTCACCCCGTCCGCCGCCGCGCCGCGGGTCTACACCCACACCAACGGCGCCGCCTCCATCGCCACCGGGCAGAGCGGCAGCGCGACCAGCCGGACGCTACCGCCGTATTCGCTGACCACGCTCGTGGTGCGCCCGGCCACCGCGGTGACCGGCCAGCCCGGTGCGCCCGGCCAGCCAACCGCCGGCGGCGTCACCGACCGGACCGCGACCATCTCCTGGCCGGCGGCCACCCCGGGCGCCAGCCCGATCGCCAAGTACGAGGTGTATCGGCAGCACGGTGCGGTCAGCGAGCAACTCGGCGAGACGTCGGGCACCACCTTCACGGTCGGCAACCTCAACGCCGGCAGCAGGTACACCGTCAACGTGCTGACCCGGGACACCGCGGGTCGGGTCTCCTGGGCTTCGCCGCCGCTCACCTTCACCACCGGCAGCCCGGCCAGCAGCACGTGCAGCGTCCGTTTCACCAACACCACCGACTGGGGCAACGGCTACGTGGGCACCGTCGACATCGTCAACAACGCGGCGAGCCCGATCGACGGTTGGACGCTGACCTGGACCTGGCCGACGACCTGGCAGCAGGTGAGCAGCGGCTGGAGCGCGAACTGGGAACAGGTCGGCACCGCGGTCAGGGTCACCAGCACGGCCGACAACCGACGGATCGACGGCGGGGCCAGCACGAGCGCGGGCTTCGTCGGCGCGTACAGCGGTCCGAACGTCCTGCCCACCGCGTTCCGGCTCAACGGCACCCTCTGCTCCAGCCGCTGAGGTCGCCCGGCCGCCGTGACGGCGGCGGGTCGACCGGTGGGCATCCGGTGCCGCCGGCGGAGTCTCTCGGCTCCGCCGGCGGCAGCGGCGTAGTTGTCGGGGCCGGCGGTGACCGTCACGGCGGTGCCACCGCCGCTCGTCCGCCGCCGGCGTCCGCCCGGACGGACCTCGATCAGGCCGGCGTGACCCGTTGCCACAGGTCGTCGAAGGCAATGCTGTCGAAGAAGGCGACCACATCGACGATCTCCTGGTCCGGCATGGTCAGGTACCAGGTGTACGTGTTGTGGTACGGCTGTCCGTCGCGGGCCGTGGACGAGGTGTCGAAGTACGCGATGACGACATCGCCGTCGGCGTAGATGCCGTGCACGGTGGGCGCGGCCGGAGTGGACAGCCGCGCGTTGAACGGTTCGAGGGCCCGGCGGAAGAAGTCGTCCCGCCCCTGGTAGGTGCCGGCGACCACGCTGTTGCCGACCACGGTCCAGGTCGCGTCGGTGGCCAGCAGGTCGAACACGGTTCCGGTCCCGGCGGCCCACCGGTCGAACGCCTCCCGGATGCGCTGCTTGCGCTGGCCTTCGTCCACGAGATCCTCCTCCGGCGGGCGGGCAGCCGAGCGCCACCTCACCCGCGTCGGTGTCAAGCCTGGCAGCCGTCGGGGCCGTCCGTCGGGCATTCACGGCACTTGCCCGCGCGCCTCGATCCGGGTGACTGGTGATTTTGCCGATGCGGTGCCGGCGAGGCAACACAAACACTGATCGCAGTCGATACAGCTCCGACCCAAGGGAGTATCCGACGTGCGATCATCCACCACCACCCGTCCCCGTTCCCTATCCCTCGTGGCCCGGTTGGCGATGGCTGCCGTCCTGGCCGCCGGCGGCGTCGTCGCCACCTCGTCCGCCGCTCAGGCGGCGAACCCGTACGAGCGCGGTCCCGCGCCGACCCATGCGATCCTGGAGGCCAGCCGCGGTCCGTTCGCCACCTCCTCGCTGAACGTCTCCTCTCTGGTCAGCGGCTTCGGTGGCGGCGTCATCTACTACCCGACCAGCACCAGCCAGGGCACCTTCGGCGCGGTGGCCATCTCGCCCGGCTACACCGCCGCCTGGTCGAGCATCGACTGGCTGGGGCCGCGGATCGCCTCGCACGGCTTCGTGGTCATCGGCATCGAGACCAACAGCCGACTGGACCAGCCGGCCAGCCGCGGCCGGCAGTTGCTGGCCGCGCTGGACTACCTGGTGGAGCGTAGTTCGGTGCGCAGCCGGGTCGACGGCAGTCGGCTCGCCGTGGCGGGCCACTCGATGGGCGGCGGGGGCAGTCTGGAGGCCGCCGCCAGCCGGCCGTCGTTGCAGGCGGCCGTGCCGCTCGCGCCGTGGAACCTGACCAAGAACTGGTCGAACCTGCGGGTCCCGACGCTGATCATCGGCGGCGAGAGCGACACCGTCGCCCCGGTCTCCTCGCACTCCGAGCCGTTCTACAACAGCATCCCGGCCTCCGCGGAGAAGGCGTACCTGGAGCTCAACAACGCGAGCCACTTCTTCCCGCAGTCGGTCAACACGCCCACCGCGAAGCAGATGGTGTCCTGGTTGAAGCGGTTCGTCGACGACGACACCCGCTACGAGCAGTTCCTCTGCCCGGGCCCGAGCGGCCTGGCCATCGAGGAGTACCGCAACACCTGCCCGCACTGACGTGCCCCGGGGCGGTCGCCGCGGCGACCGCCCCGGACCGTCCGGCCGCCGGTCTTCCGTCCCACCGGCCGTCGGCACTAGATTGCATTTACAGTGCAAATATTTCGGAGGTGGCGAGTGTCCGACCACACCGCCGACCGGCTGCGGGGGCTGGTCGCCGCGTTCCTGCGTACGCACGACCCGGGCGGTGACCGGGTCGGCTTCCTGCGCGCCCGGTTCGACGCCGGGCTGGCCTGGGTGCACTATCCGGCCGGACTCGGCGGGCTGGCCGCGCCACCGCACCTGCAACCGGTGGTCGACGCGGCCTTCGCCGAGGCCGGCGCGCCGGACAACCGCCCCCGGCGCAACAGCATCGGGCTCGGCATGGCCGCGCCGACCCTGCTGCGGCACGGCACCGACGCGCAGTGCCGGCGCTGGCTGCGCCCGCTGTGGACCGGCGAGGAGGTCTGGTGCCAGCTGTTCAGCGAGCCGGACGCCGGATCCGACCTGGCCGGCCTGCGCACCCGCGCGGCCCGCGACGGCGACGACTGGGTGGTCGACGGGCAGAAGGTGTGGACGTCGATGGCCCACGAGGCGCGCTGGGCGATCCTGCTGGCCCGCACCGACCCGGCCGTGCCCAAGCACCACGGCATCACCTACTTCGTCTGTGACATGACCACGCCGGGCGTGCAGGTACGGCCGCTGCGCCAGCTCACCGGCGAGGCGGAGTTCAACGAGGTCTTCCTGACCGGTGTCCGGGTGCCGGACACCCAGCGGGTCGGCGCGGAGGGGCAGGGGTGGCAGGTGGCCCGCACCACGCTGATGAACGAACGCGTCGCGATCGGTGGGCGACCGCTGCCCCGCGAGGGCGGGATGGTCGGCCTGGTGGCGCGCCTGTGGCGGGAGCGGCCGGAGCTGCGTACCGCCGGGCTGCACGAGGAGATCCTGCACTCCTGGGTACGCGCCGAGGCCGCCCGGTTGGCCGCGCTGCGGCTGCGCCAGCTCGTCGCCGCCGGCCAGCCCGGCCCGGAGGGCTCGGCGGTGAAGCTCTCCTTCGCCGAGCTGAACCAGCGGATCAGCGGACTGGAGGTGGAACTGCTCGGTGCCCAGGGGCTGCGGCACGACGACTGGGCGATGCGCCGCCCGACGGAGCCGGACCTGCTCGGCCGTACCGCCACCTACCGCTACCTGCGGGCCCGGGGCAACTCGATCGAGGGCGGGACGTCGGAGATCCTGCGCACCGTGATCGCCGAGCGGGTGCTCGGCCTGCCCGCCGAACCCCGGGTGGACCGATGACCGACCTGCTCTACGGCGCAGACGAGGAGGCGCTGCGGGACAGCGTTCGCGCGCTGTTGGCGGCGCACGCGCCGTGGCAGCGGACCCTCGCCCGGCTCGACGGCGACGAACCGTACGACGCGGCACTGTGGACCCGGCTGGTCGACCAGCTCGGCGTGACCGGCCTAGCGGTGCCCGCCGAGCACGGCGGCGCCGGGGCCGGCTTCCGCGAGGTCGCGGTGGTGCTGGAGGAACTGGGCCGGGCGGTCGCGCCGGTGCCGTTCCTGGGCGCCGCCGTGGCCACCCGGACGCTGCTCGCCTGCGGCGACACCGAGCTGCTCGGCCAGCTGGCCACCGGCGAGCGCACCGTGGCGCTGGCGGTCGGCCTGTCCACCGCACCGCCACCAGATCCCGATCCGACGGTCACCGCCGAGCCCGGCTCGGCGCTGCCCGGTGTGGTGGCCCGGGTGGCCGAGGTCGGGTCCGCTCCGGTGCTGCATGGCGTGGTGGACGGGGTGGCCGACGCGCTGTGCTGCGACGTGCTGCTGGTTCCCGCCGGTGACGGGTTGTACGCCGTCGATACCGGCGGCCCCGGGGTGCGGATGACGCCCGTGGTGTCGCTCGACGCCACCCGTCCGCTGGTGGACGTGGGGCTCACCGGCGCTCCGGCCCGGCCGATCGCGGCCGGCGCGGCGGCGAGCCGTGCGGTGTCGGCGGCGCTGACCACCGGTGCGGCCCTGCTCGCCTCGGAACAGGTCGGCCTGGCCCAGTGGTGTCTGGACACGACTGTCGCGCACGTGCGCGCCCGCCACCAGTTCGGCCGACCGGTGGGCTCGTTCCAGGCGGTCAAGCACCGGCTGGCCGACCTGTGGGTGGAGGTCACGCAGGCCCGGGCGGTGGCCCGGCACGCCGCCGACCGCCTCGCCGCCGGGGATCCGGAGGCGCCGCTGGCGGCCGCGCTGGCGCAGGCGTACTGCGGCCCGGTGGCGGTGCGGGCCGCGGAGGTCTGCGTCCAGTTGCACGGCGGGCTCGGCTTCACCTGGGAGCACCCGGCGCACCTGTACCTGAAGCGGGCCAAGAGCGGCGCCATCGCCTTCGGCACCGCCGACCGCCACCGAGCCACCCTGGCCCGGCTGGTCGACCTGCCCGCCCCGGCGGGGCGTCGGTAACGAGCAGGTATCGAAGGTCTTGACGGGGCTGATTAGAAACGTACACTCCCAGTGTAATAACTTTGGCCGAGGGGAGGGGCGATGGAGGACGGTCTCGCGCTGCACCACATCGGCGTCCGCTTCGGCGGCCTCACCGCCCTCGACGACGTCTCGCTGCGGGTGTCCCCGGGTGAGGTGGTGGGCGTGATCGGCCCCAACGGTGCCGGGAAGACCACCCTGTTCAACGTCGTCTGCGGTTTCGTCGCTCCGCACACCGGCTCGCTGACCCTCGACGGCCGGCCACTGCGGCCACGACCACACCGGCTCACCCGGCTGGGCATCGCCCGCACGCTGCAGGGCACCGGCCTGTTCGCCGGGCTCACCGTGCTGGAGAACGTGATGGCCGGCGCCTCGCACGCCGCCCGCACCGGCCTGCTACCGGCCCTGCTCGGCCTGCCCCGCAGCGACCGCGACGAACGCCGGCTACGCCGGCACGCCCACGACGTCCTCGACGAGCTGGGCATCGCGGCGCACGCCGAGGCCGCGCCCGGCACGCTGCCCTTCGCCGTACGCCAGCGGGTCGCCCTGGCCCGCGCGTTGGCCGCCCGCCCCCGGCTGCTGCTGCTCGACGAGCCGGCCGGCGGCCTGGGCGCCGAGGACGTGGCCGGGCTGGCGGAGCTGATCCGGGGGCTGCCGCGCCGGGCCGCCGACCCGTGCGCCGTGCTGCTGGTGGAACACCACATGGACCTGGTCATGGCGGTCTGCGACCGGATCGTGGTGCTCGACTTCGGGCGGGTCGTCGCCGCCGGGCCGCCCGAGGCGGTCCGCGAGGACCCGGCGGTGGTGGACGCCTACCTCGGCGCCACCGTCGGCGAGGCACGGGCATGAGTGACCTGCTTACCGCTGAGGCGCTGGCGGCCGGCTACGGGCCGGTGCCGGTGCTGCACGGGGTCGACCTGACCGTGGCCCCCGGCACCATCGCCGCCGTCATCGGTGCCAACGGGGCCGGCAAGACCACCCTGCTGCGCACCCTGTCCGGCATGCTGCGGCCCACCGCCGGCCGGATCCTCCTCGACGGGCGTGACCTGCGCGGCACCCCGGTGGAGCAGCTCGTCCGCCGCGGCGTGGCGCACGTCCCGGAGGGACGCGGCGTGATCGGCGAACTCACCGTCGAGGAGAACCTGCGGCTGGGCGCGCTGTGGCGGCGGGACCGGGCCGACGGCGTCCGCGCCCTCGACGAGGTCTACCAGCTCTTCGAGCCGCTGGCCCGGCGCCGGCGCCACCTCGGCCACCAGCTTTCCGGAGGCGAACGGCAGATGCTGGCCCTCGGCCGGGCCCTGGTCAGCCGGCCCCGGCTGCTGCTGCTCGACGAACCGTCGCTCGGCCTGGCACCCCGCGTGGTGGCCCAGACCATGGCCCTGCTGCGGCAGCTGCGCGACGACACCGGGCTGACCGTGCTGCTGGTCGAGCAGAACGTACGCAGCGCACTAGCCGTCGCCGACCAGGGCATCGTGATGTCCCTCGGCCGGGTGGCCCTCGCCGCCCCGGCCGACCGGCTGCGCGACGACGCCGACCTGCGGCACGCCTACCTCGGATTCTGACGGGAAGGAGGATCGTTGGACCGCTTCCTCTTCCTCACCCTCGACGGCCTGTCGAGAGGCGCGGTCTACGCCGCGTTCGCGCTGGCCCTTGTGCTCATCTGGCGGGCCGGCCGGATCGTCAACTTCGCCCAGGGGGCGATGGCGGTCGCCGCCGCGTACGTGGCGTACAGCGTCACCGCCGCGACCGGCTCGTACTGGCTGGGGTTCGTCGCCGCGCTGGTCGCCGGGCTGCTGCTCGGCGCGGTGGTCGACGTCGCGGTGATGCGGCTGGTGGACCACCGGTCCCCGCTCAACCCGGTGATCGTCGCGCTCGGGCTGGTCCTGCTGATCCACGCCGTCCTGGGCATGGTGTACGGCAACGAGTACCTGCCCGCGCAGACCCCGTTCAGCCGTACCGCGCTGACGGTTGGCGGGCTCGCCGTGCTGTCGCCGTACGACCTGTTCGTCTTCGCCACGGTTGGCGTGGTCGGTGCGGCGCTGGTCTGGATCTTCACCCGGACCGCGATCGGGTTGCGGATGCGCGCCGCGGCGTTCGCTCCCGAGGTCTCCCGTCTGCTCGGGGTGAACGTGAGCGGCATGCTCACCCTCGGCTGGGCGCTGGCCTCCGGCGTCGGTGCGCTGGCCGGGATGCTGGTCATCCCCACCGAGTTGGGTCTGCACCCGCACGCGATGGACCTGGTCTTCGTCTCCGCGTTCACCGCCGCGGTGGTCGGCGGGCTGGACAGCCCGCCCGGCGCCGTGGTCGGTGGCCTCGGCGTCGGCCTGCTGCTCTCCTACGTCAGCGGCTACGCCGGCGGCGACCTCATCCCGCTCGCGGTGCTGGCGCTGCTGTTGGCGGTGCTGCTGCTGCGCCCCGGCGGGCTGTTCGCCCCGGTCACGGCGAGGCGGGTGTGAGCGCCACCCGGGCGGCGGCGCCCGCCCGCCGCACCGCCGCCGAGTCGCCCCGCACCGGCCGGACGGTGCCGACCCTGCTGCGCCATCTCGCCGTCGCGGCCGTCGCCGGGGTGGTGGTGCTGGCGATCAGCTATCAGCTCGACTCGTTCCGCAACTTCCAGCTGGCCACGGTGGCCGCCTACCTCTGCGCGACCGCCGGGCTGACCGTGCTCACCGGGCTGTGCGGGCAACTCTCGCTCGGGCACGGCGCGCTGATGGCCACCGGCGCCTATACCGTCGCGCTCTGCCAGAACGCCTTCGCCGACCGGGGCGTCACCGCCGGCGGGGTGCTGGTCCTGTCGCTGGCCACGGCGGTGCTCGCCACCGTCGCGGTCGGCGCGGTCGTCGGGGTGGCCGCCGCCCGGCTACGCGGGCCGTACCTGGCCGGGCTCACCCTGGCGGTGGCGGTGGTGGTGCCGGCGCTGACCGTCACCTTCGACGGTGTCTTCAACGGCGAGCAGGGCCTGGCGGTGCCGGTGGCCCCCGCACCGGCGGCGCTGGGCTTCTACTTCCCGTACGAGCGGTGGCAGCTGTGGGTGGTCACCGCGGCGACGCTGCTCTGCCTGGTGCTGCTGGCCAACCTGGTCCGCAGCCGGTACGGCCGTGCCTTCCGGGCGGTACGCGACGACGAGGTCGCCGCCCGGCTGGCCGGGATCCACGTCGCCCGTACCCAGGTGATCGCGTTCGTGGTCAGCGCGGGCAGTGCCGGGCTCGGCGGGGCCCTGCTCGCGATGCTCGCGCAGAGCGTGTCGCCGGGCGCGTTCGGCCTGACGTTGTCGCTGTTCCTGCTGATGGCCGTGGTCATCGGTGGTCTCGGCCGGCTCGCCGGCGCGGTGTGGGGCGCCGTCCTGCTGGTCGCCCTGCCCGACCTGACGCACACCCTGACCGACCTGTTCACCCTCTCGCCGGCGGCGGCGCAGCGGCTGGAGGGCAACCTGCCGTTGGCGATCTTCGGCGGCACGCTGATCGTCGTCATGATCGCCGCGCCCGGCGGCGTGCAGGGCCTGCTGTCCCGCCTCGCCGGGTCGCTCCGCGTCCGGTGGCGCCGCCGCCGGTCGTAGACCGTCCCGGGCCGCCGCCAGCCCGGCCGCACCACCCACCGTTCCGGGCCGTCGCCGGTCCGGCCGCACCACCCACCGTCCCGGCCGTCGCGCGGCCGGGAGACCCACCCACCATCTCGCACAACCGGACCGATGAAAGGTCGGTGTCCCCATGCGATCCATGGCACGACGCGGTCTCGCGATCGCCACCACCCTCGCCCTGCTGGCCGGCTCGGCCGCCTGCGGCGCCGACGAAGGCTCCAGTCGGGGGCCGGTCCCCGGCGTCACCGACACGGAGATCGTCGTCGGCACCCATATGCCGCTGACCGGGCCGGCGTCGGCCGGCTACTCGAAGATCGCGCCGGCGACGAAGGCGTACTTCGACTACGTCAACGCCAACGGCGGCGTGCACGGCCGGAAGATCAGTTACAAGATCATGGACGACGGCTACAACCCGGCGAACACCCAGCAGGTCGTCCGCCAACTGGTGTTGCAGGACAAGGTGTTCGCCATCCTCAACGGCCTCGGTACGCCCACCCACACCGGCGTGCTGGACTTCCTGCACAGCAACCGGGTGCCCGACCTCTTCGTCGCCTCCGGCAGCCGCAGCTGGGACCAGCCCGACCGCTACCCGGCCACCTTCGGCTTCAACCCGGACTACACGGTCGAGGGCAAGATCCTGGCCAATCACGTGAAGACCGCCCTGCCCGGGAAGAAGGTCTGCTTCCTCGGCCAGGACGACGACTTCGGCCGGGACAGCCTGGCAGGGGTGGAGAAGGTGCTCGGCGCCGACGCCGTGGTGGCCCGCCAGACGTACGTCACCAGCAACACCAACGTGGCGCCCCAGATCGGCGCGTTCAAGGCGGCCGGCTGCGAGATCGTCATGCTGGCCACCGTGCCCGGCTTCACCGCGCTGTCCGTCGGCACCGCCGCCCGGCTGGGCTTCAGCCCGCAGTGGCTGGTCTCGAACGTGGGTGCCGACCACCCGACCCTGGCCCGGCAGCTCGGTGACGCCGCCGGCCTGCTGGACGGGATGATCGGCGTCAACTACCTGCCGATGCAGAACGACACCACCGACCCGTGGATCCAGCTGTTCACCAAGGTGAACTCCGAGCACAACGGCGACGCGCCGTTCGACGGCAACACCGTCTACGGCATGGCGGTCGGCTACCTCTTCGTGCAGGTGCTGCTGGCCGCCGGGCCGGACCTCACCCGGGAGTCGCTGGTGGAGGCCGTCCGCAAGGGCGGCTATCAGGGCCCCGGCGTGGCTCCGCTGCGGTTCTCCACCACCGACCACTCCGGGTACGGCGGGGGACGGTTGAGCCGGATCAGCGGGGGAGTGCAGAGCTACTTCGGCCCGACGTACGAGACCGACGAGGAGGACGGGCCGGTCAACGAGTACTCCGCACCGCCGGTGGCGCCCCCGGCCAACGGCGTACCGACCGCCTGACCCTGCCGTCCGCGTGGTCCGCATCCGGTGGCGGTGCGGGCCACGCCCAGCCGTTGACGGAGACCGATGTCGACTCATAATATCTGCACTATGAGTGCAAATTCGGGGCGGCGTGCTGGCCGGGTCGCGCTCGTCACCGGCGCCGGCCGGGGCGCCGGATGACCGGGCTGGCGCTGCCCGGCGCCGCCGTCGTGGTGACCGGCGCGGGCTCCGGCATCGGGGCGGCGCTGGCCACCCGGTTCGCCACCGCGGGCGCCCGGGTGGTGGTCAACGACCTCGACGCCACCGCGGCGCGGGCCGTCGCGGCGCGCACCGGTGGCCACGCCTGCCCCGGTGACGCGGCCGATCCGGCCGGCGTGGCGGCCCTGGTCGACTTCGCCCGCCGGCAGCTCGGCACCATCGACCTCTACTGCGCCAACGCCGGCGTGGCGGCCGGCGGCGGCGCCGACGCACCCGAGCAGACATGGCAGGCGGCCTGGCGGGTCAACGTGATGTCCCACGTGTACGCCGCCCGGGAACTGCTGCCGCACTGGCTCACCACCGGGCGTGGCCGGCTGCTTGTCACCGCCTCCGCCGCCGGCCTGCTCACCCTGCTCGGCAAGGCGCCGTACGCGGTGACCAAGCATGCCGCGCTCGGCTTCGCCGAATGGCTGCGCGCCACGTACGCCCACCGTGGCGTGACCGTCCAGGCACTGTGCCCGCAGGGGGTGCGTACCCCGATGCTGGCGGGCGCCGACGCGCTGAGCAGCGCCCTGCTCGACGGCACGGCCCTCACCCCCGAGCAGGTGGCCGACTGCGTGGTCGAGGCACTGGCCGACGACCGCTTCCTGGTGCTGCCCCACCCCGAGGTCGCCACCTGGTACGCCAACCGCGCGGCGGACCCGGACCGCTGGCTGCGCGCGATGAACCGGATTCAGCAGGACACGGAGCGCCGCGATGCCTGACCCGCCGGACGGCAGCGCGCCACCGGACCGGGCGCACAACAGGACGACGGACCGGGCACCCGGCGTCCGGGTGCCGGAGCTGCCCGGGCTGGACCTGGACCGGCTGGCGGCGTACCTGGACCGGGCCGCGCCCGGGCTGGTCGGCGGGGCGCTGCGGGGGAAACTGTTGGCCGGCGGGCGGTCCAACCTCACCTACGCGGTGACCGACGGCCACGCCCGCTGGGTGCTGCGCCGGCCGCCGCTGGGCCACGTGCTGGCCACCGCACACGACATGGGCCGCGAGTACCGGGTGATGGCGGCTCTCGCCCCGACCACCGTTCCGGTGCCGCCGATGGTGCACCACTGCCCCGACCCGGTGGTGCTCGGTGCGCCCTTCTACCTGATGGGGTACGTGCCGGGCTGGGTCCACCGCGAGCCGGCCGACCTGGCCGCCTGGTCGCCGCCGCAGGTCCGCGCCCTGGCGTTGGCGCTGGTCGACCTGCTCGCCGAGCTGCACACGATCGACCCGGCGGAGGTCGGACTGGCCGACTTCGGCCGCCCCGACGGCTTCAACGCCCGGCAGGTCCGGCGCTGGAAGCGCCAGCTCGACGCGTCCCGCAGCCGCGACCTGCCCGGCATCGACGAGCTGCACGACCGGCTCACCGCCGCCGTCCCCGCAGTCGGTGCCGGTGCCGTCCTGCACGGCGACTTCCGGTTGGACAACGTCCTGCTCGGCGACGACCGCACCGTGCGGGCGGTGCTCGACTGGGAGATGTCCACTCTCGGCGACCCGCTGGCCGACCTGGCCCTGTCGCTGCGCTACGCGACCCGGGTGGACGCGCCGGGGCAACCGGGCACCGGCGAACTCGCGGCCCGGTACGCGCAGCGCACCGGCCGGCCGGTCGACGGCCTGGACTGGTATCTGGCCTTCGCCGCCTTCAAGCTCGCGGTGATCCTCGAGGGCGTGCACTACCGCTACGTGTGCGGGCAGACCGTGGGCGACGGGTTCGACACCGTCGGCGCCCGGGTGCCACCGCTGATCGCCGAGGGCCTGGCCACGATCCGGAGGGGATGAATGGACTTCCGTCACGACGAGACCACCGAGCGGCTGCGGGAGCGCCTGCTCAGCTTCATGGCCGAGTGCGTGTACCCGGCCGAGCCGGTCTTCGAGCAGCAGTCCCGCGAGCCTGGGGAGCCGTGGACGGTGCCACCGGTCGTCGCCGACCTCCAGGCCGAGGCCCGCCGGCGCGAGCTGTGGAACCTGTTCCTGCCCGGCGAGCACGGTGCCGGCCTGACCAACCTCCAGTACGCGCCGTTGGCCGAGATCACCGGACGCTGCCCGTGGCTCGCCCCGGTGGCGCTCAACTGCGCCGCGCCGGACACCGGCAACATGGAGCTGCTCGCCCAGTTCGGCTCCGCGCGGCAGCGGGAACGGTGGCTGACGCCGCTGCTCGAGGCCCGCATCCGCTCGGCGTACGCGATGACCGAGCCGGCGGTGGCCTCGTCCGACGCCACCAACATCGCCACCCGCGTCGAGCGGGTCGGCGACGAGTACGTCGTCAACGGTCGCAAGTGGTTCGTCACCGGCGCGATGGATCCGCGCTGCGCGATCTTCATCGTGATGGGCCGGACGGATCCGTCGGCGCCCCGGCACCAGCAGCACAGCCAGATCCTCGTGCCCCGCGACACCCCCGGGGTGACCGTCCGGCGGGGCATGCTGGCCTTCGGGTACGACGACCACGACCACGGCGGCCACGCCGAGATCGACTTCGTCGACGTCCGGGTGCCGGCGGCGAACCTGATCGGGGCGGAGGGCTCCGGCTTCGCCATCTCCCAGGCCCGGCTCGGGCCCGGGCGGGTGCACCACTGCATGCGGCTGCTCGGCATGGCCGAACGGGCCGTCGAGCTGATGTGCCGCCGGGTCAGCCAGCGGCACGCCTTCGGCGGTCCCCTGGCCGAGCAGGGCGTGGTGCGGGACTGGATCGCGCAGGCCCGGGTGCGGCTGGAGCAGGCCCGCCTGCTGGTGCTCAAGACGGCCTGGCTGATGGACACCGTCGGCAACCGGCAGGCCCACACCGAGATCCAGGCCATCAAGATCGCGGTGCCGGAGACGGTCGAATGGATCATCGACCGGGCCATCCAGGCGCACGGCGCGGCCGGGGTCAGCCAGGACACCCCACTCGCCCGGCTCTGGACCCGGGCCCGGGCGGTGCGGATCGCCGACGGGCCCGACGAGGTGCACCGGCAGTCGCTGGCCCGCCGGGAACTGCGCCGGCATCGGGCGGAAACCCCGGTGTCGGCGCGCGTCTAGACTCGGCTCGCACGAACGGAACTCCAATGGTGAGGGGGCGGACGCGGATGGGCAGGGCCGAGGCGCCGGGTCGGACCGAAGTGCCGGGTCGGGCCGACTCTGCCGGCCGGGGCGAGTCCGCCGGCCGGGGCGAGTCCGCGGGCCGCGAGGCTGCCGGCCGCGTCGACGGGCGGACCGCCCGGGCCGAGCGCACCCGGGCGGCGATCGTCGAGGCGCACCTCGACCTCATCGCCGAGGGCGACCTGCGACCGACCGGCGAACGCATCGCCGAGCGGGCCGGCATCTCCCTGCGTACGCTCTGGACCAACTTCAAGGACATGGAAACCCTGTTCGAGGCGAGCGGCGCGGAGCTGCTCCGGCAGCAGGACGCCGCCTGGCGGCCGATCTCGCCCACGTTGCCGCTGGCCAAGCGGATCGACGCGTACTGCCGGCAGCGGGCGAAGCTGCTGCAACTCATCGCGCCGTCGGCCCGGGCCGCCCAGATGCGCGAGCCGGTCTCGGCACAGCTGCGCCGCAACCGGCTCAAGCACATCGACCGGGTACGCGACGAGGTCGAGCAGCTGTTCGCCGTCGAGCTGGACCGGGCCGGGACGGGCCGGGAGCAACTGCTCAACGCGGTGGTGGCGGCGAGCATGTGGCCGGCCTGGTCGATGCTGCGCGACGGCCTCGGGCTGGGCGTGGACGCCGCCCGCGCGGTGATGGCCCGTACCGTCGCCGCCCTGCTCGCGGAGCCGGTCGCCCGCTGACCGCCCGCGCCGGACGACCACTGCGCTCCCGTGCGGGTGGCGTCGGTGGGCCGCCTCGTTCCGATTCACCTCTTCTCAACCGGTGTGCGATGGGTGAGACTCGATACATGGTTAATGCATCTAGAGTGCAAATAACCGTGCTGCGGGGCCGGGAGCACGAGCGGCGGGAGATCCGTGACCTGCTCGCCACCCGTGCCGGGGGAGCGCTGCTGCTGCACGGCGAGCCCGGCGCCGGCCGTACCGCCCTGCTGGCGTACGCCCACCGGCACGCCGACGGCCGGACGCTCCTAGCCGGGACCGGCGTGCCCGACGAGGCGCCGCTGCCCTACGCCGGGCTGCAACGACTGCTCGATCCGGTACTCGACCGGGCCGCAGCGCTGCCCGAGCGGCAACGGCAGGTGCTACGCCGCGCCCTGGCCGGCGAGGGATGCCCCGAGGCCGACCGGCTCGCCCTGTCGATGGCCGTGCTCGGACTGCTCGCCGCCGTCACGCGGGACCGCCCGCTGCTCTGCACCATGGACGACGTCGACCTGGGCGACACACCGACCGCGCGGACCGTCGCCTTCGTGGCCCGACGACTTCGCCATCTGCCGGTCACCCTCCTGCTCACCGCCGGCAGCGACATCGGCGCGGCCGGCATACCCCACCGCCGGCTGCTTCCGCTCGACGACCACGACAGCCACGCCCTGCTCGCCGATCGACGGCCCGGACCGCGGCCACCCGCACCCGTGCTCGCGGCGCTGGCCACGATCGCCGATGGCAACCCGCAGGCCCTGGTCGACCTCGCCGACACGTTGACCCCCGGGCAGTGGCACGGGCAGGAGCCGCTGCCCAGCGCACCGCCACCCGACGGCGGCCTGGCGCGGGCGTACCGGTCCCTGCTGGCCCGGCTGCCGGGTGACACCCGGTGCGTGCTGCTGCTGGCCGCGCTCGCCGCCGACGCCGCCCCCGGGACCCTGGCCCGCGCCCCCGGCAGTACCGGCGGGACGCCCGTCCCGGTCGAGGCCGCCACGCTCGCCGGCGCCGTCCGGGCCGTGGGCAACTCCGTCGCCGCGCTCACCCCGGTCGAGGCCGCCGGCCTGGTCCGGGTCGACCCGCAGGGCGACGTCATCTTCCCCCGGCCGCTCGCCCGCAGCATGGTCCAGGCGACGGCGTCCCTCGCCGAGCGGCGCGCCGCCCATCTGCTGCTCGCCGGGGCGCTTGACGCGTCTGGTCACCGGCTGCGCCGGGCGCTGCACCGGGCCGCCGCCGCCGACGGCCCGGACCCGGCGCTGGCCGTCGAGCTGGAGCGGGCCGCAGCCAGCGGTGAGGACGGCTGGGACACCGCCGCGACCGCGCTGAGCCGGGCCGCCGACCTCAGCGACGACCCGGTCCGCGCCGCCACCCGGCGGGTCACCGCCGCCCGCTACGCCTGGTCCGCCGGGCAGCCCGACCGGGCCCGGGCACTGCTGAGTGCGCTGCCCTCCGCACCAGCCGCACCTGCCGACCTGTTGGCCGCCCCTCCCGCTGCGTCGGCAGCAGCGGCCGTCACCGGAGGCGCCGATCTGCTGCGCGGCGAGATGCAGCTGCGCTGCGGCCCACCAGCCGTGGCGTTGCCGACCCTGATGGCGGCCGCGACCGCGCTGGCCGGCACCGACCGCACCACGGCACTGGTCGCCCTGGTCCGGGCCGGGGAGGCCATCTGCTTCTCCGGCGACCAGTACCGCTACGCCGAGGTGGCGCGCCGGGTGGCGGCGCTGCGCCGCGACGGGGATCCGCCGCCGGCGGAACTGATGACCGCGCTCGTCGCCGGGGTCGCCGCGACCCTGCGCGGCGAGCACGGGCAGGGCGGGCCGCTGCTACGCCGGGCCGTCGTACTCGGCGGACGGTTGACCAATGCCGTGGTCAGCCCGACCGCGCTGACCGGGGCGGCCGTGGCCGGGCTGCTGGTCGCCGTGGACGCCGCCGCGCACCGGCTCGCCGACCGCGCCGTCGACCTGGCCCGCAGCCGGGGCGAACTGTCCGTCCTGCCGAGGGCCTTCGAACTGCGCGCCATGGCCGAGTACTGGCTCGGCCGGCACGACGCGGCGGTGGAGAGCTGCCGGGATGGGCTGCGCGTGGCGCGGGCCACCGGCCAGCACACCTGTGCCGGCGTACACCTGGGTCTGCTGGCCGTGCTCGCCGCGGTGCGCGCCGACCGGGCCGCCTGCCTGCGGCAGGTGGCCGAGATCGGCGACACCGCCGCGCCGGACAGCCGGCCGTACGCCCTCGCCCAGTGGGCCCTCGCGGTGCTCGACCTGGTCGACGGCCGGTACGCCGACGCCGCCGACCGCCTCACCGCGCTGGCCCGCCCCGGCACCGGCCGCGGCCAGGTCCTCGTCCAGGTGATGGCCACGCCCCACCTGGTGGAGGCCGCCGTGCACGTCGGCCGGCACGCGCAGGCCCGCGCCGCGCTCGCCGTCTTCGACCGCTGGGCCGGCAGTACGGCCAGCCCGTCCCGCCGGGCACTCTCCGCCCGATGCCACGCGCTGCTGGCCCCGCGCGGCAGTGTCGAGGCGGAGGAACAGTTCCGGACCGCGTTGCGGCTGCACCCGGCCGACGCCGCCACCTTCGAACGGGCCCGCACCGAACTGCTCTTCGGCCGGGACCTGCGCCGCAGCCGCCGACCACGCGACGCCCGCGACCACCTGCACCGCGCCCGCCAGACGTTCACCCTGCTCGGGGCGCAGGTGTGGGCCGAGCAGGCCACCACCGAACTACGGGCGGCGGGAGAGTCCGTCGGCGCGCCGGACCGGCCGGCCGAGCAACTGTTGACCGGTCAGCAACTGCGGATCGCGCACCTGGTCGCCTCCGGTGCCACCAACCGGGAGGTCGCCACCCAGATGTTCCTGTCCACCCGGACCGTCGACCATCACCTGCGCAACATCTTCCACCGGCTCGGCATCCGCTCCCGCACCGAACTGGCCCGCGTACTCGGCTAGGCGGAGTCCTGGCCGGCGGGGCTAGAGTCCGACCATGGCCGACTTCACGGGGGACAACCTGAGCGGCTCGCGCTTCGAGCGGGTCGACCTGACCAGTGCCGAGTTCCGAGCTGTCGACCTGTCCCAGGCTCGGTTCCGTGGCGTCGACCTGCGCGAGGTGGTGATGCGCGGCGTCGAGCTGGTCGACGTCCGCATCGACGGTGAGATCCACAACCTGGTGGTCAACGGGGTCGATGTGGCGCCGCTGGTCAACGCGGAGCTCGACCGGCGTGACCCCCTCCGGGTCAGGATGCGCCCCACCGACCCGGACGGGTTCCGGGAAGCGTGGGGCATCGTCGAGGGGCTCTGGGAGGGCACGGTCGCGCGGGCTCGCGGCTTGGATCCCGGGCTGCTGCACGACTCGGTGGACGGCGAGTGGTCGTTCATCGAGACCCTGCGCCATCTGGTGTTCGCCACCGACGCGTGGGTGCGGCGGGCCATCCTCGGCGACCCCGCGCCGTGGGATCCGCTCGGCCTGCCGTGGGACGAGATGCCGGACACCCCGGGGATCCCGCGAGACCGCCAGGTCCGTCCCTCCCTCGACGAGGCTCTAGTCTTGCGCCGCGACCGGATGGCGACCGTGCGCACGGTGCTCGACGGCCTGACCGACGAGTCCCTGGCCAGCCGCACCGACCCGGTCGAGGGTGCCGGCTGGCCACCGCCGGAAAGCTTCCCGGTACGCGAGTGCCTGCTGGTCGTCCTGAACGAGGAGTGGCACCACCGGCGGTTCGCCGAGCGGGATCTCGACGCCCTGGAGACAGGCTAGGACCGTGTCCCCTCCGTCCACGGCCGGAGCTTCTCCGGGTTGCGTACCACCCAGATGCGCGTGATCCGGTCGGCTGCGAGGTCGAACGCCGCCACCGTCACGGTGATGCCGCCCAGTTGGGCGACCAGGCCGGGCCGGCCGTTGACCGTACGCTCCAGGATCGTCAGGTTGGGTGCGCGGCCTGCGATCTTGACGGCGTAGCGGGCGATCTGCTCGGCGCCCTCGATCGGGCGGAGCGCGGTGTTGACCCGGCCGCCGCCGTCGGCGATCGCGGTGGCGTGCGGGTCGAGGAGAGCGATGAGGGCGTTGATGTCCTTGGCTTCCCAGGCCTGCTTGAAGTTCCGGACGATGTTCGCCTGTTGGGCTGTCGTGGTCGTGGGGGCCTGCGACGCGCGGATGCGGCGGCGGGCTGAGGAGGCGAGTTGGCGACAGGCCGCCGGGGTGCGGCCGACGATCTCGGCGACTTCGGTGAAGGAGTAGCGGAAGACGTCATGCAGGATGAACGCGACGCGTTCGGCCGGGGTCATCGATTCGAGTACGACGAGGAAGGCCATGTTGATCGACTCGTCGAGGGTGACCCGGTCGGCGGGGTCGGCGGTGGCGGCGTCCGACCGCCCGGTGACCCACTCCGTACCGTCGGGCAGGGGCTCGGGGATCCATTCGCCCACGTACCGTTCCCGTCGGGCCCGGGCCGAGCCGAGCAGGTCGAGGCAGATGCGGCTGGCGACGGTGGTCAGCCAGGCGCCGGGGGAGTCGATGGCTTCCTGTCGGTCTGGGGGCATGGCGTACCAGCGGGCGTAGGTCTCCTGGACGACATCCTCGGCATCGGCCAGCGAGCCGAGCAGCCGGTACGCGAGATTGATCAGCCGACGTCGCTCGCTCATGACCGCACTCAGGCTCGGCTCGAACCGGCCGTCTGCTGGCCCGGATCGGGTGCTCATGGTGTTGCCGACTCCCTCGGTCGCAGCTGCCTCACCAGTTCGACGAGACACCGCGCCGAACTGTGAGGCCGGCGGGTCGCCTCACATTCCGAGCGGTCGCGTCGTCGGACTTGCTGAGACAACATCCAGCACCGACAAGCTACTTCCTGCCGCCGAAGGAGTTCTTCCATGCGTAGGGCCTTTGCCGGACTGGCGATCCTGCTCCTGTTGGTCGTCGTCGCCGAGTTCTTCTTTGCCGCGAGCGGGGCCTTCGGCACCGGGCCCGACCGCGACGCCTACCGGCCCCATCACGCGTTGGGGTACGTGATCTTCCTTCTGCCGGTGGTGATGGCGATCGTCGCCGCGCTGGCCCGGCTGCCGGGGCGGCTGATCGGGATGGCGGCGTTGGTCGCCGGGCTCACCGGTGTCCAGGTGGCGATCGCGAAGCTGGCCCGGGCGGTCGGCGACACCGGTGACCGGGTCGGCGTCGGCGAGCTTCTCTTCGGTCTGCACGCGGTAAACGGTCTGGCCATCGTGGCGGTGGTCTGGATGATCGTCCGGCAGGCGCGAGCGCTGTCCTGACCTCGTCACGGTGGCACCCTTCGGTGCGGTGGCGGCCAGGACGTGCGGGTTCAAGCGATCCTCGTGTCTCTGCCATGATCGGTCGCATGACGGGGGTCGAGGGACCAGCGCGTACGGATCCGGTGGCGGAGTCCCGCTCCGACCCGGAGCGGTTGGGTGGCAGGTACTGGCGGCTCTGGTCGGCGTCCGCGGTGTCGAACCTCGCCGACGGGATCGTCAAGATCGCCCTGCCGCTGGTCGCGGTGGGCTACACCAGCTCGCCGGTGCTGGTCGCCGGGGTGGCGGCGGCGTTCAGCCTGCCGTGGCTGCTGTTCGCGCTGCCGGCCGGCGCGCTCGTCGACCGGCTCGACCGGCGTCGGGTGATGCAAGCCGCCAACACCGTACGCGCGGGCCTGTTCGGCGTGATGGCGCTGGCGGTGGCGCTCGACGCCGGCTCGATCTGGCTGCTCTACCTGGTGGCGTTCGGCGCCGGCGTCGCCGAGACCCTGTACGACACCTCGGCCCAGTCGATCCTGCCGCAGCTCGTCCCGCGCGAGGTGCTGCCCCGGGCCAACGGGCGGCTGCACGCCGTCGAACTGGCCGCCAACCAGTTCGTCGGCCCGCCGCTGGCCGGCTTCCTGGTGGCCGCCGGCGCGGCCGTCGCCCTGGCCGGGCCGGCCGGGCTGTGGGCCGTCGCGGTCGCGGTGCTGCTCCTGGTCGGCGGCCGGTTCCGGGTCGAGCGGGACGGCCGCGGCAGCCTGCGTGCCGACATCGCCGAGGGGCTGCGCTTCCTCTGGCGGCACCGGCTGCTGCGCACCCTGGCGACGATGGTGGGCGTCAGCAACTTCGTCACGAACGCCGTCTTCGCGGTGCTGGTGCTCTACGCGGTCGGCCCGGGTTCGGCGATCCGGCTCACCGAGCCCGGGTACGGGATCCTGCTGACCACCATCGCCGCCGGCATCGTGCTCGGGTCGCTGCTCGCCGGGTGGATCGAGCGTCGGCTCGGCCGGGCCCGCGCGCTCGGGGTGTCCGTGGTCGCCATGGCGGCGGTGGTCGGCGTGCCGGCGTTGAGCACCAACCCGTTCGTGCTCGGCGCGGTCTTCTTCGGCGGCGGGATACTGCTCGCCGCCTGGAACGTGATCACGATCTCGCTACGCCGGCGGATCACCCCGGACCGGCTGCTCGGCCGGGTCAACAGCAGCTACCGGCTGCTCGCGTGGGGCAGCATGCCGGTCGGCGCGATCGTCGGCGGTCTGCTGGCGGAGGCGTTCGGCCTCCGCGCGGTCTTCGCGATCATGGGAGTGCTGGCGCTCACCCTGCTGCTCGGCATGCTCCGGGTCACCGACGCCGCCATCCACGCGGCCGAACGCGACGCAGGCGCCATCTAAGATCGTGATTGCCATCGCGGGCGTGGGTATCGCCCGGGCACCGACAGGAGAACCGTGTGAACCGACGTACGCAATGGGTCCTCAGCGCTCTCGCCGTCCCGCTCGTGGTGTTGACCGGGTACGGCCTGTCCTGGGTGGGGCAGGCGCCGCAGCGGCCGGCGGCCGAGGCGGTGAGCGGCACCGTCGGGGAGTACCCGTCGATGACCGCGCTGCGCAAGGTCGAGGAGGAAGGCGTCGCCTTCGACCTCACCTGGACGATCACCAACTCGCCGCTGATCGTGGTCGCCCCGCACGGCGGCTCGATCGAGCTGCGGACCAGCGAGATCACCAGCGCGATCGCCGGCACCGAGCACACCCAGTGCCAGTTCAAGGGCAAGCTGCCCGCCGGCCAGAACTTCCCGCGACTGCATGTCACGAGCGAGCGCTGGGACGTCGAGGAGTGCCTGATCCTGATCGGCCAGCGGACTCATGCGCTGTCGATCCACGGCACGTCCAAGGCGTCCAAGATCGTCTACGTGGGTGGCCGGGACACCGCGACCGGTGTCGAGTTGGCGACCGCCCTGCGCGCCGCCGGCTTCACCGTCGTGCAGCCCGCACCCGCCGACATCGCCGGCACGTCGGTCAACAACTTCGTCAACAGGGACGCCGACGGTGCCGGCGTCCAGCTCGAACTGACGACGGACCTGCGCATGGAGCTGTTCCCGACCAAGGATGGTCCGCCCTCGGCCCGTGGGCAGGCGTTCGTCGACGCCGTGCGGAGCGTCTACTCCTGATCGACTAGTCGAACAGGACGACCGTGCGGGCCCCCTCGCCCCGGGCCATCCGGGCGAGCGCCTCCGGCGCCTCGTCCAGGGTGGCCCGGTCGGTGACCAGGAAGGCGAGGTCGAGGCTGCCGTCCAGCACCGCCCGGGCCAGTTCGGGCACGTCCCGGTCCGGGTCGGAGGAGCCGTAGACCGAGGAGCGCAGCGTCCGGGCGGAGTGGAAGATGTCCAGGGCGCTCAGGCCGAGGATGTCGTCCCGGCCGCCCATGCCGACCACGATGACCTGGCCGCCCCGGCGGGTGGCCCGCCAGGCGGTGCGAATCGTCTTGGCCTGCCCGACGCACTCCACCGCGTGGTCGACGCCGCGCTTGCCGGTCAGCGCCCGCACCGACCGGCTGAGCGTGTCGTCGGCGAGCAGGAAGTCGGTGGCGCCCGCGGCGGCGGCCAGGTCGGCCTTGGCGGGCGAGACGTCGACGGCGATGACCGTGCCGGCGCCGGCCGCGCGGGCGGCGGCCACCGCGGACAGGCCGACGCCGCCGAGACCGATCACGGCGACCGAGTCGCCGGGGGCGACCGCGGCGGTACGGCGGATCGCGCCGACGCCGGTGAGCACCGCGCAGCCGAGCAGCGCGGCGGCGGTGAACGGCAGTTCGGCCGGTACGCCGACCACGGCCTCCTGCGGCACCAGCACCTGCTCGGCGAGGGCGCCGAGGCCGAGCGTGACGTGCAGTTGCTGGCCGTCGATGGTGTGGCCCCGGGTGGCGCCCGGCGCGCCGGAACGTTCGCACAGCCAGGGCTCGCCGTGCCCGCAGTACCAGCAGGCCCGGCACGGCGGTGCCCAGTTCAGCACCACGTGGTCGCCGACCGCGACCCGGTCGACGCCGTCGCCGACCTCGGCCACCACGCCGGCCGCCTCGTGCCCTAGCAGCAGCGGGTACGGCGCGGTCAGCGTGCCGTCGACCATGGACAGGTCGGAGTGGCAGACGCCCGCCGCCCGGATCCGTACCCGTACCTGGCCGGGGCCGGTGCCCGGCAGGTCGACCCGCTCGACCCGGGGCGGCGTGCCGGCGGCCCGGGCGACCAGGCCCCTCATCGCTGGATCGCCTTCACTTCGCAGAACTCCTCCAGCCCGTGGTGGCCCAGCTCCCGCCCGAGGCCGGACTGCTTGTAGCCGCCGAACGGGGCCATCGGGTTGAACGGGGCGCCGTTGATGTCGACGGCGCCGGTACGCAGCCGCCGGGCCACCCGCAGCGCCCGTTCCTCGTCGCCGGACCAGACCGCGCCGGCCAGCCCGTACCGGGAGTTGTTGGCCACCGCCACGGCGTGGTCGTCGTCGTCCACCGGGATGACCGCGAGGACCGGCCCGAAGACCTCCTCCTGAGCCAGCGCGCTGTCCGGGTCGACGTCGGCGATCACCGTCGGGGCGACGAACCAGCCCTGCTGGGGGACCGGGGCGTCGGGGCCGCCGGCGATCAGCCGGCCGCCGTCGGCCAGGCCCCGGGTGATGTGCTTCCGGACCCGTTCCCGCTGCTGCGCGGAGACCAGCGGGCCGAGGCGGGTGCCCGGGTCGAGCGGATCGCCGAGATGGTAGCCCTCGGCGGCCTTGGCGGCCAGGTCGAGGGCCTCGTCGTAACGGGCGCGCTGCACCAGCATCCGGGTCCACGCGGTGCAGGTCTGCCCCGAGTTGAGGAAGGCGTTGCCGACGCCCACCTTGACCGCGGTGGCCAGGTCGGCGTCGTCGAGGATCACGTTGGCCGACTTGCCACCCAGCTCCAGCGCGACCCGGGCGATCCGGTCGGCGGCCAGGTGCGCGATCCGCCGGCCGGTGGCGGTGGACCCGGTGAAGGAGACCAGGTCCACGTCGGGGTGCCCGGCGATGGCCTCGCCGACCACCGGCCCGGTGCCGGTGACCAGGTTGACCACGCCCGGCGGCAGGCCGGCGGAGTGGATGGCGTCGAAGAGCAGGTACGCGGTCAGCGGGGTCAGCTCGCTCGGTTTCAGCACGACGGTGCAGCCGGCGGCGAGCGCGGGCGCGAGCTTGGCCACGATCTGGTGCAGCGGGTAGTTCCACGGCGTGATCGCGCCCACCACGCCGACCGGTTCGCGTACCACCAGGGAGTTGCCCACGGCCTGCGGCGCCGGCGGTCGCGCGGCCAGGTCGACGTAGCCGCGCAGCACGGTCAGCGGCAGGCCGGTCTGGACCCGGGTGGCCACCTTGAGCGGGGTGCCGAGTTCCAGGACGACGGTGCGGGCGATGTCGTAGGCGCGGGCGGTCAGTTCGGCGTGCAGCCGGTCGAGGTGGGCGGCCCGGTCGGCCGGGTCGGTCGCCGCCCAGCCGTCGAACGCGGCCCGGGCCGCGGCCACCGCCCGGTCGACGTCGTCGGCGGTGCCGGCCGGCACCGCCCCGACCACCTCCTCGGTCGTCGGGTTGTGCACCTCCAGCGGCTGCCCACCATCGGCCGGGGCCCAGCGTCCGTCGAGGTAGAAGTCGGTCCGTACGAGATCCATGCGCCTCTCACCTCGCCTAAAACTAGCGGTGCAAGTTTGGACTCTAGTACGCCTCGCCCGTCGGCGGGAGAGGCGGCAGCGGGCCGACTGTGCGCTCGTAGGTGCGCGCCAGCCCATCGATCAACGTGTCCAGGCCCAGAGTGAACGCACCCTCGTCGACGCGTTGCTGGTGCTCGGCGAGGCGGTGGGCCTGGCTCAGGTGCGGGTACTGGTCGGCGTACAGCCCCGGGTCCTCGACGAAGCCGCGGGCGAACGAACCCAGCGCCGAGCCGGCCACGAAGTACCGCATGAGCGCGCCGATGTGCGTCGCCCGGGCCGGCGGCCAGCCCGCCTGCACGAGTCCACCGTAGACTGCGTCGGCCATGGCCAGTGCCGCCGGGCGTCGCCCTGGCCCCTGCGCCAGGTACGGCACGATGTTCGGATGGGCGGCCAGGGCCGCCCGGTAGGAGTGCCCCCACCGGCGCAGCGCCTCCCGCCAGTCGACCTTGCCGAAGTACGACACGTCGACCTGACCGGTGATGCTGTCGGCCACCGCGTCGAGGATCTCGTCCTTGGTGGCGAAGTGGTTGTACAGCGACGGCCCGCGTACGCCGAGTTCGGCGGCGAGCCGGCGGGTGGAGAACCCGGCCAGCCCCTCGGTGTCGATCAGCGCGGCGGCGGCCTCGACGATCCGCTGCCGGCTGAGCAGCGCCTGTCGCGGCCGGGGCATGGGTTTCCTCCTCCTGGCAGGTGCTTCGCACGGAACACTCCGCCCGGAACTTTGCCACACCGGGGTCTGGACAGCGTAAAACTTCCAGCGCTAGTTTAGCGCCCATGGACCTCCACCTCTCCGCCGAACAGGCCGCGGTCCGCCGGCTCGCCGCCGACTTCGTCGACCGCGAGGTGGCACCGCACGCGGCGGCCTGGGACCGGCGCGAGGCGGTCGACCCCGGCATCGTCGGCCGGCTCGGCGAGGTGGGCTTCCTGGGCCTGACCATCCCCGAGGAGTACGGCGGATCCGGTGGCGACCACCTGTCGTACTGCCTGGTGCTGGAGGAACTCGGCCGGGGCGACTCGGCCGTCCGCGGCATCGTCTCGGTCTCGCTCGGGCTGGTCGCCAAGAGCATCGCCGGGTACGGCACCCCCGAGCAGCGCGAGCGCTGGCTGCCCCGGCTCTGCCGCGGTGACCTGCTGGGCTGCTTCGCGCTGACCGAACCGGACAGTGGCTCGGACGCCGCCGCCCTGACCACCCGGGCGGTGCCCGACGGCGACGACTGGCTGATCACCGGCCGGAAGACGTTCATCACCAACGGCACCACCGCCGACGTCGCCCTGCTGTTCGCCCGTACCGGCGGCCCGGGCCACCGCGGCATCACCGCCTTCCTGATCCCCACCGACACCCCCGGCCTGCACCGCAACGAGATTCACGGCAAGCTCGGCCTGCGCGGCCAGGCCACCGCCGAGCTGACCCTCGACGCGGTCCGGGTGCCCGACGCCGCCCGCCTCGGCGACCAGGGCGGCGGCTTCCGGCTGGCGCTGGCCACCCTGACCAAGGGCCGGATGTCGGTCGCCGCCGGCTGCGTCGGCATCGCCCAGGGCTGCCTGGACGCCGCCGTCGGCTACGCCGGCCAGCGAACCCAGTTCGGCAAGCCCATCGCCGGGCACCAGCTCGTGCAACAGCTGCTCGCCGGCATCGCGGTCGACACCGCCGCCGCGCGGCTGCTGGTGTGGCGGGTCGCCGACCTGATCGACCGGGGGCAGCCGTTCGCCACCGAGGCATCGATGGCCAAGCTGTTCGCCAGCGAGGCCGCCGTCCGCGCGGCCAACGACGCCATCCAGGTCTTCGGCGGGTACGGGTACATCGACGAGTACCCGGTCGGCAAGTACCTGCGCGACGCCCGCGTCGCCACCCTCTACGAGGGCACCAGCCAGATCCAGCAACTACTCATCGGGCGGGCGCTCACCGGCGTCAACGCCTTCTGAACTCCCAGGGAGACAACGTGACCAGATTCGTCGACCGGGTCGCCGTCGTCACCGGCGCGGCGCAGGGCATCGGTGCCGCCACCGCCCACCGGCTCGCCGCCGAGGGCGCCGCCGTCGCCGTGGTCGACCTCGATGCCGGCCGCAGCCAGGCCGTCGCCGACGAGATCGTGGCCGCCGGCGGCCGGGCCGTCGGGATCGGCTGCGACGTCACCGACGCCGAGGCCGTCACGGCGATGGGGGAGCGGGTCACGCAGACCCTCGGCGGGTGGCACGTGCTGGTCAACAACGCCGGCATCACCCGCGACGACCTGCTGTTCAAGATGCCGCTGCCGGCGTGGGAGGCGGTGCTGACCACCAACCTGACCAGCATGTTCCTCTGCTGCCAGGTGGCCCAGCAGCACATGGTCGCGGCCCGCTACGGCCGGATCGTCAACCTCAGCAGCCGTTCCGCGCTCGGCAACCGGGGCCAGGTCAACTACGCTGCGGCCAAGGCCGGCGTACAGGGCCTCACCGCCACCCTGGCGATCGAACTGGGCCCGTTCGGCGTCACCGTCAACGCCGTCGCCCCCGGCTACGTGGCCACCGCGATGACCGCCGCCACCGCCGAGCGGGTCGGCTCCACCGCCGAGGAACACCAGCGGCTGGTCGCTGAGCACACCCCGCTGCGCCGGGTCGCACAGCCCGCCGAGATCGCCTCGGTGATCGCCTTTCTGGCCAGCGACGACGCGTCGTACGTCAGCGGCCAGACCCTGTACGTCAACGGCGGCGCGCGCTGAGCAGGCGCGTCCGCGGAGAGGAGCCGGTGAACACATGGACTTCGGACTGTCCGACGAGGAACGCGCCATCCGCGACACGGCCCGCGACTTCATCGCCAAGGAGGTCATGCCGCTGGAGCAGGAGCTGCTGCGCCGGGAACGGGCGCACCAGCCCGGCCTGGAACGCTCCGAGCTGCGGGAGTTGCAGCTCAAGGCGCGCAAGTTCGGCTTCTGGGGGCTGGCCACCCCGCAGGAGTACGGCGGCATGGACCTGCCCGCCGTGGTCCAGTCGCTGATCTGGACGGAGATCGGCCGGTCGTACGTGCCGTTCCGCTTCGGCGGCGAGGCCGACAACATCCTCTTCCACGCCACCGAGGAGCAGAAGCGGGAGTTCCTGCTGCCCACCATCGAGGGCGAGAGGTCCTCGTGCTTCGCCATCACCGAGCCGGGCGCCGGGTCGGACGCCGCCAACATCAGGCTCAGCGCCCGCCGCGACGGCGACGACTGGATCCTCAACGGCGAGAAGACCTTCATCACCGGCGGCAACGACGCCGACTTCGCCATCGTCATCGCGGTCACCGACCCCGAACGGGGCGCCCGCCAGGGCGGAGCCACCGCGTTCCTGGTGGACCGGGCGATGGGCTGGCGCTCCGAGTTCATCCCCACGATGGGCGAGGGCGGCCCGGCGTCGCTGATCTTCGACGACGTACGGGTGCCGCACCGCAACATCCTCGGCGAGGTCGGTCAGGGCTTCACCCTCGGCATGGAATGGATCGGCAAGGGGCGCTACACCATCCCCTCGCACGCCGTCGGCATCGCCGAGCGGGCCCTGCGGATGGCGATCGAGCAGGCCAACACCCGGGAGACGTTCGGCGCGAAGATCGGCACCAACCAGGCGATCCAGTGGATGATCGCCGACTCGGAGACCGAGATGGAGGCCGCCCGCTGGCTCATCCTGCGCGCCGCCTGGACGGTCGACCAGGGCCTCGACCCGCGGCACGCCTCCTCGATGGCCAAGCTCTACGGTGCCGGCATGGTCAACCGGGTGGTGGACCGGGTGCTCCAGATCCACGGCGGCATGGGCTACACCCGCGAACTGCCGATCGAACGCTGGTACCGGCAGGTGCGCCTCTACCGGATCTTCGAGGGCACCGACGAGATGCAGCGGCTGATCATCGCCCGCGACCTGCTGCGCGGCTACACGAAACTCGGCGGGCACCTGGCATGAGGATCTTCGCCGGCATCGACGACCTGGCCGCCGCGATCGGCGAGACCGTCGGCCCGGGTCCGTGGTATCCGGTCGACCAGCGCCGGGTCGACCTGTTCGCCGACGCCACCGACGACCACCAGTGGATACACGTCGACCCGGCGCGGGCGGCGGCCGGGCCGTACGGCGGCACCATCGCCCACGGCTACCTGACGCTGTCGCTGCTGCCCGCGTTGGTCGGCCGGCTGTACCGGGTCGACGGAGTGCGGATGGGCGTCAACTACGGCCTCAACCGGGTCCGCTTCCCCGCACCGGTACGCGTCGGCAGCGCGGTGCGGGCCGTGGCCACCATCGGCGAGGTGAGCCGGATCGAGAGCGGAGCACAGGTGGTCACCACGGTGACCGTGGACAGCGACGCGGGCGGCAAGCCGGTCTGCGTCGCCGAGACGGTAAGCCGCCTCCACAGTGGTCCACCCCGGTGACCGTCCTCCCCGAGCCGTGCTTGACGGGGTGATCGAACCACGTCAACCTTGTCACGCTTGCCGGATGGGTGGGGGGAAACGGACATCATGCGCTGGACGTACGACGACATCCCCGATCAGCGTGGGCGTACCGCGATCGTCACCGGGGCCAACACCGGGATCGGCTTCGAGACCGCCCGGATGCTCGCGGGCAAGGGGGCGCGGGTCGTGCTCGCCTGCCGGGACAGCGCCAAGGGTGCGGCCGCGGTCGGCCGGCTCCGCGCGGAGGTCCCGGCGGGCGAGGTGACCTGCGCCCTGCTCGACCTCGCCGATCTCGACTCGGTGGCCGCGTTCGCCGCCGCTTACCGGGCCGATCACGACCGGCTCGACCTGCTGATCAACAACGCCGGTGTGTTGTACCCCCCGCTGCGACGCACCTGGCAGGGCTTCGAGCTCCAGTTCGGTACGAACCACCTCGGCCACTTCGCCCTCACCGGCCACCTGCTGCCGGTGCTGCTGGCCACCCCGGCGGCGCGGATCGTCAGCGTCGCCAGCAACGCCCACCGCACCGGGCGGATCGACTTCGACGACCTGAACTGGCAGCGGCGTCGCTACCAGCGATTCGTCGCGTACTCGCAGAGCAAGCTCGCCAACCTGCTGTTCACCCTGGAGCTGCATCGCCGCCTGACCGGGGCCGGTTCGCCGGTCCGGGCCACCGCCGCGCACCCCGGCTGGACCTACACCGGCCAGGGACGCGACAGCGACGGCCTGGTCAACGCCGTCGGCCGGTTCTTCGCGATGAAGGTGCACGACGGGGCGTTGCCGACCCTGCGCGCGGCCACCGACCCCGACGCCGAGGGCGGCAGCTACTGGGGGCCGGCACACCGCTTCGAGTACGCCGGCCCGCCGGTCCCCGCCACCAGGACCAAGCGGGCCGAGGACGCCGCCGTGGCGCGGCGGCTCTGGGCGGAGAGCGAGCGGCTGACCGGCGTGCCGATCACGCTGGCGCCGGTCGCGGATCCGGAACCCTGAGCGGCTGCGGCATGAGTGGTGCCCCGGCCGGCACGACCGGGGCACCACGGAGGACGACCGGGTCAGCCGCAGGCTGCTCCGTTGAGGGTGAACCGGTTGGGTGGTGTGTTGGTGCCGTTGTGGGTGGCCTGTAGGCCGAAGCTGACGCTCTGGTTGGCCGGGATCGTGGCGTTCCAGGCGACGTTGCGCGCGGTCACCTGGTTACCGCTCTGACTCACCGTGGCGTTCCAGGCGCTGGTGACCTGCTGGCTGCCGGGCCAGGTCCACTGCACCGTCCAGCCGTTGACCGGGCTCGCACCGGTGTTGGTGACGGTGATGGTGGCGACCAGTCCGTTGTTCCACGAGTCGGCCGCGTACTGCACCCGGCAGGACGTCGAGCCGGGCGGCGGGGTGGTCGGCGGCGGCGTGGTGGGC
>NZ_POTY01000300.1 GCF_003236315.1 Micromonospora craterilacus
GTGCTGACCGCCCGCAGGGGGCGCCCCGCCCGCCACACGAGCAGCGGAATGTCCCGCCCGTCCTCGTGGCGGTCGGTCAGCAGCGGCTCAGTCAGCACGCCGTGACCCTACGGCCGGCGTCCGGACCGTCGGCACCCACCCGGGCGGGCGCGGGATCCTACTGGGTGACCACGACGGGCACGTTACGTCGACCGATCAAGATTCCAGGGGTGCACCTCTGATTCCTGCTCACGTGCGCCTAGACTGGTCGGCGCGCGAGGGATCAGCGGACGGCGGACCCGGCCGAGCAGACGGCACGCGCAACCGGAGGTGCGCGATGGACGAGGTACTGGCCCGCAGCGGGATCTTCCAGGGAGTAGACCCGGAGGCTGCCGAGGCGCTCGCCAAGGAGATGGAGACGATCGAGGTCCGCAAGGGCGAGGTCGTCTTCAACGAGGGCGAGCCCGGCGACAGTCTGTACATCCTGCTGTCCGGCAAGATCAAGGTCGGGCGACGGGCGGCAGACGGCCGGCAGAACCTGATCGCGGTGATGGGCCCGTCGGACATGGTCGGCGAGCTGTCGCTGTTCGACCCGGGCCCGCGTACGGCCACGGCCACCGCGGTCACCGACAGCCGCCTGGCCCGACTGCGCAAGCAGGCCCTGCGGCCGTGGCTGAACAACCGGCCCGAGATCGCCGAGCAGCTGCTGCGGGTGCTGGCCCGCCGGTTGCGCCGGACCAATGACGCGCTGGCCGACCTGATCTTCACCGACGTGCCCGGCCGGGTCGCCAAGAACCTGCTCCAGATGGCCGGCCGCTTCGGCACCCGCGACGGCGGCGTGCTGCGGGTCACGCACGACCTCACCCAGGAAGAGATCGCCCAGCTCGTCGGCGCCTCCCGGGAGACGGTCAACAAGGCCCTCGCGGACTTCGCCTCGCGCGGCTGGCTCCGCCTGGACGGCAAGAGCATCATCATCCTCGACCCGGAGCGTCTGGCCCGCCGCGCGCGGGTCTGACACCCGCCCGCCGGTCCCACCCGGCCCTCGACTGCGCCACACCGCCCGGCCCGCCACGCGCGGACCGGGCGGTGTCGGCTCCGGGTCGATGGCGGCCCCTGCCCCCGTGCAGAGCAGCCCGAGCTCCGGATTCGGTCTGCCTGGCGCAGAATCACTGGACCGGAGCCCCGGCAACGGGGAACGCTGGGCCGATGCTCGAACGCGTCGCCGTCCTCTCCGACATCCACGGCGTACTGCCGGCGCTGGAGGCCGTCCTGGCCGAGCCGGAAGTGGCCGCAGCCGACCTGATCGTGCTCACCGGCGACCTCGCGGCCGGGCCGCAGCCGGTCGAGGTGCTGGACCTGCTCGCCTCCCTGGGCGAGCGGGCCCGTTGGGTCCGGGGTAACGCCGACCGGGAGCTGGTCGAGGCGCGGGCCGGCCAGCCGTCCCCGATCGAGGTGTCGAACTGGGCAGCCGGGCAGCTACGGGAAGATCAGCTCGCGCGGCTGGCCGCACTGCCGCTGACCGTCCAACTGCCGGTGACCGGTCTCGGCGAGGTGCTGTTCTGCCATGCGACTCCCCGCGACGACGAGGAGGTCGTGCTGGTCGACTCCCGGCTCGACCGCTGGGCCGAGGTCTTCGCCGGCCTGCCGCCGGAGGTGGGCACGGTGGTCTGCGGGCACACCCACATGCCGTTCACCCGGCTGGTCGACCGCCGGCTGGTGGTCAACCCGGGCAGCGTCGGCATGCCCTACGGCGGCGCGGGCGCCTGGTGGGCGCTGCTCGGCCCCGGCGTCCAGCTACGCCGGACGGCGTACGACGTCGACGCGGCCTGCGCCCGGGTGTCCGCCGCGTCCGGCTTCCCGGACGCCGCCGCCTGGGCCGACGAGTACCTGCGTTCCCGTAACAGCGATGTCGACGCCCTGGTCGCCTTCGGCCCGCGCGACGGGCGCTGACCGCTCGCCATCTGCCTCATGTGCCCGCACGACATAAAAGTCAGTCTTGACTGTTTGTTTCGCGCCCGGCACGCTGTGCCCGTGCCCACCGCATCGACCCGCGTCCCTCAACAGGAGCGCAGCCGTGCCACCCAGGCCCGGCTGCTGGAGGCGACCGTCGACTGCCTGGTCGAGCACGGCTGGTCCGGCACCACCACCACCGTCGTGGCGGCCCGGGCCGGCGTCTCCCGGGGTGCCCAGCTGCACCACTATCCGACCCGGACCGCCCTGGTCACCGCGGCCGTGGTCCACCTCACCGAACGCCGGGCGGCCGAGCTACGCGCCGAGGCCGACGCGCTGCCGGCCGGCCCCCGCCGGCTGGACCGGGTGGTCGACCTGCTCGCCGCCGCCTTCACCGGCCCGCTCTTCGTCGCGGCCCTGGAGCTGTGGGTGGCCGCCCGCACCGACGCCGAACTGCGCGCCGCGTTGCTGCCCCTCGAAGCCCGGGTCGGCCGGGAGATGCACCGGCTGACGGTCGAGCTGCTCGGCGTGGACGAGCGCCGGCCGGGCGTACGTGAGGCGGTGCAGGCCACCCTCGACCTGCTCCGCGGGCTCGGCGTGGCCAACCTGCTCAGTGACGATTCGGCCCGCCGGGCCACCCTGCTGCACGCCTGGAAACGCCAGCTCGCCACCCTGCTCACCCCGGCGGACGCCCCGCCGGGAAGCACCCCAGCCGACCGTCCGCCGGGGAGCGAACGGCGCTGACCCCCGACCGGTTCACCGCACCCGGAGGCACCATGGTCGACCTGACTGCACTGCTCACGGATCTGGCCGCCGAGTCCGAGCAGCTCGACGCGCTCGTCGCGGGGCTGCCGCCGCAGGAGTGGGGCCAGCCGACACCGGCACCGGGTTGGACGATCGCCCACCAGATCGCCCACCTCGCCTGGACCGATCATGTGGCGCAGCTCGCCGCGACCGACGCCGACGCGTTCTACGCCACCGTCACCTCCGCGCCGGACGCGTCCCGGCTGGTCGACGCCGGCGCGGAGTCGTTCCTGGCCCCGCCCGCCGCGCTGCTGGCCCGGTGGCGGACCGGCCGGTCGGCGCTCGGGGCGGCCCTCGCCGCCGCCCCGGCCGGGGAGAAGCTGCCCTGGTACGGCACCCGGATGTCGCCCGCCTCGATGGCCACCGCGCGGATCATGGAGACCTGGGCGCACGGCGAGGACGTCGCCGAGTCGCTCGGCGTCGCCCGGCCCGCCACCGGCCGGCTGCGGCACGTCGCGTACCTCGGCTTCCGCACCCTCGGGCACAGCTTCGCCGCCCACGGCCGGGCGGTGCCGGCGACCCCGGTCCGGGTCGAGCTGGCGGCCCCGGCCGGTGACGGCGAGACCTGGGCCTTCGGCCCGGCGGACGCGGCCGACCGGGTGACCGGTCCGGCGCTCGACTTCTGCCGCCTGGTGACCCAGCGCCGGCACCGCGCCGATCTGGCCCTGGTCGCCACCGGGCCGGTCGCCGACGAGTGGCTGGACGTGGCGCAGGCGTTCGCCGGCCCACCCGGCACCGGCCGCGCCCCACGGTCCGCCGCAGGCAGCGGTGACGACAGCGCCAGAACGCTGACATGAGCGAGGTGCTGCGGGTCGGGAACGCCTCCGGCTTCTACGGCGACCGGTTCTCCGCCTGGCGGGAGATGCTCGACGGCGGCGAGCTTGACGTGCTGACCGGGGACTACCTGGCCGAGCTGACCATGCTGATCCTCGGTCGGGACCGGATGCGCGATCCCGGCCTGGGATATGCGAAGACCTTCCTCCGGCAACTGGAGGGCTGTCTGGGCGCTGCGCACGACCGCGGGGTCAGGCTGGTCACCAATGCCGGCGGGCTCAACCCGGCCGGGCTGGCCGCCGCGATCCGGGCACTCGCCGACCGGCTCGGCCTTTCCGTCCGGGTCGGGTACGTCGAGGGCGACGCGCTGGCCCGACCGGACGCGCTGACCGCGAACGCGTACCTCGGTGCGTTCGGCATCGCCGCCTGCCTCGACGCCGGGGCGGACGTGGTGGTCACCGGCCGGGTCACCGACGCCTCCCTGGTCGTCGGGCCGGCCATCGCCCGCTTCGGCTGGGGACGCGACGACCTGGACGCGCTGGCCGGCGCCACCGTGGCCGGTCACCTGATCGAGTGCGGGGCGCAGGTCACCGGCGGCAACTTCAGCTTCTTCACCGAACTGCCCGACGGCGGGCACCGGCCGGGCTTCCCCATCGCCGAGATCCACCCGGACGGCTCGTCGGTGCTCACCAAGCACGCCGGAACCGGCGGCGCGGTCACCGTCGAGACGGTCACCGCTCAGCTGCTGTACGAGGTGGGCGAGCCGGCGTACCTCGGGCCGGATGTGGTGACCCGGTTGGACACCGTGGTGCTGGGCCAGGACGGGCCGGACCGGGTACGCGTCTCCGGCGTCCGGGGTACGCCGCCGCCGGGCACGCTCAAGGTCGGCGTCAACAACCTGGGCGGCTTCCGCAACTCGATGACGTTCGTGCTCTGCGGGCTGGACATCCCGGCCAAGGCGGCGCTGGTGCGGGCGCAACTGGCGGAGGCGGTCGGCGAGGAGGGGCTGGAGTTCACGCTGGCCCGTACCGACCATCCGGACGCCGCCGACACCGAGGCGGCCAGCGCGCTGCTGCACGTACACCTGCGCGACGGTGACAGGACGCGGGCCGGGCGGGCCTTCTCGGCGGCCGCGGTGGAGCTGGCGCTGGCCTCCTACCCGGGCTGCACGCTGACCACGCTGCCCGGCGACGCCACCCCGTACGGCGTGTTCACCGCCGACGCGGTGCCGCAGGAAGCGGTCGCGCACGTCGCCGTGCTACCGGACGGCACCCGGGTACCGATCGCCCCGCCGACGGTGACGGGTTTGGCAGGGCCCCCTGTACCACACCCGGCGTCAACAGGGGGCCCTTCCTTACACCCGACCCGGCGGGCGCCGTTGGGTGAGCTGGTCGGGGCGCGCTCCGGGGACAAGGGCGGCGACGCGAACCTCGGTGTCTGGGCGCGTACCGACGCCACCTGGGCCTGGCTGCGCGGTTGGCTCACCGTGGAGCGGCTGGCCGAGCTGCTGCCGGAGACCGCTCCGCTGGCCGTCCAGCGGCACGAGCTACCCAACCTGCGGGCGGTCAACTTCGTGATCCAAGGGCTGCTCGGGGCGGGGGTGGCCGCCTCCACCCGGTTCGACCCGCAGGCCAAGGCGCTCGGCGAGCTGCTCCGCGCCCAGGTGGTCGACCTGCCGGCGCACCTGGCCGCCGGACCGGCACCAACCGTCGGGGAGGTGCGGCCGTGACCATCGTGGACACCCCCGAGCGGCGGCAGCTACGCGAACTGACCCGGGCCTTCGTGTCCAGGGAGGTGCTGCCGCACCTGGCCGACTGGGAGCGGGCCGGCGACGTGCCGCGCGAGCTGCACGCCACCGCCGCGAAGCTCGGTCTGCTCGGCATCGGCTTTCCCGAGTCGGTCGGGGGCAGCGGCGGCGACCTGCTCGACTCGATCATCGTCACCGAGGAGATCATCCGATCCGGCGGGTCGTCCGGGCTGGTCGCCGCCCTCTTCACGCACGGCATCGCGCTGCCGCACATGGTGGCCGCCGCCGGTGGCCGGCTGGGTGGCACGCTCGGCGGGCGGCTCGGCGGCCCGGAGAACACCGACGACGACCTGATCGACCGGTACGTCCGGCCGACGCTGGCCGGCTCGATGATCGGCGCACTGGCGATCACCGAGCCGGACACCGGCTCCGATGTGGCGAGCATCCGCACCCACGCCCGCCGCGACGGGGAGCACTATGTGGTCAACGGGGCGAAGACGTACATCACCAGCGGCGTCCGGGCGGACTTCGTGACCACGGCGGTCCGCACCGGCCAGCCGGGCGACGGGGCGCTGAGCCTGCTGGTGATCGACAAGGGCACGCCCGGGTTCACCGTCGGGCGGCGGCTGGAGAAGCTCGGCTGGCACTGCTCGGACACCGCCGAACTCTCCTTCGTCGACGTACGCGTCCCGGTGGCGAACCGGATCGGCGAGGAGGACACTGCCTTCCTCGCGATCATGCAGCAGTTCGCCGCCGAGCGGCTCTCCCTGGCCACCCACGCGTACGCCATCGCGCAGCGCTGCGTCGAGCTGGCCGTGACCTGGTGCCGGGACCGGTCCACCTTCGGCCGGCCGCTGGCCAGCCGGCAGTTGGTCCGGCACCGGCTGGCCGAGATGCACACCCGCGCCGAGGCGGCCCGGGCGTACGTGCACCAGGTCGCCGCCCGGGTCGCGGCCGGCGAGCCGGTGGTGACCGAGGTGGCGATGGCGAAGAACGTGGCCGTGGCCGCCGGCGACTGGGTCGTCGACCAGGCCCTGCAACTGCACGGCGGCTTCGGCTACCTGCGCGACGCCGAGGTGGAACGGCACTACCGGGACGCCCGGATCCTCGGCATCGGCGGCGGCACCACCGAGATCATGAACGAGATCGTCGCGAAAGGCATGGGTCTGTGAGTGCGAGGAGTGAGCCGGGCCTGCGAGCCCCGCAGTCACGAACGAAGGTGGCACCGTGAGTGCGAGGAGTGAGCCGGGCCTGCGAGCCCCGCAGTCACGAACGAAGGTGACACCGTGACCACACTGGAGCGCCCGGTCGATCCCGCCTCGCCGGCCCACCGGGCCAACCGCGAGGCGCTGTTGGCGCGCCTCGCCGAGCTGGACGCCGCGCTCGACCAGGCGCGGGCGGGCGGCGGCGAGAAGTACGTGACCCGGCACCACCGGCGCGGCAAGCTGCTCCCCCGGGAACGCATCGAGCTGCTGCTGGACGCGGACAGCCCGTTCCTGGAACTGTCGCCGGTCGCCGCGTACGGCACCGACTTCCCGGTCGGGGCCAGCGTGGTGACCGGGATCGGCGTGGTCGAGGGCGTGGAGTGCCTGATCATCGCCAACGACCCGACGGTACGCGGCGGCGCGGTGAACCCCTGGTCCCTCGCCAAGACCCGGCGGGCCGGCGAGATCGCCCTCGCCAACCGGCTGCCGATGGTCAACCTGGTCGAGTCGGCCGGTGCCGACCTGCCCACCCAGGCGGAGATCTTCATCCCGGGCGGCCGGGTGTTCCGCGACCTGACCCGGCTCTCGGCCGAGAAGATCCCCACGGTCAGCGTGGTCTTCGGCAACGCCACCGCCGGCGGCGCCTACGTGCCCGGGATGTCGGACTTCACCATCATGATCCGGGAGCGGTCGCAGGTCTACCTGGCCGGGCCGCCGCTGGTGAAGATGGCCACCGGCGAGGACGCCGACGACGAGTCGCTGGGCGGCGCGGTCATGCACGCCACCACAAGCGGCCTGGCCGACTTCCTGGCCGCCGACGAGCGGGACGGCATCCGGCTGGCCCGGCAGTGCGTACGCCGGTTGAACTGGCGCAAGCAGGGACCCCCGCCGAGGACCGCGCGCCCCCGACCGCCCAGGTACGACCCCGAGG
>NZ_POTY01000301.1 GCF_003236315.1 Micromonospora craterilacus
TCCGGGCTCCGGGCTCCGGGCTCCGGGCTCCGGGCTCCGGGCTCCGGGCTCCGGGCTCCGGGCTCCGGGCTCCGGGCTCCGGGCTCCGGGCTCCGGGCTCCGGGCTCCGGGCTCCGGGCTCCGGGCTGTTTAACGAGGTCACGCCGAAGAAGTTACGGCTGTGGTGGGACTTGGCGGAAGTGAACTGATTGTGGCTGCTCTCTAGTAGTGCTGCCTGTCACATGGCTTTACAGAGCGCCCCGGGCCAGCCCAAGGACCATCTTCCAGGTGCTGGCCGATGCCGACGCAGGTCGCCAACAGGCCGGGCACGGTGCCGGCGAGCCGTCGGGAGCTCTACCGTCGCGGAGGCCACTCGCCGATGCGGGGCACCGGCCCGTGGTGCTGGCGCCGTATGTCCCTCACCCGCTGCTCGGTGACCCCCATCGCCTCGGCCAGCTGGGCGACGCTGACCCCCGCCTGCGTCAGCATCGGCAGCGTCCGCGCGAGCTGCGCCGTCACCTGGTGGGAGTAGGAGCGGTACCGCCAGCCGTGGACCGGGTACGACCTGAGTTCCATCTAACGTAGGGCCGCCTTCGTCTCCTCATTCAGACGCGGCTCACGTCGGGGTCATCGCCTCGCCGCAGCAGCCGGGCGGCCCTTGCGAGGGGTGGTCATGGCCGCCGATAGTACGGGCCTCGGCTGCCGGCAGGGACAGAGCCCTTCGAGCCGTACCTGGCTTTGTACTGGTGCCGGTACCCGGTCAGACGCCGAGGGTCAGAACCATCACCCCTGAGACGGGCACCTGTCAGCACTGTTCGGCTCCCTCGGCATTCCATCACCCAACCGAGTGATCATCCGCGAGATCGGCCGCCGCATCCAACACTGACCGATACTGTCAGTCGGGTTTGGAGCGGGCCCGCCCCGCCAGGGCGCTTCCTCACGTGGGCGCGGCCCGCTCCCACCCGTTTGCCGAGGGGCTCCCCAGCTGGGCACGGCAGCGTCCTCGCTGGCCGCCCGCCCTTCGGTTCGTCGACGGGGCGGCGGGCGCACGGCGACCACACTTTCCGCTGCCCGCCGCCCTGTCGTTCCATCCGACCGCTGAGGCGCAGTGAGCCGTCACGCTTCTTGGTGTTTCGCGGCTGCGACCTGCAGCTATGCAGATAGCCGCTTTGGTCCGGGACGTTTCGCATCCCATGCCAGGTCGACGTAGAGCGCGATTCCGGGTGAGGCACTCCAGCCAGGCCAGAGTTGCTGATGCTGCGGTGCAAGCACAGGTAGCCACCCACTCAAACACTTTTGCCCCATTTGGGCTTTTCGTTGGCTTCTGCTCCGTTAGTGTTCCTGCCTAGCGTGGAAGGAACGAGTGTGTACGGGGCTACTACAGGAAAACCGCGAGTCCTTCTCGGGGCACCGGAAGGAGCACGCCGAAAAGCGGTCGGGGTTGGGCCGGTGATCGCTGCGTCCGGAGTGTTGGTCTTCATGCTGGGCTCGACATACGGGCTCGGCCGAAACCTCGTCCTGGAGTCCCCGCGACGTAGTGCCGCGGCTGTCGTCGACAGCCTGGCCATCGCCGACCAGCCGCCGGGCCCTCTCCAGCCGCCCTCCTCCACACAGGTCCTCGGCAGTCAGCCAAGGCTGCCACGCGATGACGCCGACTACAGCCCACGACCAGAGACATCGACAACGCAAGGCCCTCCTGGCCCGCAACGCACCACCGGAACCTCAGACGTGGCGCTCACCTTCGACGACGGGCCGAACCCGGACTACACCCCTCAGGTACTCGCGATCCTGCGCGAGTACCACGTCACGGCGACGTTCTGCGTGGTCGGCCAGAACGCCGAGGCGTACCCGTGGCTGATCCAGCAGATCGTCGCCGAGGGCCACACGCTGTGCAACCACAGCTGGGACCACGACATGGCGCTGGGCTCACGATCGCCGGCACGGATCCACTCGGACCTGCTGCGGACGAACACCGCGATCCAGGCGGCGGTGCCAGACGCGCCAATCGCCTGGTACCGGCAGCCCGGCGGCCAGTGGACCCGCTCCGTGATGGCAGTGGCGGAGAACCTCGGAATGGCCTCGCTGCACTGGACGGTGGACCCGTCGGACTGGCGGACACCCGGAGCCGACCGGATCACCACAAGAGTCCTCCACGACGTGCAACCCGGCTCGATCGTGCTGCTCCACGACGCAGGCGGCAGCCGGCAGGGAACGGTCGACGCGTTGCGCCGCGTCCTGCCCGACCTGACCAGCCGATTCCACGTGAACGCCCTACCAAGCGCCAACTGAACTCAACGCCCTGCCACCACGGCCTCGGCTGAGCCCGCGAGAACCACGCCTCCTGGCAGCAGGTCTCCGAAGGCATCTACGACTGCCCGGACACGTAGACGTGCGGTGCCGGCACCAACCCGACGCGAAGCTCCCGTCCCCGGCCGCCGTCATCCTGGCCCACCCGGGTCAACCCGCAGCGCCAGCCCTGGCTGCCCACCCCGCCGGGCCGAACACGTTGGGAATCCAACCAGCCACCACCGGTAAGCGAGGAGGGGTCGGACCCGGACCGTTACGACAGCCTCATGCGGGAGAATCATTCGCATGCGCCCCGACCCGGAACTCGTCGAGCACTACCGCCAGGTACTCGACGACCGGCCGGAAGGAATCCGTGGCGGATACGTCCTGGGCTACCTCGCGGGGTCGGTGCGCGAAGCGGCCGACGACCACGAGCGACGCTGCGACGGCTGCACGACGTGTCACCATCTCCGGCAGATGTTGGCCCTCATCCTCGCGTACGAGCTGAACGAGGCCCCGCCAGACGCCCTGCGCAGAATCCACCGGTTGGACACCGACGGCGGGTTATAGCAGCGATAGGCTTGCCTACCAGCCGCCAGGACCGCGCCAGAATCTCCGTCACTACCAGCGGAGACTCCGAATCCACCAGGAGCGGCGAGCGTACTATGGCTTCCTGCTGCCTAAGGACCCCACGCCGGCACGGTACCGGCCGGGCTGCGTCTCCCCGTCGGGGTGTCGACGGCACTGGCCGGGGCGCTCATCCCGCTGTGCCCGGCGTTGGTCCGCCTGACTTACTCCGACCGGCAACCACACTGCTCGTCGCATTGCACCTGATGTTCCTGATGCACCACGTGGTCCGGGCAGTCATCGTGGTTGGACTGGCGCTCGCCGCCGCCCGGCTGCTACTCAAGAGCCGTGTTCCGGCCGCCGGCTGATCCCACACCACAAAGGAGCACGGGCGAACCGCCGACCCCACCAGACCTGCGCACCAGCGGTCCCGGCGGGGTGCGGGTGGTCGATTTGACGCCTCTCTCAAACAGCGCGACCTCGCGCGCGGGGTCGACCACACCGCTCCACAGAATCTGGTGACGCTCGTCATCATTAGTGCTGGAGCATGTCTGGGTCCGGTTCGACGCGCTTCTGCCCACACAGCCCCGACGCATCCGTTGGGAAGCCATCGACCTCGAACTGGCACCTGCAGCCGCATAGCATGCCCACCACCCGGGCACTACCACCAGCCCGAGCCAGCGCTTGAGTCCCGTCTGAGCATCACCGAGTTCGGCCGGCCGCAGCCGTCGTTCGTGGCGTTGATCGTGGGCAGTTCGGCGGGTGGAGGCGAATCCTCGGTATCCGCCGTCCTCCCTCAGCCTGCCGTCGTTCGCCGAAACGGTCCGCGAATCCGCAGGTCAGGCCACTATCGTGAGTTCGGGTCGGCAGTTGCCGGGAGGCGAGGCGTTGGCACACGAGGTGGTTGAGCTACGGGTGCACGGTGTCTCGGGGACCTCCGCCGAGGCGCTGCTGGATCACCCGATCGTGATCCGGGTGGCCGGTAACGACAACGCTGGTTTCTACCGGCCCCGTCCGGGGTTCGGGATCAGTGACCGGCCGGAGGGACTGCGGGTGGAGGCGTACCGGTGGGGTGCGCTGACCGCGGGTGCCACCGTGCGGACCTTGTCGCTGCTGTTCCTGTTGCCGTTCATGTTGGTGAATCTTGCCGTGTGGACGCGGCCGGCGACCGGCGGGACGGGCGGGTTGATCGGCCCGCTATGCCGGCTGCTGGCCGCGACTCTGACCGCCGCGTTCGCGCTGTCCGTGGTGGGGGTGACCGTCGACATCGTGGGCTGGCAGTGCGTCCCCTACCGTCCCTGCGTCCGTCACCGCGGCTATCTGGGTTGGCTGGCCGACATGCCCGTCGGGCCGCGCCTGGCGGTGCTCGCGCTGGTGCCGATCGGCGCGCTGCGGCTGCTGTGGTGGCTCGGAAAGCGGTCCGCCCGCGCGTTCGAGGCGTTCCCGGCTACGCGCGGGCAGGACCGCACCAGCGGCGGGGAGGACCGGATCGACAGCCCCGGCTTCTGGAACGACGCGCTCGTGGTGCAGCGACTGCGGGCCATCCACGTCGCGGTCGGACTCGGTGTCCTCGACGCGGCCCTCCTCGGCGCGCTCATCCACATCCATCCCACGGCGGTCGGGCACGTGCTCTTCGCGGCGGCCTGGGTCCTGCTCGCCGCCTGCGTCGTCCTGCTCTGCCTACCAGCCCACCGCGCCGCGGAGGGCCCGGGCCGGGGCGAGGTCGACCTGCGCGGCATCCGGGCGCTGCGCATAGCCGCCAACGGCCTCACCGTGCTGGCCCTCGTCTACGCCGCGATCCCGTTCGAGTCGGAACAGCCGCACGGGCAGTTGCCCGGGTACGAGGGCGCGGTCGCCGCGGTGATCGCGGTCCAGACCGGCCTGCTGGCCGCGCTCGTCGTCACCACGCTGCACCAGCGGCGACGCAGCCGGGACACCGCCTCGACGTGGCTGAGTGGACTGGCCACCCCGATCTTCGGCATTGCGGCGGTCGCCGCCGCGTACGGATTCTCCGCAGCCCTGGTATACCGCGTCGCCGACTTCCTCGACCGGGGAGAGATCCCGAACCCGGCCCGCCCCGACGTGCCCGGCGCGCCGCCGCTGGAGCCACCAGTCTCCTACCGCTGGGCGGCGCTCGCCGGGCTGGCCGCAGTCATGGTCGTCACCGTCACCACGATCTATCGGATCAGGAAGACCCGACGCCACCGACATCGCTTGGCCGAGGCGATCGTCCGGCAGGACTTTCCCGACCCACCGCCGGAATCCCTGCCCCAACGAACCACCGTCCGGCAGATCATCGCCCGAGCCGCCCTCGCCGAGCAGCTCAGCCCGGTCTTCATCGTGTTCCTGGTGCTGTCGCTGATCGGCGTCGCCACGGTAGCGCTGGACCTGGTCGGGATCGGGCCGTCGGCCCTGAGCAAGAAGCTGGCCCGCACTGACGGCACGGCGACCACCGACCTGGCGCTCGCGACCGACGTCGGGATCTACGTCATCGGCCTGGTCGCGCTCGGCATCGTCGTGCTCGGACTGCTCTCCTACCGCTCCGAGGGAACCCGCCGCACCGTCGCGGTCATCTGGGACCTAGGCACCTTCTGGCCACGCACCGTCCACCCCTTCGCACCACCCTGCTACGCCGAACGGGCCGTACCGGAACTCGCCAAACGCATCACCGCACTGACCCCCCAAGGCGGCGTCATCCTCTCCGGACACTCCCACGGCTCCGTCCTCGCCGCCGCCACCCTCCTCCAACTGCCCGAGGAAGTACTGCCCCGAGTGGCACTACTGACCCACGGCACCCCGCTGCACCGGCTCTACGCCCGACTCTGCCCGGCCTTCCTCGGCGACCAGGTCCTCCACGAGGTCGGCAACCGGATCGGCTGGCGGTGGATCAACCTGTGGCGCAACACCGACCCGATCGGCGGCCCGCTGTTCTCCGCCCACCGACCGGGCGAGACGCCCCGGGCCCAGGACCCGGCCGGCACGGTCGACCGACGACTGCGCGACCCGAGCGGAATCGCCGTGGAGCTGGACGACACCGTCCCCCCACCGATCAACGGACACTGGCCCTACCACACCGACCCGATGTACGAGACGGCCGTACGGGAGCTGGCCGGGCGGCTCGACCCGAGCGGCTTCCCCCCGAACCGCGACCGGTAAGCGGAGCACCCAACCTGCTGACACGCATACCTCCGACGCAAACAGCCGTGACGGCGGGATGCCGGCTTCCACTCCCCGAGCCCGCCCAGCACCGCGGTCACCGCCTCGACTGTCAGGCCGGCGGCGGTAGCGGCATGATCTTCGCCGCCACCCTCGTCATCACCCAGATTGGTCGAGCCTTGTTCGTCACGGTCCTGATGAGTGGCAAGGAGGTGGCGATCGGCTCCGTACAACAGCTCATCTGGTTCTGTCTCGCTGGGGTGCTGTCGATCGCGGGCGCGCTCGTCCACGGCACGACCCTGGTGGCGATATGTCTGGGAGATCACCGGCCTGGTCGACGCCGCCGGCTGGCCGCAAGGAACCCGATTCCTGGTCCGCCGCGAACGCCCGCACCCCGGCGCCCAACTGTCGCTGTTCGACACCATCGAAGGCTGGCGGCACCAGCTGATCGCCACCGACACCCCACCCGGCCACGGCAGTATCCACGCCGGGGCCAGGTCGACGACGCGCCGTTGGTGCTCGCGCCCCTGGCTCCGGTGTTGGGCAGCGGCCGAAGTCCGCGCCTGGCCAGGACGCGACGCGCCAAAAACTCGACCAACGCCGGACTGCGATCGGTCGACTTCGTTCGGTAGAGTGCGGACGTTGATCGTCGGCGATGGCCGAGGGTCGGAGGAGTGCGGGATGAGTCGACGGGGCGGGCGGTGGACGCGGGTCGCGCTGCGGCTCGGGCTCCTGCTCGGCGGGGTCGTCGTGGTGTGGGGCGTCCACGAGGCCGCCACCACCGGGGTCGCCTACGCCGCCGACCGTCCGCCAGCCGCGCCGGTGGATTCCGCCGTCGACCTGCTCACCGGCCTCCTCAGCCCGATCCTCGACCCGAAGGCACCGCCGGCTGCCCCGGGCGCGCCCACCGACGAGACGAGCCCCGGCACCCCGCCGAGCGGAGCCGACACTCGTCCCGCGCCGAACCGTCCACCAGCCCAGCCTGCGGCCCCGCCGGCGAACCAGGTCAGCCCACCGCCGGCCCCCGCCCAGGCCGGCACGCCAAAGCCAGCTGCTGGCGCGGGCCGACCGGCCACCCGACCGGCTGACGGTCGGGTGCTGGCACCGGTGGGTGATGTTCTCCGTCCGGTCACGGAGCCGGTCCGGTCCGGGGTGCTCACCCCGGTGGCCGACACGCTGCGCCCGGTCACCGACCCGGTGCGGGCCGGCCTAGTCACCCCGGTGGCTGACGTCCTCAGCCCGGTGATCCAGCCGCTCGCCCCGATCCTGTCCCCCGTCTGGCGAGGGCTGGAACCGGTGCTCGAGCCGCTGGAACCCGTGCTCGACACCCTCGACCCGGTGACGGACCCCCTGGAC
>NZ_POTY01000302.1 GCF_003236315.1 Micromonospora craterilacus
GGCCATCGCAGTGGGGGCCGATGGCGTCGAGGAGGGTGGGATCGTCGTCGAGGCTGACGGTGTAGAGGCCGACGCGTGCCTTTTCGGTCTGGCTCGGGGGAGGGAGGGCGAGCCGGTGCGGCACGCGGGTCAGCAGCTGCACGGCGTCTTCCATGACGTAGCCGATGGGGCCGGTGTCCGGCGAGCGGAAGGTGGCGCCGCTGGTGGAGTGGGTCTTGGCGACCCAGCGGGCGGCGTGGATCTCGTCGGCGAGGACGACGAGGCAGCCTTGGTCGCGGGCGGTCGGGGAGGCGGCGGTGTGGATGGCGGCGAGGAGGTTGGCGGGGCCGTCGGCGCCGGCCAGGGTGGGGTTACGCATCGCGCCGGTGACGACGACGGGTTCGGGTCGTTGGTGGAGCAGGTCGAGTAGGTATGCGGTTTCCTCGATCGTGTCGGTGCCCTGGGCGACGACCACTCCGGTCGCGCCCTCGGCGAGTTCTCGGGTCGCCGCGCTGGCGAGCGCGGTGACGTCGGCGAACGTGAGGGACGCTCCGGGGCGGCGGCGGAAGTCCATTACCTCGATGTCGATTCCCGCCGAGGCCAGCCCTGGTACGGCGTCAACCAGGTCGCGTGCGGACAGGGTGGGGCTGACGCCTTCGCCGGTGCCGCTGGTCATGGCGATCGTGCCGCCCAGGCCGAACACCACCACCCTCAGCGCAGGTGTTGTCGGAGTGGGGGACACGGGCGGGTCCTTTCGGCGGTCGCGGCTGATGGTCGGGCTGGAGCCTATTACGGCAGGGTGCCGATGAAGCGGCATGCCTGGTCGACGCCGTCGAGGGAGAGGAGACGGCTGCGGGGCTCGGCGAGGCCGGCGAAGCCGTACTGGCCGAGGTCGGCGCAGCGGCTTTGCAGCCAGTGCCAGTCGAGGGCCAGGTAATCGGCCAGGTGGCGGAGCCGTCCGGCGGGCGTGTCGTCGGCGGTCACGGAGTGGGCGTGCACGTCGCCGAGGGCGTCGCGGTAGGTGGCGATGGTGTTGCGGTGGTCGGTGACGTCGACATGCCAGACGTCGTCGGCGCGAATCCAGGTGGCGATGACGGCGCGCTGGTTGTCCATGACGAGTCCGGGCAGTGTGGCGTACTCAGGGTCGTCCGTGACCGCGGTGCGGATGCCGAGGGATTCCATCAATGCCATGGCAAGCAGCAGCAGGATGCGTTCAGATGTCGATGAGGCGGTCACCGTGCGCGCGGGAAGGCAGAACATCCTGGTCATCGGCTGTGCGGTGCTGCGGAACCGGTCGGCGGTTTCGCGCAGGTACCGCAGCTTGTGGCGGAACAGCAGCCATGTGCTGGCTTCCTCTCCGCGTTGCTCGCGTGTCCAGTAGACGGGCACGTCGGACAGGAGGTGGTAGTGGCGGCGGATGTGGTCGGCGCAGAATGTCGATCCGATCCACAGCCGTGACACCGGGTCCAGGTCTTCGGCGATGTCGCGGCTGGCGGCAGATGCGGTCATGCCCCTGTATGGGGAGGCGGCGGTGTGGGCGGCGTCCAACCGGGCGTCGTCCAGCAGTAGCGACAGGTCGAGGTTCGCTACCGCCCACAGGACCCCGGCGGTGATCGCGTCGAGCTGGTACACGCGAGGGATGAGCAGCCGGGCGTCCCTGCCGGCTCCAACAAGGTGCCGGCACGCCCGCCGAGAGTCCAGCGCGAAGACATCGACACGATCCGGTGCGTCAATATGGCCAAGGATGAGTCGCCGCTGAACCGGCCGGCGCCACCTCTGTTCCGTGTCGGCCAGGGTGATCGTGGCGAGAACGCGGCCGTCATCGACCGCGGGGTACACCTCGACGTCGATCGTCGCGCCGGGAAAATGCTGTCCTTGCGGGGCCGAGATCGTCTGGCACAAGGAACGGTCACCGTCGGGCAGCAACTGGCGTCCAGGCGTGGGAGTACCGAGTTGCAGAAGGTCTCCGGTGGGAAGCAGGTCGGGCCGTGGACCGGACTGGGCGATCTGCCCCCGGTCAATGGTGTCCGTCCGCGTTCTGCCGGAGCGTCGAGGGCTGTAGAGGTCGAGATCGGTGTCGGTGGCGGCGCCGAGAACGAGGCGCAAGGCGGCACGGCGTTCCTCGCTGGGCCAGCGGTGCTCCCCGCGTTCGAGTTTGCCGATCCATCGGGAGTCGACGTACAGGGCGGCGAGTTTCCGGCGGGGGTAGAGGCAGTCGAGGGCCGAGTTGACGGCATCGGCCAGCTCGGTCCGGGATATGCGCTGCCCCGGCCGCCGGGGCGATGGCAGACCGGCACGTCTCTCGGCGAGGAGCGTGTTCGGCGTGATCAGCGCGTCCGGATGACGAGGCACTGGCGCCTCCTCTCCGTGGACGAGATTGGACTCAATGCCGATGCGTGCTCGGTGAGCGTCTGAGCCGAGGCCGTACCAGCATCGCGCCATTCGCTGCCGCTATCGTGATGGCGAGCACACTCAGGGTCAAGGAAGCCCTGGGCGGCGCCGTCGAGGCAAGCGTCGCGAGCCCCACAAGCCCGGCGCATCCCGCCCGGGTCGTGTCGCGGTGAAGGTGCTGATCCTCGGTTCACTCCATGGCAGTCGGGGATTCGAATCCGCCCAGGCGAATGCCGTCCATGAAGGTGTGCCACTGTTCCGGGGCGAACCGCAGCACCGGCCCGGCCGTGTTCTTCGAGTCGCGCACCAGGACCGGTTCGTGGGTGTGGGCAACCTCGACGCAGTTGCCGTCGTCGCTGCGGCTGGACTTGCGCCAGGTGGGCTGGGATTTCATACCGAGACTCCTTCGGTGGGTGTCAGGTTCTCCGCCGCAGCGCGGAGGAGACGGATACTCGATTCGGGTGAGAGTGCGGCGGCCTTGAGCCGGCTGTGCAGGTTTAGGTAGGGGGCCAGCTCGCCTGGTTCGGTGTGGATCACGTCGTGGGTGAGGGTGTCGACCGCGACGGCCTGTAGGCCCTGCGGGTCACGGTAGCGGTAGATCGAGTACGCGGACCGGGGAGCGCTGTGACCTCGGATCGATGCCTCGAGGGGTAGCACCTGGACGGTCACGGATGGGTGGTTCACGCACACGGTGACGACATGCTGGAGCTGCTCGGCGACGACTGCGGGGTCGGCGGCGCGTCGCCGGATCGCGATCTCATCGATGACGGCGTCGTAGCGTGGCCCGCCTGCGGCGAGCACCTGGCTCTGGCGACGAGTGCGGGCGGTGACCGCGGCGGCAGGGTCGAACCTGTCGCCATGGCGGGCGGGATCGCTGCGCAACCGCGCGTCGGCGAACGCCGGCGTCTGGAGTAGGCCGGGGATCAGGGTCATGGCGTACTCGACGATGGTCCGGGTGCCGCTTTCCAGGTCGGCGTAGATGGCCTGCCGGATGCCCATCCGTTCGGCGTCAGCCGCCCACCAGCCGCGAGCCCAACCGTCAGCTGCGGCGTCCATGATGGCTGTCCGCCGGTTCACGCCGACCGCGAGGTAGTCGCAGATCCCGCTGACGAGGTCGATGTCAGGGCCAAGGTGTCCGTTCTCCAGCGCGCTGAGTTGCTGCCGCGGAAACCCCACGGCACGGGCGATCGACTCGCCCGTCACGCCATGCTCCTCTCGCAGGCGGCGGATCTCACGTCCGAGCCATCGTCGGCGCACATAAGGACTGGGGCGATTCACCGGCAGCCTCCAGGGACCACTCATGCCCGGTCGACGGTTGGTCGGCTGGGGTGAGGTCAATGTAACCCCGCCAACCCGGCGCACGATCTTGGCGCAGCTGACCGTCCGACATGTTTCCGCAGGTCACCTCCTGGTCGGACCGCAAGTCGGCACTCGAAGTCGGACCGAAGGTCGGCATTCCCAGCTCCGCGCCGTTCCGTGATCGTTGACTCGCAACGAGCTATCCGTCAATGCCAGGCAGGTGCGCGAGGAGAGGTGAATGCGCCGGATGAAGTGGTTCCTCCCGGCCGACGACCGGCCGTTCAATCCTCTCGGCTGCCCCTCCTCAGGTAGCAGAGCCGACGCGAGGTCCCTCGAAGGGCGTGCGGACGGTCCGACGCCGACCCGCGCAACCCGAAGCTCCGATCTCGTCGAGACCAGCGGCCCACCCGCTCTGGCCATGCGTTCCGCGCGTTCCCAGGCCCCTTCACTGCATGGCCCTCGCAGGCCCTGCCCGAAGGAGGCCGTCGCCCCAGGAGTAGCCGGGCCGATGATCGATCCAGCGCAGGCGCTCCCAGGTGCCCTCGCCGCGTACGACCGCGCCGCCAACCGCTCCTGGTGGACACGGCCGTGAACCGTAGCCCTCAGCCGCTCCCGGATATGGCCGCGGGCACCCTGCTCCGGCTGGAATCGGGCGACTGGTCCTACGGACGTGACCTCACCCCGGGCACTCCCGTGGCCGTCATTTTGGCGAGTGTCCGCGACTTGCCTAATCGCAGCGACGAGTGGGTCTGGGTACTCGGCCACCGACCCGAATGCGAGTACCCACACGTCGACCTACACCCGCCGTGCATGGAGGTCCGCGTCAATGTCGCCGCACTGCACCGCCAGTCGGCGCCATGACAGCACCGACGACAGCGACCGGCGAGTGGACCGCGCTTCGAGCCGGCGCGCAACACCGTGCTTCAGCACCGCAACGACGGCACCTGCCTGCACTGCCAGGACGACGGATGCGGGCAACACCCCTGGGCGATCGAGGAACTCGCCCGCCACCCGGGTGGCCATGAACTCCTCCGGAAGCTCGGGCTCCCAACTCCCTTTGACCCACCGACTCAGGAAGGCCAGCCGCGGTGAACACCACACCCCCCGGCGCAGCCGACGAGTACCCACTACACCTGCGAGAGCACCCAGCACCAGTTGAGCCGACTCGGCCGGTACGCGCCATCGGCAGCGCCGCCGCGCAGGCCATGCGTCTCGCGGACGAGTTCTTCTACCTGGCGCACGACGACCAGACCGGGCGCCCCCGCCTGTTCGAGTCCGCGACGGCACACGGCCTGGCCGCCGCGCTGCTCGGCGAGCTGTACGGCGAGGGTCGGGTCACGTTCGAGGGCCGGCACGTGCGGGTTGTCAACGCCTCGCCGCCGAAGGACTGGCTGCAACACCTCGTCCTCGACCGCCTCGTCGCCGAACCGCGTCACACCGCGACCCGCACGTGGTTGGCGTTCCTCGGTACCACCGCCTACGAGCAGGTCGCAACCCGCATGTGGCAGCTCGGGCTGCTCCGGCTGGAGCAGGTCGGCCGGCTGTGGCGCCAACGGACGGTGTACGTCCCCACCGACATGAACACCGCCGCCTGGTCGTGGGCCCGCCTCTCCTTCCAACTCCGCAACTACCAAGCACTCAACGCTTTCGACCTGACCCTCGCCGGTCTGGCGGCGCACACCCAGCTTGATCCGATTTTGCTCGACGGCACACCCCTCGCGACCCGCGCGTTCCTGCGCCAGCAGATCGAGCACGCTCCCCTGCCGGTCCGCGATCTCCTCGCCGACCTCGGTGCCGTCGTCGGCGGCGCCGTCCTGAGTCACCGCACCTCCTGAGTGCGGCCCACCCCCCATCCATCCCTCTTCGCTGAGAGAGAACCGATGTCTCACTCGAAACCCGACACCGTGTCCGCCGTCCTCGCCAGGGGGCGGCTCGGTATCCCGTCGGTGGTGTTCTTCGTGATCGCCGCCGCCGCGCCGCTCACCGTCGTCGCGGGCGGTGCGACCACCGGGTACGCGGTCACCGGCGTCACCGGCATGCCGGTGTCGTACCTGGTCGTCGCGGCGGTGCTCGCGTTGTTCGCGGTCGGCTACGTGGCGATGTCGCGGCGGATCGTCAACGCGGGCGCCTTCTACACGTACGTCACTCGTGGACTCGGCCGCCCGGCTGGCGTCGGAGCGGCGATGGTCGCCCTGCTGGCGTATAACGCGATGCAGGTCGGACTCTACGGTGGGGCCGGCGCGGTCACCGCGCAGTTCCTGAACGACCGGTACGGCTGGCAGCTCACGTGGTGGGTGTGCGCCCTGGCGGTGTGGGCCATCGTGGCGGTGCTCGGGGTCGCACGGATCGACCTCAACGGGCGGGTCCTCGCCGTCGTGCTGGTCGCCGAGTGCGTCGTCGCGCTGGCCTTCGACGCGATCATGGTTACCCATCCGGCCGACGGGACCGTCAGCTTCGACACCCTCGCACCGTCCCACGTGTTCGCCGCCGGCATCGGCGCGGCGCTGGTCACCGCCATCACCGGGTTCGTCGGTTTCGAGGGGACCGTGGTCTTCTCCGAGGAGACGAAGGACCCTCGTCGCACTATCGCCCGCGCCACCTACATCGCCGTAGCGGTGACCGGCCTGCTGTACGGGCTGTCCGCGTGGGCGATGTCCGTGGCCACCGGCCCGGACCGCATCGTGGAGGCCGCCCGCGCCGACGGCACCGATCTGATCTTCAACCTGGTGTCCCCGTACCTGGCCGACAGCATCGTCACCGTCGCCCGGGTCCTGTTCATCACCAGTTTGTTCGCCGCGCTGCTCAGCTTCCACCACACGGTGGCCCGGTACCTGTTCGCCCTCGGCCGGGAACGGGTCCTGCCCGCCGTCTTCGGCCGCACCAGCCGCCGCACCGGCGCACCCAAGGTTGGCTCCCTCGTCCAGAGCGGCCTTGCGCTCTGCGTGCTGGTCGCCTACGCCGTGGCCGGGGCGGATCCGATCGTGCACCTGTTCTTCTGGGTCACCGTCACCGGCGGCCTCGGGGTGCTGATCCTGATGACCGTCACCTCCGCCGCCGTCATCGGCTTCTTCGCCCGGACCACCCACACCGAAGGACCCTGGCGCGCGCTCATCGCACCCATGGGTGCCACGCTCGCGCTCGGCGGGATCCTCACCGTCACCCTGCGCGAGTTCGACACCCTGCTCGGCGTCGCACCCGACTCGCCACTGCGCTGGGCGTTTCCCGCCGCCTACGCCGCCGCCGCACTCTTCGGCATCGGGTGGGCGCTGCTCCTGCGCGCCACCAACCCCGACGTGTACGCGGCGGTGGGCCTGGGCGCGGACAGCGGCACCGGACCGTTGCGCGCCCCCGATGTCGTCCGTCAACCAGCCTGACCTGGGAGCTGCCGTGACCACCACCAACGACAATCTGCTCGTCCGCCTCGCCGCCGAGGCCGACGCTGGGCCACTGATCGGCGTCCTCGCCGAAGCGTTCCACGACGGACCCCTTGCCGACTGGCTGATCCCCGACCCCGACGACCGTCGCACCGTCTACTACCGGTACTTCACCGACGCCTTCTATCACGGCCTGGAGCGCGGGCAGGTGCACACCACCGGCGACCGGTCCGCCGTCGCCATCTGGTACCCCCGCCTCGAACCCACCCCCACCGAC